>NZ_RCNY01000074.1:0-102602 GCF_004307635.1 Pseudomonas sp. Sample_22
CACCGGACCCGGTGAAGCTGGCCGGCGGGTTGAACCCGTATCGGTATACGCCGAACCCGACGGGGTGGGTGGATCCGTTGGGGTTGAGCGGGAATTGCCCGGGGGCGAATAGGCCGGATTGTTCGGTGCCGGATGGTGTTGGTGGCGTTAAAGTTGATGAGGGTGAGCCGCAGCTGCCGAAAATGTCGACCGAGCAGCGGCGTGAAAGGATTGATGAGCTAGCTGAGAAAAATGCTAAGCGGCGGGTACTTGAATACGAGAAAAAATACAAAATGCATACTGTCGCAAAACACAACCCTGAAATTCCTGATAGAGCGCTTAAGCAACGATCAATTGACGGTAGTCATCCAACAATAAAGCGACAGAGGGGGCCTATACAATCCAGCTCTCAATTCAAAAATTGGCGTTTACAGTTAAATGCTCTAAATGATGCTGTCTATAGGATGAGCAAGAGGGGAACATCTCCAACTGGGTATACACCAGAGGGGGACCCTGTAATTAAAAAGGAAATGCCAGGAGGAGGTAGAGGGTATAAGCCTAATAAGAAAGATATAAATAATCCAAAGTACATAGAAAATCTCAATTATTCTGAAGTGAGATTTGATCAAAATACTTTGCGGCCGTATACCGCATTCCCTAAATAGGAGGCTGAATTGTTAAAGTGGCCAAAATTTGATGTTGTTTTTGAACCTACTATTTTTTATTGGTTGGGCGGAATATCTATTTTTGATCGCGAGGAAACGTTAGGAGCATCTCTGTGGGTGTACAACCCGAACGATAAAAATGATAGAGAACAAATCATAAGGAAATTCATTTTAACTAGGTTTGATCATCTAACCTACAGGCATCGCTTCTTGTTGTTCCAAATTTTGGAAGCGACGTTGGCGATGCCGGACTTTGATTTTTCACAACAATTTGAAAGCGATTACGACGAAAATATATCCATGGCGTGGGATGAAACGGAAATAGACAATCCACGGGTTTTTTTTGAAGATATATACAGAATAGCGTTGGAAGAGTGGAAAGATGATCTGTACAAGGCAAATCTGGAAGATCAATCAACTTGGTAGTGAGAATTTTTGGTCCTACGAAATCTCCGTTCATAGTCCTAGGAGATTTCCTTCAAATCGTGTCGATTTTCATGAACTGGTGCGCAGCCGTGCTCATCGATAGTCTTTCCTCTGCCACTGCAAATTCAGTGGCAGGGCGTGGAAGCCCTTCTATCGTTAGGCGCAACAAGCGCCACCAGTTCGGCGTTTTTCGTCTGCGTTTTCATGGTGGCTGTGCGCGGGGCGCTTTCGAGTGCGCCGGGTGCCTAACGTACCGGTCTTCCACACCTGCGTACAGCCGCCACCTATTGCGTGGAAGTGAAGGTATGCGGCTCTCATCCATACGTTAGGAATAGAATGATGAAAAAACTGACACCCGATCCACCCTACGAAAAACCAACTCCCCACCCCGAAAGTCGCTTCATGGCCCTCACCAGCAACAGCGACGACATGCCCACTCTGTTCGTCGATACCCAGGCGCCGCTCGACGTACTGTATGACGCGGCCAGCTACCGCATCCAAGCGGTCACCCAAGTAATGGAGAACCTATCCATGCGAGGTTCGATCGAGTGTGAGTCGTTCATCCTCAGCGACTTTGCCTTGCTCTGCGCCATTCCGTTACGGGATGGGTGTGATGTGTTGGATGTGATGGGGCGCCGGTTGCGGGCCAGGGCATCATAAAGTTTGGGGTTGTTAGGTCGGACGCCATCGCGGGCAAGCCTCGCTCCTACAGGGGGGGGGCGTTTGCGAAAACTGCAGGCGCCACAGGACCCTGTAGGAGCTAGGCTTGCCCGCGATAGCGTCGGAGCAGTCAGCTCTGTCCCATTAGAAGTGCTCTTTCCGGTGTAGGCACCGCCAGGCTATCAATCACATGCACGCTATACCCCGGCACGTTCTTCGCGTGGTGTTTGGCTTGGGAGGCCATTTCTGCCAATTGGCTGGCATCGATTTCTCCGCAGGCCTCTGGATGTAGGTGCACCACGCCGATGGACAGTGAAAGCAACGGGAATTCCTGGCGCACGCCCTGGCGGTTGGGGGCGATGAAGCAGCCGGCTTCGAGGTGTTCGGCGCGGTAGAAGCGGCGGCACTGGCTCTGGAAGTCGTCCAGAAGCTGGTTCAGCCGTCGGCCCCAATCTTCCGGGCCAAGGACCAGTAGAAAGTCATCTCCCCCGATATGCCCGACGAAATCGCGTGACGGATCGACCCGGTCGTTAAGGCATTGCGCCAGGCACAGCAGGACTTCATCGCCACGGCCGTAGCCATAGATATCGTTGAAGGGTTTGAAGCTGTCGATGTCGACGTAGCAGATCACCGATTCGCGTTGCTGTTGTAACAGCCGTGTGAGGCATTGCTGGATCGGCACGTTACCCGGTAACAGGGTCAACGGATTGGCGTAGCGAGCCTGCTGGATTTTCAGTTCGGTAATCAGCTTGAGCACGTCGATCACCCGCCCCAGGCCCAGGTAGCTGCCGTTGAGGGTGATGATGAAGTCTTCTTCGATACGTTGCCGAGCGCGGCTGGTGATCAGGCGGCTGACCTGTTGCAGCGACTGGCTCATCTCGACGGCCAGGAAGTCATCGTTCATCAAGCGGCTGATCGGTTTGCGGGCGAACAGGTCAGTGGCGAACGGCTTGAGCAGCGCGTCGGAGAGCGAATGTCGATGGACGATGCCGCAGGGTTGGCCTTGTTCGTCCAGCACCGCCAGCGAGTTGAGATTGGCCTGGCGACGGAAGGCCTCCAGGACCGTGGCGGTCGGTGTGTCGCGGCCCACTGCCGGCTGGTCGTTGAGCAGGGCACTGAGGTCGCTGGCTTCATCGTTCAGCGCCACGGTGGCATTGTCCTGTCTTGGCATCAGGGGCCGGGCATCCTTGGGTGGATGCTCCTGCGGTCGGCACAGCAGATAGCCCTGAACCAGATCGACGCCCATCTCGGTCAGTACCGCCAGTTCCTCCGACAATTCGATACCTTCAGCGATCACCTGCGCCCGTGAGGCCTTGGCGATTTGCAGGATTGAACCGACGAACTCGCGTTTGAGCGCGTCCTGATGGATACCGTCGATGAAATGTCGGTCGATTTTCACGTAATCGGGTCGCAACTCCGACCACAGGCGCAAACTTGAATAGCCTGCACCCAAGTCGTCCAGGGCAATCGAAAAACCCATCGCCCGGTAGTGATGCAGGGCGGTTTGCAGCAACTGGAAATCGTCGATGGGCGCCTGTTCGGTGAGTTCGATCACCACCTGGCTCGGCGGGATGCCGAAATCCTGCAGCAATTGCAGGGTACGACCCGGTTGATGCGCGGCCTCGAGCAGGGATTCGGGTGAAACGTTGAGGAACAGTTTTCCGGGCAATTGCTGTTCGTTGAACCGTCGGCAGGCACTCTGCCGGCAGGCGATTTCCAGTTCGCTCAAGCGACCGGCCTGGCGGGCGACGGCGAACAACGCGATGGGGGAGTGCAGCGGGCTGTTCGACGGCCCGCGGCTGAGGGCTTCGTAGCCGAGAATTCGTCGCTCAGAGAGGCTGATGATGGGCTGGAACAGGCTGTGCAAACCGCCTTGAGTCAGAATTGAGCTCAACGCACTCAGCTGTTCGGTTGTGGTCATGGCGGTCTCTGGCGATAAAAAAAGGGCTGGGCGTGTTCTCGGTAAAGAGAGCACGCCCAGCCCTGTATTTCACGACAGATTGATGACTGTTTGATGACGCTCCGCGGAGCGTCAGCATTAAATTGCCATCAGTCGCTGATAATGACTCAGTGCTTGGCCACCGCCGTGTTGAGCTTGAGGTAGTCCAGCAGGATGCGCCCGGTTTCGCTCAGGTAGGCATCGTCTTCCGGCTTGGTCTTGTCTTGCTCGGCCGCGATGGCGTCTTCGTCTTCTTTCTTCAGCTCTTTGAGCGGCTCTTCGCCCTTGGCCTTGCGACGGATGTTTTCCATGGTCAGTTGCTTGGCTTCGATGTCGGCGTGTTGGGCTCGACGCTCGACTTCGTTGAGGCTGACGGTTTTTTCGTTCATCAACTTCTGTGCCAGGGCCAGCTTGTCGCGGATGAACACGAACTCGGCGTCTTTGGCGGTACGCACATCATGCTCGGACTTGAGCTGGGTGATGTACGGCTTGAACGGGTCGACCGCAGGCTTGATCGCCGCGCGGATGGTGTCCCACGGCATGGCTTCCGGCAGGGCGCTTTCGCCGATTTCCTTGGTGTCGATGATCGACGGGTAGTCGATGTCCGGCAGTACGCCTTGATGCTGGGTGCTCTGGCCGGAAACCCGGTAGAACTTGGCCAGGGTCAGCTTCAGTTCGCCATGGTTCAGCGGCTGAATGGTCTGCACGGTGCCTTTACCAAAGGTCTGACCGCCAATGATCAGCGCGCGGTGGTAGTCCTGCATGGCGCCGGCAAAAATCTCCGAAGCCGAGGCGGACAAACGGTTGACGAGCAACGCCATCGGGCCTTTGTAGAACGCACCCGGATTTTCATCTTCGAGCACATCGACGCGGCCATCGGCGTTACGCACCAGTACGGTCGGGCCTTTGTCGATGAACAGGCTGGTCAGCTCGGTCGCTTCCTGCAAGGAACCGCCGCCGTTGTTGCGCAGGTCGATGACCACGCCGTCGACCTTGTCCTTTTGCAACTCGGTCAGCAGTTTCTTGACGTCGCGCGTGGTGCTCTTGTAGTCCGGATCACCGGCGCGAAACGCCTTGAAGTCCAGATAGAAAGCCGGGATCTCGATGACGCCAAGCTTGTAGTCCTTGCCATCCTGCTTGAGGTTGAGGACCGATTTTTTCACCGCCTGGTCTTCAAGCTTCACCGCTTCACGGGTGATCGGCACGATCTTGCTGGTCTGGTCGTTCGGCGCATTGCTGGCCGGAATCACTTCCAGACGCACCACGGTGCCTTTCGGGCCACGGATCAACTTGACCACTTCATCCAGACGCCAGCCAACCACGTCGACCATTTCCTTGTTGCCTTGGGCAACGCCGATGATCTTGTCGGCCGGTGCGACCTGCTTGGTCTTGTCGGCCGGACCTGCCGGCACCAGACGCACGACTTTCACCTGGTCGTTGTCACTCTGCAACACGGCGCCGATGCCCTCGAGGGACAGGCTCATGTTGATGTCGAAGTTTTCTGCATTATCCGGCGACAGGTAGTTGGTATGCGGGTCGTAGGACATGGCGAAGGTGTTGATGTACGCCTGGAAGATGTCTTCCGCGCGGGTCTGGTCCAGACGCGCCAACTGGTTCTTGTAGCGCTTGGTCAGGGTTTCCTGGATCTGCTTGGAATCCTTGCCGGCGATCTTCTGGCGCAGGACTTCGTCCTTGACGCGCTTGCGCCACAGGTCGTCGAGTTCTGCGGTGGACTTGAGCCAAGGCGCGTCCTTGCGATCGATCAGCAAGGTTTCCTTGGTGGTGAAGTCAATCTTGTCGACACCCTTGTTCAACTCGGCAAGGGCAAAGTCCAGACGCGCTTTGACGCGGTCCAGGTAGCGCTTGTAGATGGTGAACCCGGCGTTGAGATCGCCGCTTTTGAGGAAGTCGTCGAACTGGGTCTTCCACTTGTCGAACTCGGCAATGTCGCTGGCCATGAAATAGCTGCGCGACGGGTCGAGCAATTTGAGATAGCTGTCGTAGATGATCACCGAGCGCGCATCATCGAGCGGTGGTTTGCTGTAGTGATGACGCTTGAGCAGTTCCACGACATTCAGACTGGCGATGACTTCGTCACGATCAGGTTGAAGCTTGTCCCAGCTGTTGGCTGCGAAAGTGTTGCCGGACATCGGCAGCAGGCCGATACCGATGAAAAGAGCGAGGGCGGTGCTGGGGAACAAACGCTTCATGTTGATTCGACGCGGGGACAATTGATAACGCATATTAGGCCGTCTTTGAAGTCGCCGGTTCCACAAGGGCCGGTCGCATAATGCAAAAAGCCCGGCGCTACAGCTTCGGGCTCAGTCCAGACTCACTATGGAGGCACTGTGAAAGCATTGCAAGGCGTTGACGGTCAAGTGGAGTGGCTTGAAGAGCCGAGTCCTGCGTGTGATGTAGGACAAGTTCGCATCCGGGTGTCGGCTGCGGGACTCAATCGTGCCGACTTATTACAGAAGGCAGGGCTGTATCCGCCACCACCTGGGGCCAGCAAGGTGCTCGGTCTAGAGTGTTCGGGCGTGATCAGCGAGGTCGGGCCGGGTTCTTCCTGGCAAGTTGGCGATCGGGTTTGCGCCTTGCTGGCCGGGGGCGGGATGGCCGAGGAAGTGGTTGTCGACGGACGGCACGTGCTGCCGGTACCCGACGAAATGTCGCTTGCGGAGGCGGCGGCGTTGCCCGAAGTGTATGCAACGGTCTGGTTGAATTTGTTTCAACTCGCTGCGCTCAAGCCAGGGGAAAAAGTCCTGCTGCACGCTGGAGCAAGTGGAATCGGTTCAGCTGCCATTCAGCTGTGCAAGGCGTTCGGAAATCCGTGCTGGGTCAGTGTCGGTTCTGCCGAACGGCTGGCCTATTGCGAAAAGCTTGGCGCCCAGGGCGGTGTGGTCCGTAGCGGCAATCTCGAGAGCTTGAGCGATCTGGGGCCGTTCGATGTCATCCTCGACCCGGTAGGAGGCAATTACGCGGCGCTGAACCTTAAGCTTATGGCTCTGGATGGGCGCTGGGTGCTGATCGGGTTGATGGGCGGCCGTGAGGCCAGGCTTGATCTGGCGCAAGTGCTGGCCAAGCGTGTGCAACTGTTGGGCTCGACCCTGCGCAGCCGCGATGATCAGTTCAAGGCGGATCTGTTCAGTGATCTGCGCCAGCACGTGTGGCCGCTGTTTGCTGAAGGCCGGTTGAGCCCGCAACTGGCCAAGGCCTTCCCGATCAAGGATGCCGAAGCGGCGTTTGCAGAGTTGGCGAGCAACACGGTGGCTGGGAAGCTGGTGTTGGTGATTGATGAAAGCCTGACCTGATAACCCCCGTAGGAGCGAGGCTTGCCCGCGATGATCGATGACACGGTCTGCCAAACATACCGAGTCGCCTGAATCGCGGGCAAGCCTTGCTCCTACACGAGCGGGTTACTTCCAGATATGGATTGGCCAGCCGGCTTTTTCCGCCTGTTCACGCAGCACCGGGTCCGGGTTCACCACATGTGGGAAATCCACCTTCAGCAACAACGGCAAATCATTGCGTGAATCGGAATAAAAACTCGCGCCTTCAAGGTTTTCCTCTTCTGCATCCAGCCACTCCAGCAGCCGGGTGATCTTGCCTTCGCGGTAGGTCAGGGTGCCGACGGTGTTGCCGGTGTAAGCACCGTGGGCCACCTCCAGTTCGATCCCGAGAATCTCGTCGATGCCCAGGCGCTCGGCAATCGGCGCCACCAGGTGCGTGCCGGAGGCCGAGATCACCAGGATGCGGTCGCCGGCCTTGCGGTGCGCGGCGATGGTCTTGGTGGCGTCGCTGAAGATGATCGGTTCGATGAAGTCTTCCACCCATGGGCCGACCAGGTGTTCGACCTCAGCCGGTGTACGACCGATCAATGGCTCCAGGCTGAAGGCCATGTAGTCTTCCATCGCCAGGTGACCTCGGCCGTAGGCGTCCATCAGTTCCTTGTCGCGACGCAGGAAGGATTCGCCATCGACCCAGCCGAGGCGGACCATTTGTTCGCTCCACAGCGAGGCGCAGTCGCCGTGGATCAGGGTTTCGTCCAGATCAAAAATTGCCAGGGCCATCAGTGCAGTTCTCTCTTCAACGTCAGCAAGGTCATCAGGCTACCTCACACAGGGCCGTCGGATCGATGGAAAGCGCCAGACGCTGACCATCGGGATGCAAATCGGAGGCCGAGCGGTTGAGTACATCGACCACCAGCTCTACGCCGCGGGCTTCAATGCGGTAGCGGATCACGTTGCCCAGCAGGCTGTGGCTGCGTATTTGCGCGTCGAGTTCACCGTTGAGGCTCAGTTCGATGGCTTCCGGGCGAATCGCGATTCGATGATTGATCGGCCGCTGCAACAGCTTCGTCGCGCTCTCGGCATCCAGCAGATTGTAGTTACCGATGAACCCGGCGGCGAACACATCGACCGGCGCTGTATAGAGGGTTTCGGCATCGCCGCTTTGTACGATTTTTCCCTGATTCATCAGGAAAATCCGATCAGACATGGTTAGCGCTTCTTCCTGATCATGTGTGACGAAAATCGTGGTCAAACCCAGTTCGCGCTGGATCTGACGGATCTGTTCGCGCAGGTGTTTACGAATTCGCGCATCGAGCGCCGACAGCGGTTCATCCAGCAGCAACAGGCGAGGGCGGGTCACCAGCGAGCGGGCAAGGGCGACGCGCTGGCACTGGCCACCCGACAGTTGATGCGGATAGCGGGCGGCAAAATCTTGCAGCTCCACCAGCCTCAGAACTTCGGCGACGCGCTTCTGGCTGTCGTCCGAGTTGACCTTTTGCATGCGCAAACCGAAGGCGACGTTCTGTTCCACGGTCATGTTGGGAAACAGCGCATAACTCTGGAACACCATGCCGATCCCGCGTTTTTGCGGGCTCAGCGGCACGATGTCGATGCCATCAAGCAGGATCTTGCCGCCATCTACCGAGGTCAGTCCGGCGATGCAGCGCAGCAGGGTCGATTTGCCGCAACCGGACGGGCCGAGCAGGGTGACGAATTCGCCTTTCTGGATTTCGCAGTTGATGTCGCTGAACACCGTGGTGCCCGCGTAGTTTTTCTGAAGATGTTGGACGCTGACATAGCTCATTCGCTTTTGTCCCTGTTCAAGATGTTGGCAATCCAGGTCAAGACCAGCACAAAGAAGAAGTAGGAAATCACCAGCGCACTGGTGAAATGTCCGCTGCTGTTGCGCATGTTGTTGAGGTAGACCTGCAGGGTTTCGTAACGGGTGCCGACGAGGATGTTGGCGAACACGAATTCACCGAACAGGAACGAAAACGACAGCAGCAACGCCACCATCAAGCCCTTGCGCAGGTTCGGCAGCACCACCAGGAATGCCGCCTGAAAGGTGCTGGCGCCGAGCAGTTGCGCGGCGTCCATCAGGTCACGCAGGTTGATCGCTTGCAGGTTGTTGGTGATCGCCCGGTACATGAAGGGCAATGCCACAGTGAAGTAGCAACCGATCAGGATCCACGGTGTGCCGACCATGGCGAACGGCCCCGAGCCGTAGAGCTGCAACAGACCGACCGACGACACCACTGGCGGCACCGCGAAGGGCAGCAGGATCAGGATGTTCATCAGCGCATCGAGTTTTGGAAAGTGGTAATGCACCACGAACAGCAGCGGCAGGATCAGTACCACCGACAGGACCAGTGCACCGACACAGACCAGCAGCGACTGGCCGAAAGCACTGAGAAAGCGCGGGTCGCTCCACAATTGCACGTACCATTTGATACTGAAGCCGCTGGGCAGAATGGTCGCCGACCAACTGCTGGAGATCGAGTAGATGAATGTGCCGAGCAATGGCAGCAGCAGGATCGCGAACAGCAGGTAGACCACCACCCTGTGGTAGACCCCGATAGGTCCCAATTCAGCGCGAGACATGGTAGCTCCTCTTCAACAGCAGCTGATGCACGATGGTCACCAGGGTCATCAACGCCACGAGCACTACGGCCAGGGCGCTGGCGAGGTTGGGGTCGAGGGAAATGTCACCGGATACCATTGCCGCGATCCGGATCGGCAGCACGTTGAAGTTGCCGGTGGTCAGGGCATACACCGTGGCGTAGGCGCCGAGGGCGTTGGCCAGCAGGATCACGAAGGTGCCGAGCAATGCCGGGGTCAGCACCGGCAGGCCGATGTGGCGCCAGAACTGCCAGCCATTGGCGCCCAGCAGCGCAGCGGATTCGCGCCAGTCCTCGCGCAAGGCGTCGAACGCCGGGTAGAGCAGCAGCACGCCGAGCGGGATCTGAAAATAGGTGTAGAGGATGATCAGCCCGGTTTTCGAATACAGGTTGAAGTCCTGAATGATCCCGGCCTGCTTGAGCATGATGGTGAAGCTGCCGTTGAAGCCGAGCAGGATGATGAACGCGAAAGCCAAGGGCACGCCGGCGAAGTTACTGGTCATGTTGGCGAAGGCGTTGACGAAGTTGCGCAGTTTCGAATCGACCCGACGCAGTGAATAAGCGCCGAGCACCGCGATGATGATTCCGAATACGCTGGACCAGAAGCTGATCTCGAGGCTGTAGCGGATTGCCTGCAAATAGAACTTCGAATTGAAAATCTTGGTGAAGTTGGCGAGGCCCCAACCGAATTCTTCCGATTCGAGGCTGTTGATCATCACCCACACCAGCGGGGCGATTTCGAACACGATAAAGAACAGAGCGAAGGGCACCAGGCACAAAGCCGCCAGCCATTTGCCGCGAGTGATGGCATTCACTTGAGCAGCTCCCGGCACACAGGTTTGTCGTGGGGGACGCCCAGCAGCTCGCAGACGGTGCCGCAGATTTGCGTCTGTTTCGGGACGGCATCGGCATTGAGACTGAAGGCATCACCGAGCACGAACAGCGGAACTTCGCGTTCCTCGGGCAGCAGGCCGTTGTGGGACCGGTCGTTATTCATGCCGTGATCGGCTGTCACCAGCACTTGATAACCCGCGTCGAGCCAGCCTTGCAGATAGTCGGCGATGATGATGTCGGCGGAGCGCGCGCTGTTTCGGTATTGCGCAGTTTCGAGTCCGTGCTTGTGCCCGGCGTCGTCAATGTTCATGGGATGCACCAGCAGGAAATTCGGCGCATGGCGCAAACGCAGGTTTTCGGCATCGGCAAACAGATGCGAGTCGGGATAATGATCGTTCCAGTAAAAATGCCCGTGCTGGATCGGTAGGTCGGGGTTGTCGGTATGACGATCACGCGCCGCGACGAACGGCGAGCGGTTGTACAACTCACTGACCCAGTGGTATGCCGCCGCAGCGGTTTTCAGCCCGGCGTCAGTGGCATAGTGATAGATGCTGCGCTGGTTCGACAGGCGCGAGACATTGTTGTGGACGATGCCGCTGTCGATCGGCGTGACGCCGGTCAGGATGCATTCGTACAGAGGGCGGGACAGGGCCGGCAATTCGCACTCCAGCTTGTAGAGCGCTGCGCGTCCTGCGCCGACATAGGCTTGCAGGTGCCCCATGGCGTGGCTGGCGACTTCGTAGTTGAGGCCGTCGAGCACCACAAGGATGACGTTGTGATTCATAGGGGCGATGACTCCGCAAAACAATGAATATCAGCGAAACCCATAGGCGCGAAGCTTGCTCGCGAAGGCGGACTTTCAGCCAACAGGGATGTTGAATGTCAGTGCCGCTTCGCGGGCAAGCCTCGCTCCTACAGATGAAGCATTACTTCATTTCGACGATGACTTCTTCGTTCCACTTCTGCGGCAAGGCCTTGGACGTTTTCTCCCAGGCATCCGCGTCCTTGATCGGCGTGACCTTTTTGTACTGCTCGTTTGGCAGCAGCTTGGCTTTCACGTCTTCGGGCAACGTGATGTGTTCAGCACGGATCGGACGGGCATTACCTTTGGCCAGGTTGATCTGCCCGGCGTCACTGAAGATGTACTCACGGGTCAGCTTGGCGGCGTTCGGGTTTTTCGCGTATTTGTTGATGATGGTGGTGTAGCCGGAAATCACCGAGCCATCGGATGGGATCAGCACGACATAGTCATCCGGGTTGGCCATTTTGGCCTTGTAGCTCAGGCCATTGAAGTCCCAGACCACACCGACTTCGATCTCGCCTTTTTCCATGGTGGCAATGGTCGGGTTGGCCATCGACAGGCGACCCTGCTTGGCGATATCGGCAAACATCAGCAACGCAGGCTGCAGGTTTTTCTCGTCGCCGCCATTGGCCAGTGCTGCGGCCAGTACGCCGTTGGCTGCCTGAGCCGCGGTGCTCACGTCACCGATGGACACTTTGTATTTGCCAGACTTGAGGTCTGCCCATTTGGTGGGTACTTCGGAACCGTGCAGCAATTTCTTGTTGACGATGAAGGCGATGGTGCCGGTGTAGGCCAACGCCCAGTTGCCGTCCTTGTCCTTGGCCCAGTCGGGTACCTGGTCCCAGGTGGACGGTTTGTACGGTTGCACCACACCTTGCTTGACCGCAATCGGGCCGAAGGCGGCGCCGACGTCGCCGATGTCGGCACTGGCGTTGTCTTTTTCCGCGGCGAACTTGGCAATTTCCTGGGCCGAGCTCATGTCGGTATCGATGTGTTTCAAGCCATATTTCTTGGCCAGGTCTTCCCAGGTGCCTTTCCAGTTGGCCCAGTCATCGGGCATGCCGACGCTGTTGACTGCGCCTTCCGCTTTCGCAGCGGCTTCGAGGGTTTTCAAATCATCAGCCGCCATGGCGGCGGTGCACATGGCAATGGTCGAGCCTAACAGTGATGCCAGGAAAAACTGTTTCATTCCGAAGCTCCTTGGGTCGTGTTCAACGCTGCGATTGCGGTTTGTGTTGGTCTAGGTCAGCAATACCTGAGCCAATTTAGGGGGGCTGGATGACACTTTGATGTCGTTCGTCGCCCGACAGGCGTTTTATTTGCCCGGTACTGACGGCTGCCAAGTAAGCGTAGACCATTGGCAAATGCCCGCAGTACAAGCACTTGGCAGATGTATTGCACGGATTTCAACGCGCCCTGCAGATGACCCGTCCCCAGACTTGTCATCTCTCAGTCATCTGCACTGCCTACGCTTACAGGACGTAGACAGAGCCGATTTACAGCGCGGTTCTGCCCCGAAACAGTGCTGGTCTAGTCCAGATAGGTAACGTTGATGCGCGACGAGGCAACAAAAGCGGTGACAGCCATCGGCCAAGTGCTGCAGGAGCAACTTGACCATGGGTTGCTGACGCCTGGCAGCAAGCTGCCGGCCGAGCGCAAGCTCAGTGAGTTGTTCGGTACGACGCGCATTACGGTGCGCGAGGCGTTGTTGCAGCTGGAGGCTCAGGGGCAGATTTATCGCGAAGAACGCCGGGGCTGGTTCGTCTCGCCACCGCGCCTGGCCTATAACCTGATGCAGCGCAGCCACTTTCACGCGATGGTCGGTGCGCAGGGGCGGGTGCCGTCCACTGAAGTGATCTCTGCGCGTTTGCAGCCAGCCTCGGCGGCGGTCTGTGCCTGGTTGCAGTTGCCGGCGCTGTCGAGCGTGATTCAGATCTGCCGATCGCGACGCATTGACGGCCGCTTGGTGTTGTACGTGGAGCATTATCTGAACCCGCAGTTTTTCCCGGGGATCCTGGACTTTGATTTGAACCAGTCGATTACCGAGCTTTATGCGCGACATTACGACTTGCATTACGGGCGGGTGCGGTTCGAGATTGTGCCGACGGCGTTGTCCGCGGATGCGGCAGCGGCCTTGCGGGTGTCGGTGGGGAGCCCGGGCTTACGGATTGCCCGGGTCAATTACGATCAGCATGAGCGGCTGATCGATTGCGATCTGGAGTTTTGGCGGCATGATGCGATTCATGTTGGCGTTGATGTCGTTTGAATACTAATGCCGCGTATTCATGGGAAGGCTAATCAGGGCGGGACTGAAACTTAAGATCAGCATCACCCCTTCTCCAGTCCACCACCGGCCGTCATCACTTGAATGCTCATGCGCGGCATAGCCAAATCCATCCCGGCTTCGTCCATGTGTCGTTTCAGCGACAGGTTGAACGCACGGGACACTTCCCATTGTTTGATCGGCGCAGTCTTGAACCGGGCGCGCAGGACCGCATTGCCGGACTCGAAGCTTTCCACACCCTGAAACTCAAGTGGCGACCAGATGTTGCGTCGTTGCAGGGGATCGGTGCGCATTTTCTGCCCGACGTCACGCATGAGTTTGATTGCGCTATCGATGTCCATGTTGGCAGGAATCGCGACGCGGAAGATGGCATAGCCGAACTCCCGGGAGTAGTTCTTGATGCTTTTGATTTCGCTGAACGGAATGGTGTGGACGATGCCGTCGATGTCCCGCAGGCGCACCGTACGGATAGTCAGGCCTTCGACCGTGCCGAGGTGACCGCCGACGTCCACGTAGTCGTCGATGGCCAGGGAGTCTTCGATGATGATAAACAAGCCGGTGATCAGGTCGGCCACCAGTGATTGCGCACCAAAGCCGATGGCCAGGCCGATAACGCCGGCACCGGCCAGCAGTGGCGTGACGTTCATGCCCATGTTCGCCAGCGCGACGATCAGCGCGATGATGAAGATCGCCACGAACAATACGTTGCGGATCAGCGGCATCATCGTTTGCGCGCGGGCGTTGGCCAGGCCTTTTCGGGAGCGGGTGAGGGCGTGGTGCACGGCGGTGTCGCTGAGGATCCAGATCAGCCAGGCGAAGATCAGCGTGCCGATGAGGCTGAACAGCTTGACACTGATTTCATGGCCCTCGCCTTCGGTGAACGCAATCAGCGACATGCCCCAGACTCGCAGTCCGAGTTCGATGAACGCCAGCCATACCAGCAAATGGGCAAGGGTATAAAAGAAGCTTTTCAAGCGTTCGGAATACAGCGCGTGGCGTTTGACCCCGCGTTGCGGTTTCAGGGAGTGGCGACGTACCAGGCCGTTGATCACCATGCACAACACCAGCAATACCGTGCAGATCAGCGACTGGCGCAGGGCAGTGCTGGTGTCACCGGCAGAAACAAACGTGGCGAACAGGGAAATGCCCACCAGCACCAGTGCCGGGACATACCAGAAGGTGCCGAGGATTTCGATGGTATCGCTGAGGGCGCGGCGGGTCAGGCGGCGGGACAGTGGCTGGTTGCGTATCAGGTGGGCGATCGGGCGACGGAATCGCAGGATGAACAAGCCGGTGGACAGCGCCGCCAACACGTTGGCCACCGTCGCTGCCGTGTGCGCCAAGTGCACGCCAAGGCTTTCGATCAATCGCGGATCGCTCAGGGCTTCACCAAAAGCGGCGAAGCTGCCGATCAGCCACAGGGGTCGAAACGCCTGATGCCGCAAGATGTGCAAGGCACGGTGGCGGTGCGGGCCGTCGAGCAGGGAGAAAGCGATCACACAGATGGCGGAGAAACAGGTGCCGACCACCAGTGCATAGGCCAGCACCATCGCCAGGCTTTTGCCCAATGACGACGGCAGGGCGTAGCTCATGTAGACCGTGATGACCAAGGCAATCAGCCAAGGCCCGAGCTTGCGCAAGGCGAAGCGCAACATGTCCACGGCCCTGGGGTGCTGTGGCAGTTCTTCGGTCAACCCGAAACGCATGCGCACCCGGTGGCTGATCCAGATCAACGCAGCCGCCAGCAGGCTCCAGAGCATCAGAATCAGGGCAAAGGCGAAAATGATTGGCAGCCATTCATTGGCCGGCAGTATCCGCGCCGTGAGTTCGTCCTTGGCCTGGTCGAATTCGTTGGACCAGCGTGTAATCGGGCTGTCGGCGCCGGAAAATTGTTTCTCGAAGCTGGCGAGCGTGCCGCCAATGAGGCCCAGTACCCCCTCTTCGGCGACGGGTTGCGCCTTTTTCGTGGCATCGCGCAGTGTCTTCAAGTCCGCCAGCAATTTGCTTCGTTGCTGATCGTTTTCCAGGGACTTGATCACTTCGTCCAGTGATTGAGCCAAGGGCTCCTGCGCTTCTGGCTGGGCTTTCGAGGAGCTGTTGAGCAGGCTCGGCAAACCCACGGCCTGGGCAGGCGCCACTGGCAGCAGCGACAGCAGGCAGACAAGGAGCAAACACGGCAGAGCGAAAAGACGAGCGGACACTAGGCGGTCAACCTCAGAGTGAGCGGATCGACCGAGTGTACGAGCCCGTCAAATTCAAAGCGAGTCGGGGGATAATTTATTCGTTGAGTTTGGCGAGGATCTTGAAGATCACAGTGGCAAGGATCAGCAGCATGCCGAGCCACATGGCGAGTACGCCGGCATTTTTGTCACGAAAGTTGAAGCCGACTGCCAGCATCAACATACCGATAAGAATCGGAATCAGCATGGCGTGGAACGAGGATAGCGAGATCATGGCGACTGCCTTGTCGAAAGGGATAATTGAAGTCTAGGTGGATTTCCTGCGATCCGTGCAGGAGCTGCCGCAGGCTGTGGCAGCTCTTGCACGGGGTTCTACGGCAGCTCGCGGCAGGCGTAGAAAGCACTCAGCACTTTGACCAGATGCGCCAGGTCGTGGCTGCCGCACAGTTCACGGATCGAGTGCATGGCGAACGTCGGAAGGCCGATGTCCACGGTGCGCACACCCAGGTGACTGGCGGTGATCGGGCCGATGGTCGAGCCGCAGCCCATGTCGCTGCGCACCACGAAGCTCTGCACCGGTACTTCTTCGGCCATGCACAAATGGCGGAAGAAACCAGCGGTTTCGCTGTTGGTGGCGTAGCGCTGATTGCTGTTGACCTTGATCACCGGGCCGGCGTTGAGTTTCGGGCCGTGGTTGGCGTCGTGCTTGTCGGCGTAGTTGGGGTGCACGCCGTGGGCATTGTCGGCCGAAACCAGCAGGGATTTCTGAATGGTGCGTACGAATTCGTCACCTTCGGGCAACAGGCGACGCAGGGTTTGTTCGAGCATCGGGCCATCGGCGCCGCAAGCAGAACAGGAACCGACTTCTTCGTGATCATTGCAGACCAGTACACAAGTTTCGTCGGTGTCGGCGGTCAGCAACGCTTGCAGGCCGGCGTAACACGACAGCAGGTTGTCCAGGCGGGCGCCAGCGATGAAATCACCGTGAAGGCCGATAACCGCGGCGCTTTGCGTATCGTAGAAGCTCAGCTCGTAATCGAGCACCACATCGGCATTCAAGCCGTGCTCGCGGGCGAGTTGGTCGGTGATCACAGCGCGGAAATCCACGCGCTCGTCACCGGCGAATTGCGCCAGCACCGGTGGCAATTCGGTCTGGGCATTGATCGCCCAGCCCATGTTGGCCTCACGATTGAGGTGAATGGCCAGGTTCGGAATGATTGCGATCGGTGCCTTGAAGTCGATCAACTGGCTCTCGACCTTACCGTCACGGCGGAAGGTCACGCGGCCGGCCAGGGACAGGTCACGATCGAACCACGGTGCCAGCAGCGCGCCGCCATACACTTCGACGCCCAGTTGCCAGAAGCCTTGGCGTTGCAGTTCCGGTTGCGGCTTGACCCGCAGGCACGGGCTGTCGGTGTGGGCGCCGACCAGGCGAATGCCGCCGTGCAGCGGCGAATGGCGGCCCATTTTGATCGCAACGATCGAAGAGTCGTTACGCGTGACGTAGTAGCGACCATTGGCTTCGGTGGACCAGGGCTCACGCTCGTCCAGGCGTTGATAGCCTGCTGCTTCCAGTCGCTGAACAAGGCTGGCAGTGGCATGGAACGGGGTAGGGGAGGCCTTGAGAAAGTCGATCAGGCCTTGGTTCAACTCTTCGCGCATAAGAAGCTCCAGACAGCAATGGCGCCAGTTTAACGTATTGGTCAGAGAATTGGCGGGGGACTGCTGACTAGCAAATCCCTACAGAGGGCATTGGCTACTAGAACGGTGCCGGGCACTCAAAGCGCAGGCGTTCGCCACTTTGCGGATGAGTGAAGCTGAGCATGCTCGCGTGCAGGCACAGGCGAGGCCAGGCGGCCAGGGCTTGTTCGTGAGCATAGAGCCCGTCGCCCAGCAGTGGGTGACCGATCGACAGCATATGCACACGCAACTGGTGCGAGCGTCCGGTGATCGGCGTGAGCTCGACGCGGCACCAGTCGCCACAGCGTTCCAGTACGCGCCAGAAGGTCAGGGCGTTTTTACCGAACTCATGGTCGACCACATGGCGTGGCTTGGTCGGCGGATCATAGCGCAGCGGTAAATCGATGCTGCCGCTGTCCAGCTCGGGCTGGCCCCAGCACAGCGCGGTGTACGCCTTTTCGGTTTCGCGGTCGTGAAATTGGCGGGACAGCTCACGGTGCGTATCGGGATCGCGAGCCAGCAGGATGATGCCGGAGGTTTCCCAGTCCAGGCGATGGACGATGCGGGCTTCCGGGTAACCGTTTTCCTGCAGGCGGGTAATCAGGCAATCCTTGTTGTCATCGGCCCGACCCGGGACGGAGAGCAGCAACGTGGGTTTGTTCACCACCAGAACGGCGGCATCCTGATGAATGATTTGGACATTGGACAGCGGCATTAAAACAGCCTCGTAACAAACGCCAACGGCGGCTCGATCATTCCCACACCCCGATCTGCGTAGGTGCCGGCTTGCTGGCGATTGTTTCAACGCGTTGTAAATCACATTGCGTTGCCTGCATCGCCAGCAAGCCGGCTCCTACATCGGGCGCTTCGAATGAACGAGCCGCCGTGGCTCCAGCCGGATCGACTCAGCGATCTGGCAGGGTGATATTGAGTTCCAGAATCGAGCAGCTGCCCTGGCTTTCCAGTGCGACGTGCACGTCATCGGACCCGATATTGACGTACTTGCGAATCACCTCGACCAGTTCCTTCTGCAAGGCTGGCAGGTAGTCCGGGGTACTGCGTTGGCCGCGTTCGTGCGCCACGATGATCTGTAGACGCTCTTTCGCTACCGACGCGGTGCTTTGCTTTTTGTTGGCACGAAAGAAGTCAAAAAGGTTCATTGCTTAGTTGCCTCCAAACAGGCGCTCGAAGAATCCCTTCTTCTGTACATCGAGGAATCGATGATCCACGGTCTTGCCCAGCAGGCGATCTACGGTATCGCTGTAGGCCTGGCCGGCATCGCTCTGGTCGTCGAGGATCACGGGAACGCCCTGGTTGGATGCCTTGAGCACCGCCTGGGATTCCGGGATCACGCCGAGCAGGGTTACCGAGAGGATTTCCTTGACGTCTTCTACGCCGAGCATTTCGCCTTTGCTCACACGTTCCGGGTGATAACGGGTAATCAGCAAGTGTTCCTTGATCGGGTCTTCGCCGCGTTCGGCGCGACGGGACTTGCTGGCCAGCAGGCCGAGCATGCGGTCGGAATCTCGAACCGAGGACACTTCCGGGTTGGTCACGACGATCGCTTCGTCAGCGAAGTACATGGCCAGGTGGGCACCTTTCTCGATGCCTGCCGGGGAGTCGCAGACCACGAACTCAAAGTCTTCCTTGAGTTGCATCAGGACTTTTTCCACGCCTTCGACGGTCAGCGCGTCTTTGTCGCGGGTCTGGCTGGCGGCCAGGACGTAGAGGTTTTCCAGGCGCTTGTCTTTGATCAGGGCCTGTTGCAGGTTGGCTTCGCCGTTGACCACGTTGACGAAGTCATACACCACGCGACGTTCGCAACCCATGATCAGGTCGAGGTTACGCAAACCCACGTCGAAGTCGACGATCACTGTTTTATGGCCGCGCAGAGCGAGGCCGGTACCGATAGCGGCGCTGGTGGTGGTCTTACCCACACCACCCTTGCCGGATGTAACCACGAGAATCTTGGCCAAGGTGTTTCACCCCTAAGGAAAAAGGACTTTTAGCCCCTGAAAAACATCTCTTGAAAACTACTGCAGTCGGACAGCCTTGGCTGGAGTTCGGTTGTGAGCGGCGTTTACCCCCGGTAAACACTGCTTTTGGCCTGTTTCCTACTTCGTTTGAGCCGTTTTCGCTACGTTTTAGAGATGCTTGGAAAATGCGGCAGTATCCGTTAAAGCCGAATGATGTTCAACACATCGCCCGACAGGCTGACCTGTACGCCCGAACCCCATAACGGGTCGCGACGCAGGTCTTCGGAGACCTTGTAATGTCCTGCGATCGAAACCAGTTCAGCGCTCATTTGCTGACAGAAAATCCTGGCCTTGGTGTCGCCTTTGACGCCGGCCAACACCCGGCCACGCATGGGGCCGTATACATGGATGTTGCCATCGGCGAGAAGTTCCGCCCCAGGACTGACCGAGGAGATCACCACCAGGTCGCTGCCTTGTGCATAAATCTGCTGGCCACCGCGTACTGGCGAAGTGATGATTTTGGTCGGTTTGATCGTCGGCTCCGGCGGTTTTTCCGGTTTTTTTGCAACGGCGCCTTCGTTCAGGTCCAGCGCACGCTCACGCGCGCCGGAGGGCGGCAGCACCGGCAGATCGACCGCGATGGCCGCTGCGATGTCTTCAATGCGGCTGGCACGGATCGCCAGGGTGCGCAGGCCATGCTGGCGGCAGACGCGCATCAGGCCCGGCAGATCGACCGCACCTTCGCTGGCCGGGAGTTTGTCCAGGGCCAGTACCAGCGGCGCATTGCTGAAAAAACCAGGCGCCTGGGCGACCTTGGCGGCCAATTGCCGGTCGAGGCCCTCGAGGTCGTTACGGGCCAGTTCCAGCACCGTAATGGCGAGCATGCTGCCCTTCAGCTGGAACACGGGATCTTGGTCTAGCGGTTCGGTTTGGCTCATGGTCGGCATACAACGACTTGTCACTAAAAGTGCCGAGACTTATAACGAGAACGCCCGCAGGCCGCAAGCCGGGTCGAACGATGTAGAATGCGCGGCCATTGTCTTAACGGATGCATTAATGGACCGCCCGCGTTTTCGAAAAACCTTTCTTTCTCCACGTTTCTGGCCGCTGTGGTGTGGCTTGGGGCTGTTGTGGCTGATCGTCCAGTTGCCGTATCCGGCATTGTTGTGGCTCGGTCGCGCGCTCGGCGCCTTGATGTATCGCGTGGCGGGCGACCGACGGCGCATCGCCAAGCGCAATCTGGAGCTGTGTTTCCCGGAAAAGTCCGCGGCCGAGCGCAAGCGCCTGCTCAAGGAAAACTTCGCCTCCACCGGCATCGCGTTCTTCGAAATGGCCATGAGCTGGTGGTGGTCGCGCGAGCGGTTGGCGAAGCTGGCACATATCGAAGGGCTGGAGCATTTGCAGCAGGCTCAGCGCGAAGGCAAGGGCGTGATCCTGATGGCGGTGCATTTCACCACCCTGGAAATCGGTGCGGCGCTGTTGGGCCAGCAGCACACCATCGACGGCATGTACCGCGAACACAAGAACCCGTTGTTCGACTTCGTCCAGCGCCAGGGACGTGAGCGCCACAACCTCGATTCGCTGGCGGTGGAGCGTGAAGATGTGCGCGGCATGCTCAAGCTGCTGCGTGCGGGGCGGGCGATCTGGTACGCGCCGGATCAAGACTACGGCGCCAAGCAAAGCATTTTCGTGCCGCTGTTCGGCATCCAGGCTGCAACCGTCACCGCCACCAGCAAGTTTGCGCGGCTGGGCAAGGCGCTGGTGGTGCCGTTCACCCAGGAGCGTCTGGCGGATGGCAGCGGTTATCGTCTGGTCATCCATGCGCCGCTCGAAGGCTTCCCCGGTGAAACCGAAGAGGCCGATTGCCTGCGTATCAACCAATGGATCGAAGGCGTGTTGCGCGAATGTCCGGAGCAATACCTGTGGGCGCACCGCCGCTTCAAGAGTCGTCCACCGGGCGAGCCCAAACTCTACGCAAAACGCGGTTGACCCGCCGCCCCCAATAAGCACCATGGAGTGTTGCAATGAGTCCTGCTGAACCGGTAACTGGTTTGATTCTTTCCGGTGGCGGGGCGCGGGCGGCCTATCAGGTGGGCGTGCTGGCGGCAATTGCCGAGCTTTTGCCCCTGGGTGCGGACAATCCGTTTCCGGTGATTGTCGGCACCTCGGCCGGGGCGATCAATGCAGTCAGCCTGGCCAGCGGCGCCACGGATTTTCGCGCTGCCATCGAACGCTTGACGGTCTTCTGGCAGGGCTTTCGCAGTCGCCTGGTGCTGCGCAGCGACTGGCCAGGCGTCATCCATCAGGCCAGCCGCTTTGTAAGCCACAGTTTGCTGGGGCTCGGTGCTCAGGTGCCGGTTGCGCTGCTTGACAGCTCGCCGCTGCGCCGTTTGCTCAACGACAAGTTGCAGATGACCGGCATCGCCGAATCCATCGCACAAAAGCAGTTGAAGGCGGTGGCGGTGACGGCATTCGGTTACGAGTCGGGGCAGGCCGTGACGTTTTACCAGGGCGGCGGCACAATCGAAGCCTGGTTGCGTCATCGCCGGATCGGCGTTCCTGCGCAATTGTCCGTTGATCACCTGCTGGCCAGTTCAGCCATTCCACTGCTGTTCGCCCCGGTGAAAATCGGCGAGGAATATTTCGGCGATGGCGCGGTGCGGCAGTCAGCACCGATCAGCCCGGCGCTGCACCTGGGCGCCAATCGCGTGCTGGTGGTGGGCGTCAGCGGCAACCCGCGAGGCGTCGACCCCGAGCATCCGTTGCAACGTGTCTACACCGGCCAGCAACCGACGCTGGCGCAAATCGGTGGGCACATGCTCAACAGTACGTTCATCGACAGCCTGGAAAGCGACATTGAGTTGTTGCGCCGCTTGAATCAGTTCAGCCACCTCATGCCTGACGGTACGCCGACGCGCACTCTGGGCGTGGCTCCTGTCGAGGTGTTGGTGATTTCACCGAGTCAGCCAATCGACGAGATCGCTGCACGTCATCGCCAGGAACTGCCGGCGGCATTGCGGCTGTTTCTGCGCGGACCGGGCGCGACCAAGACCAGTGGCGCGGGCGTGTTGAGTTATCTGCTGTTCGAGGCGGGGTACTGCAGCGAGTTGATTGATCTGGGGCGGCGCGATGCGTTGGCCAAGCGCGGGGAATTGAGCCGGTTTCTTGGGTTGGCGGAGCCTGTGGTTTCGGCTTGAGATCGTTGGTGCGGCTATCGCGAGCAAGCTTTGCTCCTACCGGTTTTGTGTCGTTCAGATAATTGGCGAACGACACAAAACCGGTAGGAGCAAAGCGAAGACGTCCTTACAGGCGCTGAAGGATCAGAAGTGAACCTTAACCAGGAAACTGGTCACGCTCTGATCGGTCTTGAAGCCCTGGCTGTCTTCAATCCCGTACTTGTTCTTCCAGTAGTCATACTCGACACCGACGTACAACTGCTTCTCTCCCAGGCTCAGCGCCTTGCCCAGGTCGTACTTGATCTGTGGATTGAAGTGCAGGTTGGCGTGATATTCGCCTTTGTCGTTGACGTCGTTGTCGACCACCCAGTCCATGAAACCATCGATCAGGATGTCCGAGTCGCCGACCGGGACGGTGTAGGACCAGACTGGCGAGACTTGCCACACGTCATCCCCCGGGCGACCGCCTTCGGTGTGACGGTTGTAGAAGTTCAGCTGGAAATAATCAAAGCCCGGAATGGCCAGGTCAAAACCAGGGCCGATCAGGTAAGACTCGGTGTCGTCTTCGCCGAACTCGTAGGTCATGGCCAGCAGCACGTCTTTGATCGGGCCGAATTCGACTTTCTGGTCGAAGATCTTGTTGAACGACAGCCGTGGGCTGAGTTCGCCGTAATGGGTGTTTTCACCGGCGAAGCCGTCTTCCTTGCCGTTGTAGAAAATCTTGTCGATAAAGAAGAAGTTATCGCCGTATTTCCAGCCATCGGCGTGTTCGAAGGTCACCGTCTGCTGGATGCGCGGATTGACCTGGAAGTCTTTGCCATACAAATAAGTCAGGCTGTTGTTCTGCCATTGCAGCAGATCGCCCGCCATCGCCTGACCCCCCGCCAGCATGGATCCCGCCAGCATCAGGCTAGTGCACGTACGTTTCATTCGGTTGCTCCCAAAAAGTAGGTGTTCCACGTATTTTTTTAAGGTCGGCGCTCTGGTGTGGCGCCTTTTTTTCGTTGCGGTAAATATTCATCCAATCGGTCAGCTTTCATGCTGTTAGCAAGAGCTGCGCCAAGGCATTCGAAAAGCAAAAAAACTCCCGCTCGGCTGCTCAAAAACAGTCGATTGAGAGGGGTATGGGGATGCCTTGATACCGTCCAGAGCCGGGATAAGTTGGCTTTCTGGTCAGGAATTAAATCCGGGCTTTTTTTTAAAGCGGATTCAGGCGGCCGCGGAGAATACTGACTCCTTGGCCAGGTCTCAAGTGCCCCGCAACAGCGCACCGACGACAGGTGTGGCGCACGGTTGCGGGTCATTTTAGAAATGCACCTTCACCAGCAGGCTGGTGGTGTTTTCATTGGTATCGAAGTTCGCGGTGTTTTCGATGCCGTACTTGTCTTTCCAGTAGCTGTACTCGGCGCCGACGTACACCTGTTTCTCCCGCCAGCCGAGGGCTTTGCCCAGGTCGTACTTGATCTGCGGGTTGAAGTGCACGTTGGCGTGATAGGTGCCGCGCGAGTTCTGGTCGTTATCCACAACCCAGTCGATGTAACCGTCAATCAACAGGCTCGAATTGCCCAGCGGCACGGTATAGGACCAGGCCGGGGTGATCTGCCAGACGTCGTCGCCGGGGCGCGAACCTTCGGTGTGGCGGTTATAAAAGTTCAAGGTGAAAAAATTGAAGCCGGGGATCGCGAGGTCGAAGCCGGGGCCGATCAGGTAGGCCTCGGTGTCGTCTTCGCCGTTCTCGTAAGTCATGGCCAGCAGCACATCCTTGATCGGACCGAATTCGAAACGGCGGTCGAGGATTTTGCCGAGGGACAGCCGCGGACTGAACTCGCCGTAATAGGCGTGGACGCCTTTGTTCCGGTCTTTCTCGCCGTTGTAGTAAGTGCTGTCGATGAACATGAAGTTGTCGCCGTACTTCCAGCGGTCGGCGTGCTCAAAGGTTATCGTTTGTTGAATCGACGGGTTGACCGCGAAGTCCTTGCCGTACAGATAGCTCAGGCTGTTGGTCTGCCACAGCAGCAAATCGCCGGCCATGGCCTGGCTAGCAGCCAGCAGGCCAGCACCCAACAGCAGGTTGGTTGTTGTCCGAATCATCTGTTGCTCCCTCTTGTTGTTATTTTCAAGGCGCAGCAAACCCCTACCCTGTAAGAGCGAGACTGCTCCGGGCGGCGTTCCGACGATGGTCGTCAACGATTACGCGTGTTATCTGGATAACGCGGTGTTCTCGGGTCCATCGTCGGAACGCCGCCCGGAGCAGGCTCGCTCCTACAGGGGCGGCGTTTCTGTCTTAGTGGGCGTGGCAGTCGTTGATGGCCGCGCGCTCGGCGCCGCCAAGAATGTTGAACAGCAGGTTCAGCGTGAGCGCGCTGAGGGTGGCCATGGCGATACCGCTGTGGGTGATCGGGCTCATCCACAGCGGAAGGTGGGCAAAAAATTCCGGACGGACCACCGGGATCAGGCCCATGCCGATGCTCACCGCTACCAGCAACTGATTGCGACGGTCACCGATGTCGGCCTCCTGAAGAATCTTGATGCCCGTGGCGGCAACCATGCCGAACATCGCAATCGCCGCGCCACCCAATACCGCTGGCGGAATCGACGCCACCAGGAATGCGGCCTTGGGCAGCAGGCTCAAGACGATCAACAAGCCGCCGGCGACGATGGTCACTGAACGGCAGCGTACGCCGGTCATCTGCACCAGGCCGATGTTCTGGGCGAAGGACGAGTGAGTGAAGGTGTTGAAAAAGCCTGCGAAAAACGACGCGCCGGCATCACACAACAAGCCGCGGCGCAGCATTCGCGGGCAGACTTCCTGGCCGGTAATTTTGCCCAGCGCGAGGAACATCCCGGTGGACTCGACGAAAATGATTACCACGACAAGGCACATCGAAAGGATCGGCGCGAGTTCGAACTTCGGCATGCCGAAGTGCAGCGGGGTGACGAATTGCAGCCATGGCGCTTGGGCCATGCCGCTGAGGTCGACCATGCCGAGCACGCCACAGAGCACGTAGCCCAGGCACATGCCGATCAGCACGGAAATGTTGACCCAGAAACCGCGCATGAAGCGGTGCACCAGCAAAATGGTACCCAGCACCAGCGCGGCGATGATCAGGTAAATCGGTGAGCCGAATTGGCTGGCGCTGGCACCGCCGCCGGCCCAGTTCACGGCCACGGGGAACAGCGACAATCCGATCGAGGTGATGACCGTACCGGTCACCAGAGGCGGGAAGAAGCGCACGACCTTGGACATGAACGGGGCGATGAGCATGCCGAAGAAGCCGGCAGCGATGGTCGCACCGAAGATGCCTTGCAAGCCGATGCCAGGCATGCCGGCCATGGCGACCATGCTGCCGACAGCGGCAAAACTGGCGCCCATCATCACCGGCATGCGGATGCCCATGGGGCCGATACCAAGAGATTGAACGATGGTGGCGATGCCGGCGACCAGCAGGTCGGCGTTGATAAGGAAGGCGATTTCTTCACGACTCAGGCCAGCGGCCTGTCCGATGATCAGCGGCACCGCGATGGCGCCACCGTACATCAGCAGAACATGTTGCAGACCGACCAGAATCAGTTGCAATAGGGGCAATCGCTGAATGGCGGGTGCGTCGGGGATGCGTGCTTTGGAGAGCTCGGACATGCAACACCTCGGATCTTTTTTATTCTTGTGATTTTTGTAAGGCAGACCTGTGGCGAGGGAGCTTGCTCCCGCTGGACTGCGCAGCAGTCCCCTTCTTTTCAGATAGAGAGGGGGCCGCTTCGCGGCCCAGCGGGAGCATCCCTTGCCACAAAAGCCCGCTTGTCACAGGCTTTTGTGTTGCTTAGTTGGTCGGAGCTCCCTGCACAATCCAGGCGCCGATCAGGTCACGTTCCTGCTGAGTCATCTGAGTGATGTTGCCCAGTGGCATGATCTGAGTGGCGACGGCTTGAGCCTGGATCCGCGCGGCGTTCTGGCGGATCTGCTCGGGGGTGTCGAACATCACTCCGCCTGGGGCTGCGCTGAACAGTGGGCTGGTCGGTTTGGCCGAGTGGCAGACCGAGCAGCGTTCCTGAATCACACTGTGCACTTTGTCAAAGCTCGGACCGGCGTTGGTCGCTTGCGCCGGGGCGGCGGCAGGCGTTTCTGCGGGTTTGGCTTCGGCCGGTTTCAAGCCACCGCCCACTGCAGTTTCCGGCAATGGCTGGTATTCGATGGCAGCAGGGGCCTTGGCTACTTCGGGGGCGCTGGACATCGGCTTCGGACCGGACACGTACGCCAGGCAAATCATGCCCACCGCTGCCACCGGCAGGGTCCAGGCAAATTTGTGGCTGTCGTGACGGGTGTTGAAGTAGTGACGCACCAACACCGCCAGCACCGCGATCCCGGCCAGAATCAGCCAGTTGTACTGGCTGCCGTAGGTGCTCGGGAAGTGGTTGCTGATCATGATGAACAGCACGGGCAAGGTGAAGTAGTTGTTGTGGCGCGAACGCAGCAAGCCTTTGGCTGGCAGCGCCGGGTCCGGCGTGCGATTCTCGGCGATGGCCGCCACCAGTGCGCGTTGCGCCGGCATGATGATGCGGAACACGTTGCCGACCATGATGGTGCCGATGATCGCGCCGACGTGCAGGTACGCACCACGACCGCTGAACACCTTGCTGAAGCCATAGGCCGCGCCGATGATCAGGACGAACAGGATGAAGCCGAGCAGGGCAGGGCGTTTGCCCAGGGCCGAGTCGCAAAGGAAGGAGTAGACGAACCAGCCGATGAACAGCGAGCCGATGCCGATGGCCACGCCTTCAGGACCGCTCAGGGTGCTGCCCGGAGCCAGCAGGTAGAGCGTCGGGTTGGAGTAGAACACCACGCACAGCAGCGCGATACCCGACATCCAGGTGAAGTAGGCTTCCCATTTGAACCAGTGCAGGTTGTCCGGCATGGTCGGTGGAGCCAGTTTGTATTTTTCCAGGTGGTAGATACCGCCGCCGTGGATCGCCCACAAATCACCGGCCAGACCGCTTTTCGGGTTGACCCGATTGAGGTTGTTTTCCAGCCAGACGAAGTAGAACGATGCGCCGATCCAGGCCACACCAGTAATCATATGAACCCAGCGCACGCTCAGGTTCAGCCATTCCAACAGATGTGCTTCCACAGTCTTTACCTCTCGCCTGTCACTCTTGTTGTCGAGTGATCAGACCTTCTCTTATTGGTGGGGGGCGAGGATCAAACGCTCATCCTCTTTGAAAAAATGCTCATCGCAGTTATTGCCTGTGCCACTGCGATCAACCACCAGGAAGTCATCCCGCTTTTCGATCGTCAGCACCGGGTGGTGCCAGACGCCGCGATGGTAATTAATGCCCTGCCTGCCGTTGGTGACGAAGGCGCGGACCAAGCCTGATACAGGTTCATCGCCAACTGGCGCGACCACGATCAGAAAGGGGTTGCCGAGCAGCGGAATGAAAGCCTGGCTGCCCAGCGGATGGCGCTCCAGCATGCTGACGGTCAGCGGCATGTCCTGCGCGTCGGCGCGGAAAATGCTGATGATCGCTTTGTCCTCCGGCGTAGCGGTTTCCACCGTCGCCAGTTTATGGAAGCGCATGGTCGAACCGTTGTTGATCATGAAGTGATCGCTGCCGTCGGTTTCGATCACGTCACCGAAAGGGGCGAAGGCTTCTTTGGTCAGCGGTTCAATCGTCAATGTGCGCATGCTGGTCTTCTTACCTTGAATTCTGTGTTGATTATTGTGGCGAGGGAGCTTGCTCCCGCTGGACTGCGCAGCAGTCCCTTTTTTGGGGCCGCTTCGCAGCCCAGCGGGAGCAAGCTCCCTCGCCACAGGTTCAGCGCTTACTTCGCAACCTTGCCCAATACACGCAGGCGGCTGACGCCACCGTCCGGGAACACGTTCAGGCGGATGTGGGTGATCGGGCCCAGTGCCTTGATCTGCTCGGCGAAGGTGTGTTCGGCGTGCATTTCCAGCTTCTGGCTTGGCAGCAGTTCGCGCCAGAACAGCGACTGGGTTTCGATCTGGCTGTCGGTACCGCCCTTGACGAACGCGCCCTGGATCGAGCAGCTGTCCGGGTAGTTGCCTTTGAAGTGCAGGGTGTCGACGATGATTTTCTCGATCTCGCCCGGGTGACCCAGCGCGACGATCACCCAGTCATTGCCCGGGGTGCGACGACGTGCGGTTTCCCAGCCATCGCCCATGTTGATGCCACGGCCCGGGTTGAGGATGTTGCTCATGCGGCCGAAGTGTTCATCGGAGCAGGCGAGGGCGCGGCCACCATTGAGGGCGGCGGCCAGGTCGACTTGCTCGTTGTCGCCGACAGCGGACCAGTCGCGGAACGGAATGCCGTACACGCGCAGACGGGCAACACCACCATCCGGATAGATGTTGAAGCGCAGGTGGCTGAACGCCTGGTCGTTGCTGATTTCGTGGTAGTGGTGGCTATTGCCTTGCAGTTCGACGGCGGACAGCACTTCGGTCCACTGGGTGTTTTCGTTCGGCTCGCCTTCGGCCAGGAAGCAGGCTTCCAGGGAGGCCGACGGCGGGAAGTTGCCGGTGAAGAATGAAGTGTCGATGTCGACGCCCTTGATCGATCCCGGTACGCCCAGGCGGATCACAGCGCTGTCGTAGCCTTCAAAGCGCTTGCGGCGCGACTCCCAGCCGTCCATCCACTTGCCGTTGTCATCGAACACGCCCTCCTTCCAAACGGCCGGGGTCGGTTGGAACAGACGGTTGGCGTCTGCGAACCAGTCATCGGTGACCGAGATGATTTTGGTGCCCAGGCGGGCGTCGGCCAGGTTGACGAACTTCTCGAAAGGTACGGCGTAAGCTTTCATTCTTCTTGTCTGCCTTTAATAAGTTGGCTTGGGATGCTTGCAAGGCCCTGGGTACTGTTTGCGTTTGAAAGTACTCGGGCCAGGCTTGCTATAGGGTCAGTAATCGGAACAGGGCGATCTTGTTGATCTCCGCCAGCGCGCATTTGAATTCGGTGTCTGCCGAGTTGTGAATGCGCGTTTCGAACGCCGCGAGGATCTGATGCCGGTTGCTGCCTTTTACCGCCATGATGAAGGGAAACTTGAACTTGGCCTTGTAGGCGTCGTTCAGCTCGGTGAAGCGCTGGAACTCTTCGGCCGTGCATTGGTGAATACCGGCGCCAGCCTGTTCATTGGTGCTGGCTTCGGTCAGTTGGCCCTGGACGGCGGCTTTGCCGGCCAGGTCCGGGTGAGCGTTGATCAGGGCCAGTTGGCTTTGCTGATCGGCACTCAACAGGATGTCGCTCATGCGCTGGTGCAGGGTTTCGATCTCGTCGATCGAGGCGTCCTGGCCCAGGTCGAAGGCCTTCTCGGCCACCCATGGCGAATGTTCGTAGATGTCGGCGAAGGCTTTGACGAAGGCGTCGCGGCTCAAGGTCGATGGTTTCACTGTTTGAAAGGCGCTCATTTCGCGGCCCCTTGGTACGGGTGGGTTGCTTGCCAGTGACGCGCGATGTCGACGCGGCGGCTGAACCACACCTGTTCATGACTTTTAGCGTATTCGATAAAGCGCTTGAGCGAAGCCAGACGCGCCGGACGGCCGATCAGCCGGCAGTGCAGGCCGATCGACAGCATTTTCGGGGCTTCGGCGCCTTCGGCGTAGAGCACGTCGAACGCATCCTTGAGGTATTCGAAGAAGTCGTCGCCCTTGTTGAAACCCTGGACCTGGGTGAAGCGCATGTCGTTGGTGTCCAGGGTGTAGGGGATCACCAGGTGCGGCTTGCCGGTCGGGTTGTTCGGTTCCCAGTAGGGCAGGTCGTCGTCGTAGGTGTCGCAGTCGTAGAGGAAACCGCCTTCTTCCATCACCAGTTTGCGGGTGTTGGGGCCGGTGCGGCCGGTGTACCAGCCCAGCGGACGCTCGCCGGTGATTTCGGTAAGGATGCGGATCGCTTCGAGCATGTGCTCGCGTTCCTGGGCTTCATCCATGTACTGGTAGTCGATCCAGCGGTAGCCGTGGCTGCAGATCTCGTGGCCGGCATCGACCATGGCGCGGATCACATCCGGGTGACGCTGGGCAGCCATGGCCACGGCGAAGATGGTCAGCGGGATGTCGAATTCCTTGAACAGTTTCAGAATCCGCCAGACACCGGCGCGGCTGCCATACTCGTAAAGCGATTCCATGCTCATGTTGCGCGCGCCTTGCAGCGGCTGGGCGGACACCATTTCCGAGAGAAACGCTTCGGACTCTTTATCGCCGTGCAGGATATTGCGCTCGCCGCCTTCTTCGTAATTGAGTACGAACGACAGGGCAATGCGGGCGTTGCCCGGCCAGTGTGGGTGCGGAGGGTTACTGCCGTAACCGATCAGGTCGCGAGGGTAGTCAGCGCTCACTGCAGTCTTCCTTCTTGTATGCGTGGTGACAGTTGGTGTGACGCGACTAAAGGTTGGATCACTGGCTGGCGTCACAGCGATGGGTTGATTGTATACAACTTTATATTCACTTTGTAAGCCTGATTTTTTGCATTTTTCGTTAACGGTCATCTTCACGTGCTACTGACAAGCACCTGCAAGAAATCTGCCCGACTGGTCAGTTAATGATTGCAGCGTATAGAAGGCATGAGGTTTCGCAGGAAAATGACAGAAATTTCTGTCATGGCGCTATCGGTCGCTAAAATGTCGTTTTTATTGTGTACAATTTTTCTGAAAAGTGTCTTAATCAATCGCTCGCCGCAGCTTTTCGTGCTCCGAATCGGTGCGGTCTCCTTTTCACCTGACTTCGGGAGGCGCGAAGTCTGACTGCTCCACGCAGGCAGGCGCGCAGAATCAATGGGACGTTTGACTACACACGTTTTGGACGCTGCACATGGTTGCCCGGGCAGCTCGATCAAGGTCGAGTTGTACCGCGTTGAAGGTTCGCACCTGGAATTGGTCGCCAGCGCGATAACCAACAGCGACGGTCGTGTCGATGCGCCGCTGCTGCAGGGTGACGATTACCGTACCGGGGTTTATCAGGTTCAGTTCCATGCAGGCGATTACTACCGCGCCCGCGGCGTTCAGCTGCCGGAGCCGGCGTTTCTGGATGTGGTGGTGCTGCGTTTTGGCATCAACGCCGAGCAGGATCATTACCATGTTCCGCTGCTGATCTCGCCTTACAGCTATTCCACGTACCGCGGCAGCTGATCCCCCAAGCAGCTGCCACCACCTGGAAGCGACTGCGCATATAGCTTCTTTGGTCTTTCGCCCGCTCACACTGCGGGCTTTTTTTCGTCTGTGGAAAAGTGCTGACCGGGCTGACGCCATCGCGGGCAAGCCTTGCTCCTACAGGTTTCGTGTCGAATGACCGTAGGAGCAAAGCTTGCTCGCGATGCTTTCGCTTAACGACTCAACAAAGATGCCGCGCCCGCGCCACTGAACAACCCGGCACTCACCCGGTTGAACCAGCTCTGCCCCTTGCCGCTGCGCAAATAGCGCGCCGCACCATGGGCGCCGAGGCCGTAGGCCAATTTGCACAGCAGGTCCAGCACGGTCCAGGTCGCAATCATCACCAGCAACTGCGGCAGGAACGGCTGTTCGGCACTGAGGAACTGCGGCAGAAACGCGGCGAAGAACAGGATGTCTTTCGGGTTGCTGGCGCCGAGCATGAATGCACGGCCGAACAGTGCGCGAAAGCGCGGCACGGGCGCTGCCAGTGGCACTTCAGCGCCATGGGACGGTTGACGCGATTGCTGCCAGCTCTGCCAGGCGAGGTAGAACAAATACAGCGCGCCGACGATCTTCAAGGCGCTGAACAGCTGTTCCGAGGCCAGCAACAAAGCGCCCAGGCCCAGTGCCGAGGCGCTCAACAGGCAAATCGAAGCGATCACCCCGCCGAGAAATGCCGGGTAGGAACGGCGCAGGCCGTAATTCAGGCTGTTGCTGATCATCAACAGTGACAGTGGCCCCGGGATCAGGATCACTACCAGTGCCGCGCCGCTGAACAGCAGCCAGGTTTCCAGACTCATCACTTTCCTCCATTTGCACAAAAGCCTCACCCGACGGGGTGAGGCTGTTTCGAAACGTGTCCCGCGTTAAGGCTTACAAGAAGATGAACTTGGCGATGAAGATCGCGCAGAGCACCCACAGGCTGACGGAAATTTCCTTGTACTTGCCGGTACCGGCCTTCAACGCCACGTAAGTGATGAAGCCCAGTGCGATACCGTCGGCGACCGAGAAGGTCAGCGGCATCATGATCGCGGTAACGATCGCCGGAATGCTGTCGGTCGCTTCATCCCATTCGATATGGGCCATGCCGCCCATCATCAGCATCGCGACATAAATCAGTGCGCCAGCGGTGGCGTAGGCGGGGATCATGCCGGCCAGCGGAGCGAAAAACATCGCTGCGATAAATAACACGCCTACGGTGACAGCGGTAAGACCAGTGCGACCACCCGCGGCTACGCCCGCGGCACTTTCCACGTAACTGGTAACCGGTGGCACGCCGACCACGGCACCGAATACGCTGGATGCGCTGTCGGCTTTCATCGCGCGGGAGAGGTTTTCGATGCGACCGTCAGGCGCCACCAGATTGGCACGTTGTGCCACGCCCATCAGGGTGCCGGCGGTGTCGAACATGTGCACGAAAAGGAACGCCAGAACCACACTGATCATGCTGACGTTGAATACGCCCGCGACGTTCATGGCCATCCAGGTCGGAGCCAGGCTCGGCGGTGCGGACATGATCCCTTCGTAATGCACCAGGCCCAGGCCCCAGCCGGCGAGGGTGACGGTGATGATACTGATGAGGATCGCGCCGAACACTCGGTGGTAGCTGAGGATGGCGATCATCAGGAAGCACACGGCAGCCAACAGCGGGCCAGGCTCGCGCAAGGAACCAAGCTTGATCAGAGTAGCCGGGCTATCGACGACGATACCTGCGGTTTTCAAGCCGATCAGCCCCAGAAATAGACCAACGCCCGCGCCCATGGCGTAGCGCAGGCTTACCGGAATGCTGTTGAGCAGCCATTCACGAATCCTGGAAAAGGTCAGGATCATGAACAACACACCGGAAACAAACACCGCACCGAGGGCGGTTTCCCAGTTGTAGCCCATGGTGCCGACGACGGTGTAAGTAAAGAACGCATTCAGGCCCATGCCTGGTGCCAGGCCGACCGGCCAGTTAGCGTAAAGGCCCATCAGCAGGCAGCCCAGGGCGGCGGCGATGCAGGTAGCGACGAACGCCGCGCCATGATCGATCCCGGCGTCGGCCATGATGTTCGGGTTGACGAAGATGATGTAGGCCATCGTGATGAAGGTAGTCAGACCGGCAATCAACTCGGTCTTCACCGTGGTGCCATGCAAGCTGAGTTTGAACAGACGTTCCAGCCAGCCATTGCGTAGTGGCGGCGAGAGATCCAGCGTCGATGCTTCGGATTTGCGGCTTTCCACAGCGAGTACTCCTCAAGAGTTTTATTTTTATTTCCAGGGCCGGACCCATGAGGGCGGCGGCGGCCCTTTGAGGCACTTGCGAATTTGTTGACCGGTTGGTCAGGAACTCGCACGAAGTGGATTATGCTTTTGTATACAAATAAAGCAAATAATGTTTTTGATTTTGTCGACGAAAAGTTTGTTGATCGGGATATATCGGCTCTAGACGATCGTTCCCACGTAGAGCGTGGGAACGATCAGCTTGGAAAGACCTGGGCTTTACCCAGCGCGAGATTCACCGCCAACCACCCATCCACCGCCGTCTCACCAGCGTCTGCAAACACCCGCTCCAGCAATTTCACCTGCTCGCGACGCAGCGACTGCTCGAACCGTGCTCCGTCATCGGTCAGCTCCAACAACCGTTTCCGTTTGTCCGTCTGCGACGCCACGCTGTTCACCAAATGCATTTCCACCAACTGTCGTAGCGGCATGTTCAGCGCCTGTTTGCTCACGCCGAGCAATGCCAGCAATTCTTTCACGCTGAGGTTCGGGTAACGGGCGATAAAAAACACGATGCGCTGATGCACCCGGCTCAAGCCGCGGCGTTCAAGCATTTCATCGGCCTTGGCCGTGAAAGCCTGGTAACCGAAGAAAAACGCTTCCATGGCCTGTTGCTGGGAAATCGGGTTTTTAAGGTCAATCATGTTGACGTATCCGCTTGTGCTGTCGTAATTTCGGTCAATAAGTTTGACTCATTTTCCTCATGCCAGGCTACCGGGTGACTTCCATGGCTTTTTCCGAACGTGTCTCACGCCTTAAAAGTTCTTTGATCCGTGAAATCCTTGCCGCCGCTCAGCGCCCGCAGGTGATGTCGTTCGCTGGAGGTCTGCCGGCTGAGGTCATGTTGCCCAAGGTCGATTGGACCGACATGCCGCTGTCCATCGGCCAATACGGCATGAGCGAAGGCGAGCCGGCATTGCGTGAAGCTCTGGCGGCAGAGGCCGGGAAGTTGGGCTTACAGTGTGAGGCGAGCCAGGTGTTGGTGGTGAGCGGCTCCCAGCAGACCCTCGATCTGGCCGCCAAGCTCTACATCGACAAAGGCACCGAGGTTTTTCTCGAGGCGCCGACTTACCTGGCGGCACTGCAGATTTTTCAGTTGTTCGGCGCGGACTGCATCACTGTCCCATTGGAGGCTGATGGCCCGGACCTGGTGCAATTGCGCACTCGCCTGGCGCAGCATCGTCCTGCCTTCATCTACCTGATCCCGACTTTCCAGAACCCGTCCGCGGTGCGTTACAGCGAAGCCAAGCGTGACGCCGTGGCAGCCTTGCTCGATGAATTCGGCGTGACCTTGATTGAAGACGAGCCCTATCGCGAATTAACCTTCGATGGCGGCAGCGCGACCCCGATTGTCAGTCGTTTGAAAACAGCCAGCTGGATCTACACCGGTACCGTGTCGAAAACCCTGATGCCCGGTCTGCGCGTCGGCTACCTGATCGCCAGCCCCGACCTGTTCCCGCATTTGCTCAAGCTCAAGCAATCGGCGGACTTGCACACCAATCGGGTCGGCCAATGGCAAGCCTTGCAATGGATCGGCAACGAGCGGTATCGACAGCATCGCAGTGAACTGCGCGAATTTTACCGAGGGCGTCGGGATGCGTTCCAGGCCGCGCTGCAAACGCACTTCGCTGATCTGGCGGATTGGAACGAGCCGCAGGGCGGGCTGTTTTTCTGGTTGCGGCTCAAGCAGCCGCTGGACACTCGTACCTTGCTCAACGATGCACTGGCCAATGATGTGGCGTTCATGCCGGGCGAGCCGTTCTTTCCAGAACCGGACAAGCATCACGGCTATTTGCGACTCAACTTCAGCCATATCGAACCGGCGCGGCTGGATGAAGGGCTCAAGCGTCTGGCGGCAGTGGTGCGGCAAGCGCAGATAGATAAAGCGGCCTGAAATGAATAAACCGGCTGATGAGCCGGTTTATTTTTGTCCGGGATTTGTAGCATTTGTGCCGGCCTCATCGCTGGCGAGCCAGCTCCCACAAGTGATGTGAGCACCACAAGACCCTGTGGGAGCTGGCTTGCCAGCGATGGCGCCGGCTCAAACAATCCAAATCATTCAGGCTGCCGCAAACCGCTTGTCCAGATAATCAATAATCACCTTGGACTCATACATCCAGGTCGTCTGCCCATTTTCTTCAATCCGCAGGCACGGCACTTTGATCTTGCCGCCTTGCTCCAGCAGGGCCTGGCGGTCTTGCTCGTTGTTTTTCGCATCACGCAACGCCACCGGTACATTCAAGCGATGCAAGGTGCGGCGGGTTTTCACGCAGAACGGGCAGGCGTGGAATTGATACAGGGTCAGGCCCTTGGCGGCGGATTCGACCTGCGCCTGAGCAGCGGCGGGGCGCTTCTTTTTGCTTGGGCGGTTGATGAAGTCGATGAAGATGATCAGTTGGCCAAGGCCGACACGAAGCGCTTTTACGAACACGTTGAAAGCCTCACGGGGCAAATGAAGAAAGGCGCGCAGCTTACCTGATTTTTCACAGGCGAAAAAAAACCGGCGATGAATGCCGGTTTTCCTTGTGTTGCGAATTACTTGATGAGGCTGAGGAATTCGCTGCGGGTGGCGGCGTTCTCGCGGAACTCCCCGAGCATCACCGAGGTGATCATCGTCGAGTTCTGCTTTTCCACACCACGCATCATCATGCACATGTGCTTGGCCTCGATCACCACTGCAACGCCCAGGGCGCCGGTGACCTGCTGGACCGCGTCGGCGATCTGGCGGCTGAGGTTTTCCTGGATCTGCAGGCGGCGAGCGTACATATCGACGATGCGCGCGACTTTCGAAAGCCCCAACACCTTGCCGCTCGGGATGTAGGCGACATGCGCCTTGCCGATGAACGGCAGCAAATGGTGCTCGCACAACGAGTACAGCTCGATGTCCTTGACCAGCACCATTTCGCTATTGTCGGAGCTGAACAAGGCACCATTGGTGACTTCTTCGAGCGTCTGTTCATAACCGCGGCAGAGGTACTGCATGGCTTTGGCGGCACGTTTTGGCGTGTCGAGCAGGCCTTCGCGGGACACGTCCTCGCCCAATTGGCCGAGAATCGCGGTGTAGTTCTGTTCCAGTGTCACAGGGGCTGATTCCATAAGGGTTTCAGAGGGGTACTGTTTCAGTCTGTACCAATTTTGTACCAATCAGGCTGTTTTCGAGCTTCCCGAGTTCGCCCCAGTCGGTGCTGGAGCTAATCCATCGGGCGTAGGTCGATAGCAGCATCTGAACGCTATGACCGAGCTGAGTGGCAATAAATGCAGGGTTCATACCCGCCATGAGGCACATGGTAGCGTAAGTGTGCCGGCAGTTGTATGCCGGCGGGCGCGAATGCCCTAAACGGCCAGTGTGTTTGTTGCTGTATGGTGCCTTCTACAGCTTTCAAGGGGGAGGCAAATTGTCGATAGGTGATACCTGCGCTTGCGGAAACTGATGTCTTGAGTTGACGTCGTTTTGGTGAAGCCAACCACTCGCTTTGTAATTAAAGAAATTTGATCTCAAGAATGAAGGGCGCTTTCAAAAGTGCTTCAAGCTTTGAGCATTGAGGGCGAGCAGTTTTATTGGCTGCTCGCTAAATTTTAAAGTCATTCGCGAGTTGTTATTTGTTAGTGAGATATGATTCGATAAATTTTTCCGCCGATTCATGAAAGTTGAGTTTTTCGATCAAATAAGCTTCTGTGGATGAAGTGTTTGAATTAATGTGGTCTATTGCCTTTGCTCGAATTCCAGGTATGGAAGAATATTTCGCAGATTCGAGTGCTGCTGAAGACCATGCTCCCCAATTTGCAGCGTTTGAAGTTGCAGTTATAAGTTGAAAGCATTGTTCTGGGGAAAGTGCTTTGCTTAATCCGATATCAAGTGAATCAACAATGTTGGCAAATGAGTTTGCTGTATCGTAGGTTGATGAGCCTGCGTTGGCAAGTAAGATTGGGAAATAAATAGGAATAAGTTTGTCTTTGTTGTCGGAAACAAGTTTGATTGTATGTTGCGAGTAAGGTCTTTTTTCTATGAGCTTCTCAAGCTCTGCTCCATAATTTTTTATAAGATCCTCTCCGGAAATCTCTCTTGCTATTGAAGCCAGTGCATTTGCAGGATGTATGAGTTTTGATTCGCTTACCGCTGAAGTAACTGAATCAATACGAGATGAGATAATTGCTCGTACACGTCCAACGCAGACCGGAGTCAAATTAATAAAAAGCTTTCCGTTTGCTGAGAGTAATTGAACGACAAGATCCCCATACGCAGGATCGTCTGCTTTTGATTCTATGACTTTAGATGCGATCGCTTTAGTTGTATTAACGTCACTATCTCTTGCTAAGCCGAGAAGGAAGCGGATAGCATTGGCGGCGATGTTGTTGTCTGCTGAAAGTACCGATGTTGTTAGTTTGGCTACTAATTGCGGAAGAGCCTCGGCGTGAAGATTCGCGGTCTCTGTCGCAACAATGTTTTTTATTTCTGTAATATCTTGGTTGGGGAAGAAGTTCGAATTTGCGAGTCTTGAAATTATTTCATCTACAAGCTGAGTCGTAGACAAAATTGGACGAGAAAGGAAGCGATTGATTGTTTCGTAAAAAATGAATCTTGCTTCTTCAGCGGAAGGCTTGTGCCCAGATGGGTGTGCGGATTTATTTCGTAGAATACGGAGCGTTGTTAAGAAAGCTCCATCAAGGCCGGATAGAAGCGCTTTTGAAGTTAACTGATCAATCAGAAAGTTTTCGAATACATCTTGATCGGATTTCTTTTTCGAAGCCTCATCGAATACTACCTTTGCACCGGCATTTACCCTGGCTAGCTCACTCAGTTTCGCTAGTAGATCGTCGAATAGGGCTATGTAGCTAAGAACGACTGATCCTCGATATGCTCCTGCCATGTAGCAACTCATCGCTTCGCGCATATAGTCTCGAATGTCAGCGGTGGGGATAGTCGCTAGCAATTCTTCCATATCTGTCAAGTGAGCCACGGTGCCTCCTGGGCGGTTTATTCGGCCAACAATCCGTCATGCCGCATTTCTAAGGACGGGATGTCATGCAATCGTAATTCTCCCTGATTTTTTGCACATCAAATATTTGCGATATTTGAGGTAGGGTTAAGCGTGAATCAGTTTTTTGCGCGGGATTGTCAGGTTTTCACTCCGTCGGGCCTAGAGATGCTTTCTGAAGCGGTCAGTGGTAGTCGCTATGGACTGGTAAGTTCGTACAAGCCATGTTCTTTTCGAGCTTTCTGATTTCATGCCAATCTGAACTGGAGTTGATCCATCGAGCATAGGTCGATAGCAACATCTGAACGCTATGGCCAAGTTGGTTGGCAATAAAGGAGGGGTTCATACCCGACATAAGGCATATCGTTGCGTATGTGTGCCGGCAGTTGTATTGCCGACGCGTGCGAACGTTCAGGGCGGTCAGCGCCGCCTGGAAATGTTTGTCGGTCACGCTGGCCTGCTGGATGAACTCAAAGTTCTTGGTTGGTGGGAAGACAAACGGCGACTCTGCCTGCTTGCGGCGGCTTGGCTTGGCACGCTGCTTGGCCACACGCTCGGCTTGCTCTATCGCATGCAAGGCGCGGCTGTTGAGCATGACCTGTCGGCTGTTGCGGGTTTTGGTGCGTTCCTCGATCTTGTAGTCCGCGACGATTCGACACACGTTGACGACTCGGTTTTCCTTATCGATCTCTTCCCAGCGCAGCGCCGCCATTTCACTGGGGCGCATACCGGTATAAAAGGCGAACTCAAAATACGCCGCGTAGATGCGCATCGAATGGGTCAGGCTGCTATAGAGGTGGGCGATGATCGCGTTGGCCTCCGCCACCGTAAAGGGGTCGATGGGCTTTTTAGTTTTCGCCGGCAGTTCGATTGCCTCGGCCGGGTTTCGGATGATCAACCCATCTTTCACCGCGGTGCCGAACAGCGTGATCAGTCGCTGAATGGCGGAGCGTTTTACGCCTGGGGAAGTCCAGGGCGTGCTGCCGACAATCTTACGCAGCATCACCGAAGTGATGTTGTCGAGGGGGAGCAGGGCCAGCGCCGGCATCCAATACAGGTTGAGCGAAATGCGGTAATTCTTGCGCGTACCTTCGACCACTTCCCGGCTGTTCAGCCATTGCTGGGCATACTCCCCGAACAAACGGTTGATCACCGGTAGTGTTAATCAGAGCATTGGGCATGCTCAGCGCTGCGACAAAGTCATGGATGCCGGTGTATTGAGAAAGTCTGCCGCACATATGCTGATCTCCACCTGTCGAAACGATCTGTAAGAAAATTGACCGCACGCCTTTTACAAAGTTAACTGTACAAAAATACAGTATTTGTAGAAGGCCAGATCATGAGCTTTACCATTCTAGGTCCGATTGCCGAGGGCGGAGCGAAGCTGCCTCTGTGCTCATTTCGGGTTCCGGCAGGCTTTCCGTCTCCGGCCGCAGACCATATTGAGCAACACATTTCCCTGGACGAGGTTTTGAACATCCGAGCGCCGCATGTCTACCTGGTCGCCATTGTCGGAGAGAGCATGCAGGGCGCGGGGATATTCGAAGGCGACCTGGCCGTCGTCGATCGCTCGATCGAGCCGGTGCACGGCCACATTGTGGTGGCGTTGCTCAACAATGATCCCGTCTGCAAGCGGTTGTGCAAACGTGGAAACGAAGTGATCCTGCTCTCGGAAAACCCGAAGTTTCCAGCGCGTTACGTCCTCGAGGGGGATGAGCTATCGATCTGGGGCGTGATTACCAGCACGGTGCGCAGTCATGTCTAAACCGGTACCGGTTTTCGGATTGATCGACTGCAACTCTTTCTACGCGTCATGCGAGCGAGTGTTTCGACCGGACCTGGCCAAGGTCCCCATCGTCGTCCTGTCTAACAACGATGGCTGCGTTATCGCCCGCAGCTATGACGCTAAGCCATTCGTGAAAATGGGCGAGCCGTATTTTCAGATCAAACACAAACTCAAGCAGCACGGCATCGTCGCTTTTTCATCGAACTACGCACTTTATGGCGATATGAGCGAACGGGTCATGACGTTGATCGAGTCGCTGGTGCCAGCGGTTGAGGTGTACAGCATCGATAAGAATAAGTTGCATACTGTGGACGCCCAAAGTTAGATGGTGTCCCCATGGACATTGACGCTTGTTCTTACAGAGATTTCACTTGCCTACCGTCGAACACATTCACTTCAGTCCGCATGACCTTTCTGTCAAAGATCGCCTGATTACCTACTCGCTGAATAGCTCCCGTGTAGTGATCGAAGGACTACCACAAATATTCTGGGAAGACGGCTTGCCCTGGAGAGAAGCCAATCTCTGGGCTATGGAGAGAGTCACCAATGGTGAGGCACTCCTTAAGACCGTTTCTAGCAACCTGAACGGGCTGTTGAACTACGCGAAGTTTTTGGAGAGTCGCGGGCTTCAGTGGTTTGAGTTTCCGTCTCGAAAGGCTGATCGATGTCTTGTTCAGTACCGTGGGGCGCTTATCAAGGCTCGTGATGCTGGTCATATCAGTCCTGCCACGGCTTCCGAGTACATGCGTAACTGCATCAGTTTCTACAGGTGGGTTAGGAGGCGTGGCCTTCTAAACCCGCTATTGCCGCTGTGGAAAGACAAGCGCTATTTCATCAAATACTTTGACCAGGTCGGCTTCGAGCGAACGCTAGCTGGCACCAGCACCGATCTGGGTATTCCAAACCGAAAACGCATTGGGGTCACTTTGGAAGGTGGGCTACTTCCAGTGTCTGCGGTTGATCGAGACGCCATTCTTGATTTCGCAAAACAGAGCGCCTCATCCGAGCTTTACCTGATGTTGGCTCTAGGTTTCTTTACGGGTATGCGACTGGGAACGATCTGTGACCTTCGTATCGATACGTTGGAGCGTGCCCTACATGATCCGTCTGCTAAAGGTCTGCTTCTGATATCCGTAGGGCCAGGTGCGTCCCCGCCCGTGCATACCAAATTTGGAGTAACTGGCCAGGTATGGATTCCCGAAGCTTTGTGTTCAGAAGTCTTGGAGTACGCCAAGGGTCTTCGCAGGTTGACTCGCGAGGCATCTGCTGCTGGCGACCATCAAGACTTAGTGTTCTTGACACGTTTCGGAAACCCTTTCGGACGTCGCAACAGTGATCAGTCTTCGGCCATAAACGTTGAGATGTCATCGCTTAGAAAATTAGGCATCGCGTCGGGCATCAAAGCGCTCAGGAAGTTTCGCTTCCACCAATCCCGATGCACCTTTGGAACTGAGCTAGCTAGGCTCGCTTTAGCAAATGGCACTGATGTGGCGATAGTGATTGCGACTGTCAGCAATGCATTGCTTCACGGTCGAAATTCGGAGGCCACCACCTTCAAATACATCAAATTTGTGCAAGCCGCACCCGCTAAGCAGGCCATTGCGAACAGCTTCATGGCCGCGTTTACAGGGATTGCTTCGATGCAGGGAGCAAGCAATGAATAATCTGACGTTTTCAGACCTAACGTTTCCAATGCTTGAGTACGCGAAAAATGAGACGCCCTGGGATCTGGCACCACTTTTATACAGCGGTGGTGCTAAGGCAAAAGTGAAGACTGTACGCAGTGAAATCACATCAGGTGCTTTAGGTGATCCTTTGCTGGAGCGGGTAGAGCTTGTGAAGGGGCTCCATGACTGTTTGAACGACGACCTTGTCGGCGGGGGGAGCCGCTTTTCGGCAAATAACAAGATTGGTGCGTTGAGGAAGTTTTTTCAGTGGGTGGATCAGTGCGAGCATCCGTTGAGCATTGATACGGTCGCGGAGGAATACCTGGGGTGGGCTGAACATCTTCTACAGCGTCATCGCGTGGAAGGATATCTAACTGCCGGATCGTTATACGACGCGGCAAGTTTAACCGCGACGATGCTCGACCGAGTTCTAGGCCGAAGCTCGACGCTTCTGTACAGCACCCGAATTCGCAAGCCTAGAGGCAACGGAAAGGCCAGTAATGGGGGCGCTGATAAGCAAAGTTTAGAAGAGAGCTTTTCATTCGGGCAGTTCATTGCCGACGTCTGTACGTCCCTTACCTATGAAGCTGTGACGGGGCCACTTCCCATCCACGTGGAGTTGCGATCGGGTTCGACGCTGCCTATCTGGTGCGGCCTGCGTGATACAGAGAAGGGAGCGTCACGACGGATTCGACCTCAAACCAAATTCCAGATTGCGGACATCCTTCGAAACCGCGAACTTCGGAATTCTGACGTTTCAATCGAGACTCGATACCCGGCAGTGAATCTGCGAATCGAAGCCGAGTTGCTTATGTTCATCGCACAAACCGGCATGAATTTATCGCAGGCGCATCAGCTTCGAATCGACCAATACCATTACACGAGTCATCTTGATGGTTACCAAGTGAGGTCTTACAAAAATCGCCGTCAGGGTGAAGTGCTGTTTGAAGTTTTCTCAAGCTATAAGCAGTGGTTTGAACGCTACATTGAGTGGCGAAACAAATGGTTTCCAGACGATCTAGAGGGACTTCTTTTTCCTCTCGTCCGTCCTGGGGGACGTCTCGTTTTAGAAGCGCCTCAGTTCACGGCTATTGCGCGCGTCTGCACCGTTTCCAGTGTTCGATTCGTTCGACCTCGTAAGCTCCGGGGGGCGCGTATTAATTGGCTCTTACGTGAGTCGCAACGCCCCGAACTGGTGGCGGAAATCGCACAGCACACTGCTGAAACTTTGATCCGTGTGTACGCCGAGCCCAATCCGCAAATTGCGATGATTGAAATCACTCGATTTCACCGGCAAGCAGATCCCGTCGTTTGCTCACCTGCTCCAGGTACTTGTGTGGCGCCGATACCAGAATCCGTCGTGGATGCTCCGACTAATGCTCCTGATCCCGATTGTATTAACGCAGCGGGTTGCCTTTTCTGCGTCAATCATCGGGATATTGAAAGCGAGGATCACGTCTGGTCTCTGAGTAGTTTGCGAGTGCTCAAGACCTTGGAGCTAGTTAGATATCGCCCAGCTTGCACGGATAGATCTGACGATGCAGACCATCCATCGATGCTTGCGGTCGAGCGTCTGAGTGCGAAGTTACGGTTCTTTCAAGAAAGTAGCGAGGTGCGTCGGCTTTGGGTTGAAGAGGCACTGGCTCGCATAGCTGAGGAGGACTATCACCCAGCTTGGGACGGATTTATTCGGCTTGCGGAAGTTACAGCGGGGCCTTCCCTATGAATATGCTCAGGACGTTAGGGCTTTCTATCGAGTCGCCTCTCTCCGTTCCTGGGGCATCGAATTACCGTCCAGAGAGCTGGCCTCCGCCACCTGATTGGCCGGTCGTAATTGATGCACAGGGTAAAGTAATAAGCCGTTGGGGCGATCCAATTTGGAGGCTTGATCCATGGGCCAAGAAGGCACTGACGCTGAATTTTGGTGATGGGCCAGTTAAAAAATCAGCGGCGCCAATTAGCTCAAAGAACGCAAATTTACTTCGAATCATCACTGGCTGGTGGCTATACGGGCCGTACGGCGCTCGTGGCTACAGATCCCTTAAAACGCGTTTCGATCAGATGCGGCGGCTGTTTGTTCTTTGCGAACAGGCAGGAATACTTGCCAGCGAATTAAGCCACTTTCCACGCGTATGCGAACGGATCCCTGCCTTTCTTCATACCTCGAGAAAAACCGAGTTTCTGACGTTAATGCATGAGCTTTACGCGTCCAGGGATGCGGTAGGGTTTACGTTGCTGGATTCAGGCTCCCTGACCCGTCTGGCTGCGCTTTTTCCAACTCACCACACAGCTCAAACACCGTACATCCCTCCACGTATTTGGCGCTATCAAGTTACTAGGCTGCGAGAGTGCCTTGATGACTTCCTATCCCATCGAGAACAGGTTGAAGCTTGTTACCGGTTCTGCTTCGCGGCTTACGAACATAACCAGAGGGTTTCAGAGAGAACGGCGTGCGTAAACGCCCCGCCTTTTTGTGGCCATAAAATGCATTTATCAGGCTCTAAAACGGGGCTTCGTTTTCTCGGCGCGTTTGCAGATACCGCGAAACGCTTCGGCATCTTTGAGCTACTTGAACGTTGGGTGGGTCGAGGTCGCGACTTGCAAGTAAGAGCGCTGACTAGCTATCTGAAACTGGTCAACCGCGCGGGATTAGCTTACATCCTTAACTTCAGTCTCATGCGGGTCGAGGAAGCATGGAATCTTCGAGCCGGGTGCCTTGACGTCGAGCACGACAAGAGTTTCGGCGACATTTTTTTGTTACGTGGGCAGACGACAAAAACGCTGTCTGATAGCGACGCCCTGTGGGTCACATCCCCCTCTGTGGCGGTCGCCGTGAGGGCGATGGAGGTGATCTCTCTGTTTCGCTCATTACACGCATCTCACTCAGAAGCGAGTGGCTTTGCTGGGCGTTATTTGAGCGATTCTTATAGCGAGCCGTGGAGCCCAGTGCGCAAAAAAGATGATCACTCACTGAGACCGAGCATTCCGCCATATGCCGACCTTTTGGGGCAGTTCGACAAGCTCTTTGATTTAGAGCGTTTGCGTATCACGCCCGAGGATCTGAAATTGGCCCGACTAGCTACCCCTACGTTGCCGGAGGAGTATCAAGTGGGCGCTGTATGGCCGTTGGCGTGGCATCAGTTGCGTCGAACTGGGGCAGTAAACATGCAAGCTTCCGGGCTTGTAAGTGATGCTTCGCTTCAGTATCAGCTCAAGCACGTCACTCGAGCGATGAGTCTTTACTATGGACAAAATCACTCGCAGATGCGTCTAGAGGAAAAGGCTCACACGCTGTACGTTCGCACGATGTACGAGACGCTTGGTAGAGAGTTACAGCAGCTTACGAGTGAGCGTTTTGTCAGTCCCCATGGAGACAAACGAAAGGCTGAGATTGTTCGGCTGATTTCGCCAGAGGATGCGAAGAAGATGATTGGTTTGGCAAAGAAAGGCGCGGTCGCCTGTCGCCCGATCATTCTTGGCGTTTGTTCGAGTCGCGAGCCTTGTCCGTACGGCGGAATTGACAACATTGCCCATTGCGGGGGCGGTGATTCAGTGGATGCAAAACCTTGCCCTGATGTGCTGTATGACTCAGAACGATTGGGCGCGGTAGATGATCTTGAACATGTACTCAAAGAGCGGCTTGCTACTGCTCAGGATGGGAGTCCGCTAATGGATTCGTTGATGGCTCAACAGCGAAGCGTAGAGAGCTTCCTTCGTGTCGTAGGGAGCGCAAATGGACGTTGAACTCCCTGCTCGCCGCAGTGCGGCTGATCAATATCGTGATGCTTTTGAGCGCCTGAAACTCAATAGGCCACAGCTTCTACCAAAGGGGACACCGGTCACTCAGAACAACGTGGCCAAAGAGGCCGGGAGCGACCCGTCGGCGCTTAAGAAATCTCGTTTCCCGAGTCTCATTGCAGAGATAAAAACCTACGTGGAACAACATGCGGAGGAGCGACCTCCTTCGTTGAGCAAGGTAAATCTTCTCGCCCGCCAGAAAAGCCGCGCCCTGCGTGATCGGATGGAGCAAGTTGCCCGGCAGCGCGACCAACTCGCAAGCTTATTGAGCGAAGCGGATGCGAAAATCATTGAGTTGTATGACCGTATCGCTGAGCTTGAGCGGCAGTTGCCTGCGTCAAATTTAATTTCGTTGGATCCGCGCGGGCCGAAAAAGCTTTGAAATAACAGCGCGCATGCAGCTAGTCGCCTGGCATTGCCGACCTGGAGCGGCAATTGCCTGCCTCAAATGTCCTACCTATAGATCCGCGGGGCCGCAGAAAACTTTGATTCCACCCGACGGAATTGCCATTGGCCGGGATTGACCGGCCGATAAATCAAGGGTTAACTGTATTTATATACAGTTTTCTCTGAGCTTTACATTATGACCATCACCTTCTTAGGCACGCCGACTGGCGGCGCTACAATGGTTCCTTCTTACTCCTTTCGCGTGCCGGCCGGCTTTCCATCCCCGGCATCCGATCACTTAGAGAAAATTATCTCTCTTGATGAGCTGTTCGATCTGCGAGCCCCCCATGTCTATTTGGTCAAAGTGGAAGGCGACAGCATGCAGGGCGCCGGTATTTTCTCGGGTGACGTCGTCATCGTGGATCGAGGCCGTGACGCTGAGCATGGCGATATCATCATTGCCGCAGTGAACAATGAGCCCGTATGCAAGCGGTTGCATCGCCGGGACGGGGTGGTAATCCTCAAGTCGGAAAACCCAGCTTATCCCGCCAAATACATTCTCGAAGGTGACGACTTTCTAGTTTGGGGGGTGGTCCGCTTCAGTGTGCGCGATCATGCACAGTGAAAAAGTGTTTGCGCTGGTCGATTGCAACTCATTCTATGCGAGCTGTGAGCGCGTCTTTAGACCAGATCTGGCCAAGACCCCAATCGTAGTACTCAGCAACAACGACGGGTGTGTGATAGCTAGATCTTACGATGCGAAACCGTTCGTAAAAATGGGCGAACCATATTTCCAGATTCGAGACAAACTGAGGCAGCATGGAATCGTGCCGTTTTCCAGCAATTATGCCCTGTACGGCGACATGTCCGAACGCATCATGACCATTCTGGAATCTACGGTCGACTCATGGGAGCGGTACTCAATCGATGAAATCTGGCTAAGCATGGGTGGGATGCCCGGTAACCTTGAGGCATTCGGCCGTGATCTTCGGTCCCGCGTATTACGGTGCACGAGCATCCCGGTCGGTGTTGGAATAGCATCCACTAAAACCCTTGCCAAGTTGGCCAACCACACCGCTAAGCGCTTGCAGGCTCAAACTGGAGGCGTTGTAGATATTCGTGATCCTTTCAAGCGAGACTGGGTTTTGCGTAACACCGCGGTAAGGGAAGTCTGGGGAATTGGTAGGCGAATGACAGCGCACCTGGAATCCATGGGCGTCCTGAGGGCTATGGACTTGGCAATGGCTGATCCCAAGATGCTGCGGCAAAAATTCAGCGTGGTGGTGGAGAAGACCGCCCGTGAACTGGCGGGCATATCATGCTTGGACGTTGAAGAGGTCGAGCAGCCAAAGCAAGAGATCTGCTGCAGTCGGGCATTCGGCAAACGCCTCACAGAGATTGAGCCGATCAAGCAGGCAGTGGCCACTTACGTTGGACGCGCAGCGGAAAAACTCCGAGCTCAAGGTTCGATGTGCAAGCGCATGCGAGTGAGCATCCGCACTGGTATGTTCAATCCTGACGAGGCCCACTACGCCCAGGGAGTGATGGTAGAACTGCCTTACCCGACATGTGACACCCTGCTCATGACGCGAATGGCTACCGACGCAGTGGCTAAAATCTTTCGTCCGGGCTTCCGTTACAGCAAAGCTGAGGTGCTTTTGATGGATCTGAGGCAGCCAGGTGAGTTCACCGAAGATCTGTTTGCGCCCAAGCAATCTGCAGAATGCGTTCGGCTGATGCAGGTCATGGACAATATCAACGGAAGATGGGGCCGGGGCACACTGCGGGCTGCCAGTGTTCCAGCATCACCTGACTGGGGGATGCGCCGTGAGATGATGAGCCGATCTTATACGACCAAGCTGGACGAACTTTGGATGGTGCGCTGCGATTGATCTGTCTGCGTTGGAAAACCTTTTGCGCGATATAGACCAAGTCTATGCCAGCGAAAGCCAAGAGCAGATAAGGCGAAGAACCAGTGGGCTCAATAGGCGCAGGGGCTGACCCACGATCGACGCTCTGGATATTTCGAAAGGGCTGATGCCGTAGTGGCTGGTCGCTTCGGCAACCAAAACGCGCGGACCAGAGAAAGCGACGAATTTCAGATTGTTTGGCGGAGAGAACTTTTAGTTTTTTTGTCCATTAACGCGCAGTAATTGGCTAAATAAATTTAGAAAACTAGTTTTATGCACAATTATGCAAAAATCCATAATTTGTCTAGAGGCATTTCCGGGCGACGAAAAACAAAAGGTGCAGGGGGCTTTGGCGCGGTTTCTACCGCATGGCCGCACAGCGATTGTTGTTCCGCGCCTCACCCTTGTCCAAAAATACCAGCAGTAAAGAAAAGTAAATTTTCCTTTAAGTGCTGAAAATAGCCATAAAGACAATATTCTTTTACTTACTGCTGTTGGCGATTGCAGCCTGTCGTGAAGGGCTGTAAACGACCCAAAACTGACGGTCGAATTCATCATTCTGGATCTTGCAGGCATTGATCAGGCGCTATTGATATCTGTTGTTGACGTTCATTCGGACAATTGACGTGTGTGCGGATATGCACATATAGTCATCCGCATGACAAACCGAACCTCTACACGTTCCCGTGCAATTGATGCTGCAATCGACTCTCTCGATGGAGCCTTCTTCAAAGCTCTGTGCGAGCCGTCGCGGGTAGCTGTGCTCAAGCGAGTCATGCAACTGGGGCGAGCAGATATCGGTGAGATTGCCGAAGAGCTACCTCAAGAGCGTTCAGTGGTGTCCCGTCATCTGCAAGTGCTATTAGAGGCCGGTATTGTCCGCGCTACCAAGGTCAGCAGGCAGATGTTCTACGAGGTGGATGGACCGGCAGTGGTGACACGGCTCGAAGCCATTCTCCAACACATGAAGAGTCTGGCCCCGTTTTGCTGCCCTGGTGTGCCAGAGTAGTTTTTTTGTTATTTCTATATATGCATGAGTGCGCATACATGAACATAATTAATAAGCCCTTGGATGTCATCGTTATTGGCGCGGGCCAAGCTGGGCTCGCGTGCGGTTGGCATCTGCGGCAGCAGAATCTCAGTTTTCTCATTCTGGAAGCCGAGAGCCAGCCAGGTGGAAACTGGCGCAACTACTACGACAACCTGAGACTTTTTTCCCCTGCTGCTTACTCATCGTTACCTGGGATGCCCTTTCCAGCTGAAGCTAAGCACTATCCGCTACGCGATGAAGTCGTACGTTATTTGGAGCAGTACGCGGACGCTTTCCAGCTACCCATTCGCCAGAACATACGAGTCCAGAAAGTGTGTAAGGAGGATGGACTATTTTTGCTTCAGGCATCTGATGGTCAGCGTTTCTGCTCAAAAGCATTGATCGTTTGCACTGGCGGATTCAATCAGCCGTTCATCCCTGACATTCAGGGGCTGGAGAGTTTTCGCGGGCAGCGTTTACACAGTGCTGATTACCGAAACGTCGACGGCTTCATTGATCAACGAGTAGTGGTCATAGGTGCTGCCAACTCAGCTGTACAAATTGCTCATGAGTTGGCTCAAGTCAGCAGCGTCGTATTGGCGACAAGGGAATCGATTCGGTTTTTTCCGCAAAAGATCCTCGGTGTGGATTTTCATGCTTGGCTCAAGTGGACAGGGATGGAGAAGACTCGTTGGCTGAATGACCAAAGTACCCCCGTGCTGGATGATGGCACCTATCGTCGTGCCATCAAGCAGGGACTTTTTGAGCGCAAGCCGATGTTCACGGAGGTAACGTCGACGGGCGTGATCTGGGCTGATGGGCAGCACACTGACGTGGACAGTTTGGTTTTCGCGACCGCGTTTCGTCCGAACCTTGGTTTTTTGGCAGGTCTGCACGTGGCGGGCAATGAAAGCCTGACCCAACGCAACGGGAAGGCGGAGCACGTACCGGGTTTGTATTTTGTGGGATTACCGAAGCAGCGCAACTTTGCTTCGGCAACCCTTAGAGGCGTTGGGCCAGATGCTTCTCACATCATTCCTAGCTTGATGCGCTTCATTCACGATGTATCCCACCCAGTGTTCGCTTGATGCCGGGTATCGATTTTTTTCTGATCAACACTACGTCTACCGGAACATCGTACTTACTTGCCTTTTTGCGTATTTGGCAAGCGCCAAGTGGCGATGAAGCACAGCAACAGTAACCCACACATCACGCTAAGCAGTACCGATGCTCCGAAGCTGTCCAAAACATAAGCGGCGGCGATGGGGCCGCAGGCTTGGGCGACAAGGACGGGCCTCGCGAGCAGTCCCATTCGTGCGCCATATCCTTGTGACCCGAACAGCGCCAATGGAAGAGTACCGCGAGCGATGGTGAGGATGCCGTTACCGGCTCCGTAAAGTGCAATCGCTACGAAGGCCAGCCAAGGCAGGCCTGAGATCAGCAGTCCAAGCCCGATCAAACACAGCAACACGCCGGCTCGTGCGGACCAAGTTGGATGGAGGTTCCTGCCTATGGAAAACTCAGCCACCCGTGCCAGGACTTGCGAAGGACCAATCACCATGCCGATGGCCAAGGCCACGGCAGTCGCGATTCCCAATTGCTTGAGGACATTGAGCAGGTGGACTGAGATACCTGATACGACCAACGCCAGAACCGTCAGCATGGCGGCAATCAGCAAGAACAGCTGGTTGGTGGCCCTAGGGCGAAGCTCGGATGCCGTGGGTGATTCTACTATTACGGGATGGGGCGGTTGTTTTGTGCTTCCAGGTATCAACAGCGCATGAATGGGCAATCCGATTAGCAGATGAGCTGCGGCGATGGTAAAGCAGGCGTTTCTCCAGCCGATCCAACTCTCCAGTCCCGCTATCACCGGCCAGCCTATGGTGCTGGCGAACCCGCCTAACAGGGTCAGTCCGGTAATTGACGTTCGAGCCCCCTCGCCGAGAAGACGTCCTAGGGTTGAGAAGGCTGCGTCGTACAAACCCGCCGCCATGGCAACGCCAATCAGAGTCCAGGCGACGTAGTAAGTGGCAACGTTACCCGCGAGCCCCATCAGTAGCATGCCAAGAGCCAGCAGCAATGAACTGGCGGCTAGGGCAGAGCGTCCGCCATGGCGATCAATCTGACGACCAACTGCCGGCGAGGAAGCTCCCGCGACCAGTAGCCCCCAGGATAAGCCACCCACCACACTGGTGATGGACCACCCCGTCTCTTTGGCTATCGGAGTCGCAAGCACTGCGGGCAAGTAATAAGTCGAACCCCAAGCAAGAATCTGAGTAAAACCCATCGCCCATACGAGCCTGGAGCGATTGATCGGGGGATGAATCTGCTCTGGAAGTGTCACGACCGGCATGCTCATTTTTTGTTGTCAGTAACAACAAGCTAGCGCCTTTCTTTGGCCATAGTCAACCGAGAGATCGGTGTTGACGATTTCGGGAAATCAGGACTACTGTTGCAGCTAACAACTAATTTGTGACGGTTATGACGAACGGTAAAAACGATCAGTTGACTCAGGATTCCGAGGATTTGTATGAGGCGTTGAACCAGCTGGTTCGCGTCCATCAGTTCCGTGATCGAGATCGGATCTGCTGTTACGACGTGTCTGTAACCCAGTGTTATGCCGTCGAAACGCTGGTCAAAAGGGGCGCATTGCGCCTACAGGTCTTGGCGGAAGAAATGTTCTTGGACAAGAGCACGGCGAGTCGAGTGATCGATACCCTTGAGCGCAAAGGGTATGTGTCCCGCGTTGAGGATGATGAAGATCGGCGTGCGGTGCGAATTCAGGCAACGGATGCTGGACGTGAGCTATACGCGAAGATCAGAGCTGATCTGATTGCAGAGGAGCGAGCGATGATTGAGAACCTATCAGTTGAAGCTAGGCAGGGAGCGCTGAGTTTGCTGAGGCAGATTACGCGGGCCACGGAGATTCGCTGCGGGCTCGTGAGTGAGTGCTGCCCAGCCGTGAAGAGCAAGGAATGAAAGGGAAGAGTTTCCCTTTTTTTGCCAATAATGTTGTTACTACCAACGTAATGGGGCTCCAACAATGCGAGTTCGTTTAGCTGAACCCAAGGACACCGTTTCAATAGCCGCCATCTACAACCAGGGGATCGAGGAACGTAGCTCTACGTTTGAAACGATTCCTCGAAGCCCGGCAGACATGCTTGATCGCATCAACTCAATGGAGCGTTATCCAGTGTTGGTCATGGTCGATGAAGCGGATCAGGTTGTTGGCTGGGCAGGACTCAGTAGTTATCGCGCTCGTGCCTGTTACGACGGCATTGCGGATTTTTCCATCTACCTGGATCGCAGTGTTCGCGGTCAGGGACTCGGTAAGCAGTTACTTCAGTCACTGATGGAAGAAGCCCAAGCTCGCGGATTCTGGAAAGTCCTGTCACGCATTTTTACTTTCAATCACGCCAGCCTCGCATTGTGCGAATCCTGCGGTTTCCGCCAAGTGGGAGTGTATGAAAAACACGCCTGCCTGGAAGGACGCTGGCTCGATTGCGCGATTGTCGAGCGCCTGTTTCCGGTCAATCAGCCAGTCTGAAGAAGGAATCGAACATGGAAAACACTCACCTTCCCGTCGCCATCATTGGAGCAGGTCCAGTGGGTCTCGCCGCCGCAGCCCATCTGCTGGCCAGAGGCATTACTCCGCTGATTCTGGAAGCTGGTCCGAAAGCTGGGTCCAGTATTGAAGAGTGGGGGCACGTGAAGATGTTCTCTCCGTGGCAGTTCAATGTGGACAAGGAGGCGGCCAAACTTCTGCTGGCCGATGGTTGGACTCCACCACCGGAGAACGAGTATCCAACGGGTCGTGAACTGCTGGACCGGTTTGTTCGACCTCTCGCGGACCTCGATCAGATCAAGCGTCACTTGCAGCTCAATACCCGTGTTCTGGCAGCCACTCGCGTCGGTCAGGATGTGATGAAGACCCAAGGCAGGTCGGCAGCTCCTTTTTTACTGCGTGTCGCGGGGCCAACAGGTGAACAGGATGTGCTGACCAGTGCTGTCATTGATGCCTCGGGCACCTACCTGACACCAAACTGGATGGGCGCCCATGGCATCCCTGCCTTGGGCGAGATCGAACATGCAGCGCACATTGCTTACGGCATTCCGGAGGTGCTGGGTCGTGCGCGGAATCGCTATGCCAACAAAAGAGTGCTGGTGGTGGGTGGTGGTCACTCCGCGTTTAACTCCCTCCAGGATCTGGTGCGACTGATTCAGGAGGCGCCGCAAACCAAAGTGCTCTGGGCGATCCGGGGCAATTCTCTTGAGCGCATTCTGGGTGGTGGTACGAATGACCAGTTGGAAGAGCGCGGAAAGCTTGGCCTGAAGATTCGCCAGTTGCTGAATGACGGCGTGATCGAGCTGTTCAAAAACGTCGCTATCGATCAGGTTGCAGACAATGGCCAAGGGCTGATCGTGAAGGCGGGAGAGCAGATACTCCCACCAGTGGACGAACTCATTGTGGCGACGGGATTCCGCCCAGACCTGAGCTTGCTCGCTGAGCTGCGTATCTCGCTTGATCCCGCTACCCAAAGCGCAGTGTTACTAGCTCCTATGATTGATCCCAACGAGCACAGCTGCGGTACGGTCAGGCCCCATGGCGCGGTAGAGCTGGCCCATCCTGAGGAGGGGTTGTTCATTGTGGGGATGAAGAGCTATGGCCGGGCGCCTACGTTCTTGTTGATGACGGGGTATGAGCAGGTACGGTCTGTTGTCGCGGCATTGGCGGGCGATTGGGATGCGGCCAAAAGGGTTGAACTGGTTCTCCCGGAGACTGGCATATGCAACTCGGATTTCGATGAAGTCGATGACCGTTTTAAGGCTTCGACCAGTCAGGCGTCTTGTTGCGGTGCTGGCGGCGCAATCCCTGAGGTTGCACCTCGTACCTCGCCAGGTTGTTGCAAAGGCTAGTACCAACAACCGATATCCGCCCCTGCGATAGGGGCGGATCAAATCTCACTGTTTTACTTTTTAAGCGTGCTCAGATAGTCCTTGAGCGCCTTCTCGTCACCAGACTTAACGGTCATCCCGTCTGGACCGGTCCCAATTTCCGTGTATTGCTTGGCAGGTTCGCCGTGTGCCTTGAAGTCTTTCAGTTGTTCAGAACCTTCACGAAAGACCCAAAGGCGGCCGTCTTCTACTTTGGTAAAGAATCCGGGCTTGTCGTACTGGCTCGCGAAGCTAACGCTCGCAAACAGGCTAGTCAGCAAGGCGGCGGTGATCGTCAGTTTTTTCATCTTCCAGGCTCCTGGTTGGTTGGATCGGAGCAGAGGCTATCCTCGAATGGATGACAAACTTATTACAATTTTCACATATACACTTTTCCAAATGTTTCTGAAGCGCTCTGCTGCGTGAGTATCCCATACGTCCTATAAGCAAGGGCTTTTAGGGGATTTTGCTCGGCAGGAGCTGGTCCTTTTCGAATTTTTCCGATGCAGGGGCTTTACCTCGAATGCGTAAAAACATATATTCGATAAACCGTATATGAGCTGAGACTTCACAATGACCAGCAAAGCCCGTGTTCTGTTCGTTTGTACCGCCAACGCTGCCCGCTCACAGTTGGCCCAAGCGCTGCTGAGGCATACCGATTCGGAGCATTTCGAGGCGTTCAGCGCCGGCACTGTCCCAACTCAGGTCGATCCGCGCACCTTTGACGCACTTTCCCACCTTGGGGTGAATACCGAAGGATTGCGTAGTAAGTCGATCGAAGAATTCCGAGGTGAGCGTTTCGATTACGTCATCACCTTGTGCGATAAAGCCGCAGCGGAATGCCAGTCGCTACCTGGAGCCGGCGAGGCATTGGCCTGGAATTTTGAAGATCCGGCCACCAGCACTAAACCCGATGCATTCCGTCACACCCTTCACGAAATTCATGAGCGCATCAAGATGTTCGTCTTGGTGAAAAGCAAACGCTGAGAATCGATATGGCTGACCATCTGACACCGACCACTGTATTCAAATGCCTGGCTGACGACACCCGTGTCCGCACGATGCTGCTCATCACCCGTGAAGGAGAGCTATGTGTTTGCGAGCTGACCTGCGCGTTGAACGAGAGTCAGCCAAAAATCTCCAGGCACCTGGCGCAGTTGCGCACTTGCGGTTTGCTGTCGGACCGTCGGCAAGGCCAATGGGTTTATTACCGACTGCACCCGAATCTCCCTAATTGGGTTCATCAAGTGCTGACCACTACGCTCGAAAGCAACAAGCACTGGTTAAGCCCTGATGCCAAACGCCTTGATGAAATGGGTGACCGTCCTGAACGGGCAGCCGTGTGCTGTGAAAGCAAAATCGCCTGATTCCGCCTTCGACTACGAGACCGCTCGATGAAAATCCTGTTTCTCTGCACTGCTAATAGCTGCCGCAGCATCCTCTGTGAAGCGATCTTCAATCACTTGGCACCGGAAGGCATGAAAGCCTACAGCGCGGGCAGTCAGCCCAAAGGTGAAGTGCACCCGCTGAGCCTCAAAACATTGGGGAATGCTGGTATTTCGACGTTCGGGCTGTCCAGTAAGTCCAGCGATGTCCATGTGAACCTGGCTCCTGATTTCGTCATCACGGTATGTGACAAGGCTGCCGGTGAGGCCTGTCCGGTATTTTTCGGGCCAGCTACCAAGGCGCACTGGGGGCTGGCCGACCCTTCGGAATACCAAGGGACGCAAGAAGAGATCGAGGCGGCTTTTGAAGCCACCTTGGAGCAGATCAAAACCCGTATCCAAGCCTTCCTGGCTTTACCGCTTTCCCAACTGAGTGCCGAACAGCTCAAGGCAGAGCTGGCCCTGATTGGCACGCTGTAACCACAGGAGCAATGATCATGATTAAAAGCCGCCTTTCATTTCTGGACCGTTACCTGACGCTGTGGATTTTTCTCGCCATGGCCTTGGGCATCGGTTTGGGAAGCCTGTTCGAAGGCTGGCCACAGTGGCTCAACAGTCTTTCTGTGGGCACAACCAACATCCCTATCGCTATCGGTTTAATCGTGATGATGTATCCGCCTCTGGCCAAGGTTCGCTATGAGGAACTACCGGAGGTCTTCAAGGACAAACGCATCCTCGTTTTGTCTTTGGTCCAGAACTGGGTCATCGGCCCGGTGTTGATGTTCGCACTGGCGATCATCTTCTTGCGGGACCAGCCGGAATACATGACGGGTCTGATCTTGATCGGCTTGGCTCGCTGCATCGCGATGGTGCTGGTCTGGAATCAGATTGCGGGTGGCAACAATCAGTACGTCGCCGGGCTGGTGGCGTTCAACAGCATCTTCCAGATCCTGTTTTTCAGTCTGTATGCCTGGGTCTTCCTTGGGCTGTTGCCGCCGCTGTTCGGGCTGGAAAGCAGTGTGATCGAGACCAGCTTTGTCAGCATTGCCGAGTCGGTCCTGATCTACCTGGGTGTGCCGTTCCTAGCGGGCTTCCTGACTCGCAAAATCCTTATCGCCCGTAAAGGTGAAGTCTGGTTCCAGGAGCGCTTCATTCCAAAGATCAGCCCGCTGACGCTGGTGGCGCTGCTGTTGACCATCGTGGCCATGTTCAGCCTCAAGGGTGACGTGGTGCTGCAATTGCCGCTGGATGTGTTGCGTATCGCGATCCCCCTGACCATTTATTTCGTGGTGATGTTCTTCATCAGTTTCTGGATGGGCAAATTGCTCAAAGCTGACTATCCACGCACCACGGCGCTGGCCTTTACCGCCGCGAGCAACAACTTCGAACTGGCGATTGCCGTGGCCATTGCCACCTTCGGCCTGGCTTCCCCGGTCGCTTTCGCCACGGTGATTGGTCCGCTGGTGGAAGTGCCGGTACTGATTTCTCTGGTCGGTGCTGCCCTCTGGTTGAAACGCCGCTGGTTCGATGAATCCAAGAGCGCCGTTGCGCAGGACAAAGACTATGTTTGATGACCCTATCCCCCAGCTCGATACCGGACTGGTTGACCTCCCATCGGCAGACAAACTCGGTATTGAAAAGACCTCTATCCATAAGCCGCGCATTTTGCTGCTGTACGGATCAACCCGTGAGCGTTCCTTCAGCCGCCTGTTGGTAGAAGAAGCCGCTCGGCTGCTGGAGCACTTCGGCGCCGAGGCGCGGATTTTCAATCCGTCCGGTTTGCCGCTGCCAGATGACGCCCCCGACGATCATCCTCGAGTGAAGGAATTGCGCGAGCTGATGCTGTGGTCCGAGGGGCAGGTCTGGTGTTCTCCAGAACGTCACGGTTCCATGAGCGCGGTCTTCAAAGCTCAGATCGACTGGGTGCCACTGGCCATGGGCGCGGTACGCCCGACCCAGGGCAAAACCCTTGCCGTCATGCAGGTGTGCGGTGGCTCGCAGTCGTTCAACGTGGTCAATCAGCTGCGAGTGTTGGGACGTTGGATGCGCATGTTCACCATCCCCAACCAATCCTCCGTGCCGAAGGCCTATATGGAATTCGACGATAGCGGCCGGATGAAACCTTCTCCGTTCTACGACCGTGTCGTTGATGTAATGGAAGAGTTGGTGAAATTCACGCTGCTGCTTCGCGACCGTCAGGACTATCTGGTCGATCGTTATTCCGAGCGCAAGGAGTCGGCGGAAGAACTCATGAAACGTGTCAATCAGCGCTCCATCTGAGGATTTTTCACCGTGCAACAACACCCATACTCCGTACTTCCCTTGGCACAGTTCAATGGCCAATTGATCTTCACCCCGTGCCCAGGCACGAAGGGCACCCGACCGTTCGAGGCGCTGCAAACCCTCAAGGATGCGGGGGCATCGGCGTTGCTGACGCTAATGCCGACCGAGGAGCTGCTTCAGAACGAGGTCGATCTGCTGCCCGAAGAGTGCCAAATGCTCGGCATCGAGTGGTTTCACCTGCCAGTTGAAGACGATCAAGCGCCTGGCGACGCTTTCAAAGCCGCCTGGGAGCAGCACCATCCGCGTCTCAAGCAATTGCTGACCGAAGGTAAAACCATCGCCATCCATTGCAAAGGCGGCTCGGGCCGTACCGGTTTGATCGCGGCTCAACTGTTGATCGAGAGCGGTGTGCCCTTCAGCGATGCCATCCGCGATGTTCAGTCGTTGCGTCCACGCGCCATTCAGCATCCCGCCCATATCGAATACATCGGCCAGTTCGACACCCAGTCGAATGCCCACTGACAGCAGATACAGAGCACAACAATATGACTATCAAAGTTGGTATCAATGGTTTTGGTCGGATCGGTCGCCTCGCGCTACGAGCAGCCTGGAGCTGGCCAGAATTTGAGTTCGTGCAGATCAACGATCCGGCAGGCGACGCAGTAACCCATGCGCACCTGATCAACTTCGACTCCGTGCATGGTCGTTGGCACAACGAAGCCAGCGCTGAAGGCGATCAGGTGGTGATTGGCGGCAAGCACATCAAGGTGACCGCGAACAAAGCGATTGCCGACACCGACTGGTCGGGTTGCGATCTGGTGATCGAAGCCAGCGGCAAGATGAAAACCGTGGCGGTGTTGCAGGCCTACCTGGATCAGGGCGTTAAGCGTGTGGTGGTTTGCGCTCCGGTGAAGGAAAAAGGCGCGTTGAACGTCGTCATGGGCGTCAACCATCAGCTGTTCAATCCGGCTGAACATCGCATCGTTACCGCCGCTTCGTGCACCACCAACTGTCTAGCGCCAGTGGTGAAAGTCATCCACGAGAAACTGGGCATTCGTCACGGCTCGATCACCACCATCCACGACCTGACCAACACCCAAAGCATCCTCGATCAGCCGCACAAGGATCTGCGTCGGGCACGTGCTTCGGGCATGAGCCTGATTCCAACCAGTACCGGCTCGGCCACCGCCATTGCCGAAATCTTCCCGGAGCTGCGTGGACGCCTGAATGGTCACGCCGTACGCGTGCCGCTGGCCAACGCTTCGCTGACTGACTGTGTCTTTGAAGTCGAGCGCGCCACGACCGTCGAGGAAGTGAACCAGTTCCTCAAGGACGCTTCCGAGAACGAGCTGAAAGACATCCTCGGTTTCGAGACGCGTCCATTGGTGTCCATCGACTACCGTACTGACCCGCGCTCATCGATTATCGATGCACTGTCGACCATGGTCATCAACGGCACTCAAGTCAAACTCTATGCCTGGTACGACAATGAATGGGGTTATGCCAACCGCACCGTCGAGCTGGCCAAAATGGTCGGTCTGGCAGTCTGAGGAGCGGTCATGAAAGCGTTGTCAGCCCTCGCTCCAGAAGTGCGGCAGTACCTGCTCGTGACGGGCAACTACTGGGCCTTCACCCTCACCGACGGCGCCTTGCGCATGTTGGTGGTGTTGCACTTTCACGCGTTGGGCTACAGCCCACTTCAAATCGCCGCGTTGTTTCTGTTCTATGAGCTTTTTGGCGTGATCACCAACCTGGTGGGTGGCTATCTCGGCGCCCGACTGGGGCTGAACCGAACCATGAACATCGGGCTGGGCATCCAGGTCGCGGCGCTGCTGATGCTGACCGTTCCTGTGGCTTGGCTAACCATTCCATGGGTGATGGGCGCACAGGCGTTGTCGGGGATTGCCAAAGACCTGAACAAGATGAGTGCCAAAAGCTCCATCAAGCTTCTGGTTCCTGATGGGCAGCAGGGCAAGCTCTACCAGTGGGTGGCGATCCTCACCGGCTCGAAGAACGCACTCAAGGGAGTCGGCTTCTTTCTCGGCGGAGCCTTGCTGGCATTGATCGGCTTCAAAGGTGCATTGCTGGCCATGGCGGGTGTTCTGGCGCTGATCTGGATCAGCAGCTTGATACTGCTGAAGAAGGACCTGGGCAAAGCGAAAGCCAAGCCCAAGTTTCGCGACATTCTGTCCAAGAGCAAGGCGATCAATATCCTCTCGGCGGCGCGGATGTTTCTGTTCGGTGCCCGCGATGTCTGGTTTGTGGTGGCCTTGCCGGTGTACCTGAGCAGTGTCTTCGGCTGGGACTTCTGGAAGGTGGGTGGCTTCCTTGCGGCGTGGGTGATTGGCTACGGCATCGTGCAGTCGTTTGCGCCCAACATCACTGGCAAGAAACGCGGCCATGTACCGGATGGTAGGGCGGCATTTCTGTGGGCCATTGCACTGGCGGGGCTGCCTGCGGCAATCGCTCTCGGGCTGAACACCGGGCTGTCGCAACAGGCGGTGCTGTTGGGTGGATTAATGGTCTTTGGCGCGTTGTTCGCGGTGAATTCGTCGCTGCACAGCTACCTGATCGTGTCCTACGCCAAGGAAGATGGCGTGTCGCTGGATGTGGGTTTTTATTACATGTCCAACGCCATGGGACGGCTGATCGGCACGGTGCTGTCCGGCTGGGTTTATCAGGTGTATGGGCTGGAAGCATGCTTGTGGATATCGAGCGCCTTTGTGCTGCTCGCAGCACTGATTTCTATCGCCTTACCTAGGCATGCCGAGGCGATATGAATCCGTCAGACAGGACGGAGTGAACCTCTTCGCGCTACGTGCGTGTGGAGGAATTGGCAGAGCCTGAATCAGCACATGTCGGAGGCACGCTATGAGTAAATCAATCAGCATCCCCACACTGTCCTTTGTGGTGATTACAGCGTTGGCATTGACCGCTTGTGATCAAGGTGAGACACCTGCCAAGCATCCGTCCGGTATGGACAAGACGATTGAGGGGACATGGTTTATAGGTGAGTGGCGCAATAACCAGAGGGATGCTTTGGCGCTACCGTCGTTTCGGCTTTCCGCCGACAGTCTGCAATGGGGTGATTGTACGGCGGAGTTTGGCAGCCTGATTAGCCGCGACGAAAAGCGAGCATCCCTGGTGGTAAAAGAGGGTAGCGACTGTCCAGCCAGCAGCCAAGGACGGCTGAAGGACATCCTCCTTCAGCGCATAAACGAGTGCATGGCCAGTGTCGAGCTTTACGCTTCTGCGGAAGATGTCAGGCAAGGTTCTCCTCAACAATCAGCGGTGTATTTCAAGGTCGGCTGCCGGCCAATTCAGGTGGACTGATCGGCAAGAAAAGTTACGATCTCATTGACTGTGCTCCGTGCTGTCCGTGTTACACCGATCAGTGTGGCGGAAGCTGAACCTGTCCACTCGCCGTAACCGACCAGCCACAGCCCTGGCTCTTTGATCGAGTGGGTGCCTTCGACCTCAACGCGGCCCTCGGTGTTGACCACCCCCAGTGAATCCAGATGCTGAAGGGCTGGCCGAAATCCGGTGCACCAAATCACCGAGTCCACCGCAGACTCGGAACCATCGACCCAAACAACCCCATTAGGAGTAAAACTTTCGAAAGATCGTAGAGACTTGAGAACATTGCGCTCTCGGGCTTCGGCAACGGGTGGAACCATGACGATATCGCCCAGCCCACCAACTGGCTGCTCGATGACGCGCCCCTCCAGTTGGGCTTTCCAGCGCTCAGTTGCACGCTCGAACAGTACCCGCCCATCCACATCGTCAGGCAAGAACATCGGTTCAACGGGGGTTACCCACGTGGTCTCAGCGACCTTTGATACTTCGGCCAGAATCTGTGCCCCTGAATTACCGCCACCTACCACCAACACCTTTTTGCCCGCGAATGCTTGCGCTTCGACATAGTTAGCGGAATGCAACTGCCGACCGGCGAATAGCTCGGCATTGGGGTAGTGAGGGACGTAGGGATTGCTCCAGGTGCCTGTAGCGCTGACAACAACCTTGGCATCCCAATGCTTGTCTTCAGAACGTACACGCAGGCCAGATTCCGTTCGCTCAACAGAAGTGACCCGAACTGGGCGCTCGACCGGGAAATGGTAGCGCTGTTCGTATTGGTTGAGGTATTCGATCACATGATTTCGAGAAGGATAGCCATCTTGCGTAGGGGGCATCATCCAGCCAGGTATCGAACTCCAGGTGGCGGGCGAGAATAGACGCAGCGAGTTCCAGCCATGTCGCCAGGCACCACCGGGTTCTTCCTCTGAGTCGAGGATTACGAACGAAAGAGGTGTGCGGCGCAGGAAATACGCTACAGCCAAGGCTGATTGACCCCCGCCGATAATGACTACGTCTAGTTGAGCGCTGAGCGAATCAGTCATTGGACGAACCTTAGATCGATGCAAGACGGTCCAGTATAGCGATTCAATTTTGACTCCAACTGATCCAGCTCATATCGAGAGGGGAGTCTCCTACGGGGTGTGCAATCCCTGGGTAGAGCTTGGAAATCTGGCATTCACAACGAAGCCCCCCGCGATATGGCTTACATAGGCGGGGGGCTTGGATTAACGCACTCGTGAAAAGCGTCACGCTAGTACTAGACGACTTTCTTACGTAGTAAACCTGCGCGTCTTGAAGCTGATCTTCTCTTTGAATTCCTCCACTTTCCCAATGCGGCGAATGCTCGCCCACGTCCCTTTGTAATATGGGATTACGTTTCGATCTGTCCATGGCGTGGTCAGATCGCCCATCACACCGTTGAAATGGCCGAACTGCATAAACGTCTGGTTACGCTTGATATCCGGCTCCAGGTAGGCCAGCGCGTAGGATGAACCGTAGTCGTTAAACACCTCGACCACGTCCCCAGATGTAATAGCCAAGACTTGGGCATCGTCGGGGTTAATTTCCAGATAGGCCATCGGCACACGCCGTTGCACGAAGTCGTTGTATTGATCGTGGTAGAGCGTTTGCCACACTTCGTTGATGCGCCCGTTGTTGACCCAGAACTGGTGTTTCTCCTTCTGTTCTGCCACCGGTTTTGGCAATCCGGGCCATGTCGCTGGCTTGAACTCAGCCTTGCCGTCCGGAGTGTCAAATTTGTAATCGGTGTAGAGCATCTCGGTGCCGATCAGCTTGCCTTCTCGGTATTCTTTAGTGGGTAACTGGACGCCATTGTTGCCCATGGCTTTCAGCCGCTCGTAAGTGACGAGATTGCCCGTGGTGCCTCCCTGACTGTCGATTGGGCCAGCACCGGGTTGGCCAGCCATACGGAAGCCGTCGTTGAAGGCGTCCTCCTCGCTTTTCCAGTCGAACCCTGCAAAACGCGCCGCCATGTCCTGTTTCCCTTCGTCCGTATACATCTGCCGAAGGGTGTTAGCGATAGCCGCTGCGATGAGGCAATCGGCTTTCGCCGAACCAGGGGGATCCATGAATTTTTGTGAAAGGCGCATCCGGCGCTCGCCATTCATTGAGGTGAGATTCATTTCGCCTGGATGGGTCGCCGGCAGCATCACATGGGCGGCTTCTGCCAGTTTGGTAGGGTAGAGGTTGATGTTGGTGAAAAAGAGACCGCCTTTGTTTTTCACCGCGTCGTAGATTGCGTCCACCATCTGCGCAGTTGTACCGCCGCGAACATTGGCCATGGCCTCCCTGACAATGTTCGCGCGTTTTAGAATGACCGCACGATGTTGCTCAGCATTGAGTGTGGTCTGGAAGGGATTGGCCCCCCATGCCGTGTACATCATGCCTTTGCCGTTGATGATCTCCTGATCCACATAGATCTTGGTATTGCCTGGATAAGGGGGGCGTGTGTACCCCTCTTGGTGCCCACCCATCCGCACCACCCCCGTACCTCGTCGTCCGACGTTGTGAGTGGCCAGCACCAAGTCGACCAATGCAGACTGGATGAGGTAGTTGTCATTGCCCCAGATGATTCCTTTTTCGTAGGCGTGCATGGTGTGGGGACGGTGGCCAGAGGTTTTGGGTTTGTAAGCCCATTCGGCTGCTTGCTTGAGCTTGTCCACCGATACCCCGGTAACGCGACTGGTTTCCTCAAGCGACATTCGATTGGCTTGAAGTGCCTGCTCAAACGCTTTGGTATGGGCCGCGATAAATTCCTGGTCATGCCATTTTTGGTCGACCACGTAAGTCAGCAGACCATTGAACAGAGCGATATCCGTTCCCGGTTCGATATCCAAGTGCAGCACGTTGTCTTTACCTGCTGCTTGCTCCGCTATAGCGATGGTCGGCGTCCTGCGAGGGTCTACAAAAATCACCTTGGCTGGAGCAACGGTTTCCCCAGGAAAACGCTGTTTACGCTTGTCGACTGTCTGCCCCTGCAAGTTGGGAAGCCAATGCGCCAAGAAGTAGTTGGTCTGGGTTTCGTATGAATTGCAGCCGATAGCAACAATGACGTCGGCCAATTCGGCGTCTTCGTAGCTGTTGTTGAGTTCGCTAATGCCCATCTCGCGTGTGGCGTGGCACTCGGAGTTATAGGCAGGGCGGTTGTGGATTCGCACCAATGGGGTTTGCAGGGCGGTGAACATCAGTTTGCCGGTGCCCCAGGTATTCTCGAATCCGCCTCCGGCGCCTCCGTGATCGAAGCAGTCAAAGGCGAGCGAGGCAGGCCCGTCATTGTCCAGAATCTTCTTGGTCACCCCGGCGTAAAGCGCCAGCGCATCATCCCAGCTGGTGTCCACCCACTGGTCAGCTACATAAACACGTGGGCTGCGTAAACGCTCCCTGCCTACCCCATCGGGGCTGTACATGACCTTGGCCAGTTGTCCGCCTCGTGTGGACGAAAGCCCTTTATTAACTTCGCACTGTTTGTCCGGCACGATCATGATGTTGTAGCGCTTGCCGTCCTTGTCGGTGATCGTGTTCTGCATTGCCGGCGTCATGATGATAGCCAACGGAGGCAACTGTTTGCGGAAGTCGAGCCCCAGTGCGTTCTCTTCGGGTGCCCGTCCCCCCTCTCGATTTTCCGGCCACTTGTACACGTGATAGCCACAACCCACGATGCAGAAGTGGCATGTCAGGTTGGTCTTTTGGGCATCTGTCGGAGGCAGTGCCACACGATCTTTGTTCGTTGCCAATTTGAATCTCCTTATCAAAGGAGGTTGGACTGACGTCCGTAGATCAACCCTTCGACGGCTACAGCACTGACCGAATCGTCATTGGGGTTGTACTCAAGAACTATGATCGGCAGATTCTCAGTGGCTTGGCCGGAAACCATTTGGCCAATATTCTCAGGGTCGAAAATGCTGAAATGGCAGGGACATTTGAACACCTTTTGCCCAGGGTCATAGGCAACCGGACAGCCCATATGCGTGCATAGCGTGCTGTAGGCCACAATGTCTCGATCTGGGCCGACACCGCCTGGAACGGGCGTGCCCATCTTGATCAATGCGCAAGGTGAGGCCGCGTCGGGATAGGAAAATAGGACTGGTGTGTTGACCTGCAATTTCTGAGCTTTGGAGAGCGCCTGCATTTGGTAGGGAAGATTGACTCGACCCTCCGCCGTTGGCTTTGGTGTCGCGGCTTGCGTGAGTTCGGGCAAACCTATCGCCACGCTTGCCGCAACCCCACCTCCTACTTTCAGGAAGAGTCTTCTGGATATCGATGCCATTTCTGCCTCCGCATTGTGCTCGCGATGCAGTCGGCCCTGGCTGTGTCGTAAGCGACGTTTACTTCAACCAATTGAGCATAGTAGAAAGTGCGTTTTTTTGGCCAAATGGACGGAAAATCGGACATTTGCCTATGGTTTAGTCAAAATTTCCGACTGGCGGGTTGTGGCTTACTCCGGTCACCAAGTACTGCGAAGGGCCTACAAAGCTGATTGCTTTATGTAGCAGAGCAGACTTCAAACCCTGCCTGTTATTCCAAAGCTTGGGGCGGGGAGCTGCCGCTTGTGAACTACTATTGGCCGATTGCTGCCCATCACGAACGGCAGAAATCGGCCACGATCAACCGCTCGAAGATGTCTACGAATCTGGTGTCAATTCACTTTACTCTGGTGGCTTCAACGAAATCGTGACCAGTCTGAATGAAGACATCAATCTATTCCACGAAACTGATGTTGCATTAACAGCCATCCTTGAACCCCTATGGTTAAAGTTCGGTTGGACGGTTGAAGGCATCGAAGCCAAAGCAATGCGATACAGGGCAGAACTCAATACCAAACGCGCTAATTGAGTAACCTGAGCGTCTTATATGTCCGACCGTCCTGTTGCATTGGGGCTAGCAGCTATGGACATAACTGGGCAAGATTGACAGAAAATGTCTTGTTGCCATGGACAGCTGTAGGCCGTGCTTGAACCACCGGGTCGCAAGGTGCGGAACCATGTCCATAGCTTGAAATCTTTCCTTTAAATTGACGAAGCCTTTGTCGATCTGAGCGGTATTGAACATCTTGATTCACTCGGCCGCCGGATCCGCGCCCAGGTGCTGCGCTGCACCGGCATACCTGTTGGCGTCGGAATCGCCAATACCAAGACCCTGGCCAAGTTGGCAAACCACACCGCGAAACGCCTGCAAGCCCAGACCGGCGGCGTGGTGAACATCACCGACCCGGTCAAAAGAGATTGGGTGTTGCGTAATACCGACGTGGCAGAGGTGTGGGGTGTCGGGCGGCGGATGAAATTGCACCTGGATGCCATGGGCATCAAGACCGCCATGGACTTGGCCAAGAGTGATCCATGGACGCTGCGTAAAAACTTCAGCGTGGTGATTGAGAAGACGGCGCGCGAGCTGGCCGGTACTCCTTGCCTGGAGTTGGACGAACCCGACCCGCCCAAACAGGAGATATGCTGCAGCCGGATGTTCGGTAAGCGCCTGCAGGAGCTACCGCCTATAAAGGACGCAGTGGCAACCTACATGATGCGTGCCTCGGAAAAGCTCAGGGCACAGGGTTCACTGTGCAAGAAAATACGGGTCAGCATAAGCACCGGTATGTTCAACCCGGAGGAAGCCAAGTACGCCAATGGTGTGGTGGTCGACCTGCCATACCCAACCGACGACGTGCGCCTGTTAACGACAATGGCGGTGGGCGCGCTCGATCATATTTTCCGGCCGGGATTCAAGTACAGCAAGGCCGAGGTCTTGTTGTTGAACCTCTGCCAGCCCGGTGAGTACACCGAAGACCTGTTTTCAGCCTCACAGCCTGGCGCATCGACAAAACTGATGGGCGTATTGGACGAAATCAACCAACGTTGGGGGAAGGGGACGCTTCGCTCGGCCAGTGTTCCAACCAATCCCGATTGGGGAATGCGGCGAGAAATGATGAGCCAAAGCTACACCACGCGGCTCGATCAGCTTTGGCGCGTGTCGTGCTCATAATTTATCAGTTAATTTTTTCCCGAGCTTTTGGAGGCGGTGCTAGCAATGGCGACAGGTGACTACTGGCCAAAAATCAGCCGCTCGGGAGTGGAGTGTTTAGACCCTTTGCAGCCATTGAGCAACGGCAGAAATTGGCAAAAAAACCGCTGTTCAATGGTGCCTATCAAGTAGTGGGGAAAGCATTTCCCGACTGCTCACGGTTAGGTTATAGAAGCTTCTTCGAACCTCAAGACGACGCAGTTTTTTCCTTCACATCATAGTTTTTTTTCTTCGCAAAGACGCCACCAACGACTGTCGGCTCTATAAATAAAATCTTTCTCTTGCTAGCTCCAGGGCCGTAGGGCTGCATTCGAAAATGCCCCTTCCTCCAATGTGTACGCTTTTCCTTTACATTTCTCGCGTGATCAAATCCTGCATCAGCTTCATGGATCACATTATCCACTGGACTAATCACAACTCTGTCATAAGTCTTCCGAAGCTTATCTTCAAATTTACGAATTTTGCCTATGCCTTTCAACGAGGTTATTTTTTTTCTAAGATCTTTACGTTCATTGAAGGCTGTGTCGCGGTATTGCTTGCAGTTAATGAATAACAGAACTTTGGCCATGTGATTTAATGTTTCAGATAGATAACCCATATCGCCTGTAAAGTCATCATCCTGGCCGTACTTTTCCTCGACACGACTGAGCTCCTGTTTTATTGTTTGCATCCCATCCTGTATGTAAAATCCTTGCACTCGCAGTGCGTCATCTTCCACATGTGCCTTACCCAATGGCGATCCGGTAAACATCAGATCCAGTATCCTCAACGGCTTATTCACATCCACCATTGGGCTATCGTTATAACGACTCATCTCTATTGAGCCCGGATTAATCTGGGTCTCACTTATATATACGCCTTCTAGTATGTGCTCGTGTGTAAGTTCGTTATAAACTTTGAGTGAAGAGCTACGGCTTTCTGTGAATTCGATATAGCAAGTTTTAAAAGGTGGGCGGAGGTAATCTACTGGAATATCATCACCAATCTCTGTTTGTTCCAAAATCTCATCAAGAAGATTTGATGTCGTCAAGATATTTCCATCCTGGCGCCTGAACTTGTAAGAGTAGATAGTTGTACTAAGCGCGATTCCCGCCATATGATCGGTTAAGTTGTCAGAGCGATGCAAAGAAAATATATCAGGCCGCAGCCTCATCATCGTCTGTGTCAAGTAGTCTATTGAGCAAGTCTCAATATCCAACCCGGCGAAGACTTCGTCGTACACTTGGTCCCTCGCCTGTGTGCACATCTCAGTATATTTAGAACAGGTGATTCTCACCGGATGTGGCAATTTGTATGTGATGTCCATATTCCTCTAACCTCCCAGTCAAACACAATGAAATCCATCGGACTCGGACAATGCCGAAAAAGTGAGATTATGACATTACAGATGTCGGATAGCCTCATCGAATCAAAGGGGAGGGATCTTTTTTCTGTAACAGATCCGTCCACCTGTTTACTGGCTTTGTCGACACCAGATCGATCGGTTGAATGCACAGACTTTAGCAGCCATTCGCAAGTGACTGTTAGCAGCCAGAAGCGGACCTACTGCAAAGCTGTTTTCACTTGTCGTTAAGAGCTCATGAATCCTTGTTTACGGAATTGTGAGTTCATCTGGTACGACTTTATATGTTTTGAATGCAAGTCGACTTTTATACGTAATGGCAGAAGGATATCTTGAAGCTACTAGTTCTTTGACCGACTTAAGCGAGTGGGTACATAGCGGGCCCATCACGACCTCTGTCAACTCCAAGCCCGGTCCAAACGGTAAAAAGTATAGTTTCTCTTCCTTGAAAGCATCAGTCAAATTGACGAATCGACGGTATTCATCCTCATATTTCCATCCGCTGGATTTCGTTCGTAGTAATGACTCTTGGAGAGCGGGATCAATGTTTGCGAGCTCTGGATTGTTTCCTAGTTCCGCAAGGATTCGCTCATCCTCATATTGGATTTTTTGAAGGTACTCAAATGGGACATCGAATCCCAAGCAAATCCCCCTGTGCTTCGTAGCATAGTGACTCCACAAAACAGGCTCTGCCCAGTCACCGCTAAAGCATAACAGACCTGTATGTGCGTCGTAGGCGTCCTTGAAGTCACGAACAATATTTCGAGCCACTTTTTCTCGAAAATTTAGGCCTAGAAGTTCGAACGGATCATTGAGATCTGAAAATCGTGAAACCTTCAGACGACCGAGTGCGATATTACTGATTGCGTATTCAGCAGAAGTCAGATGATAGACTCGGCGCAGATTTCGTTCTTTCGGAGGGCGGGATGCAATTGCGCTTCCCATATCCGATTTGTATCCCGCCGCAACCCACTCGCTTCTGTATTCATGATGTGCTGGCACGGAGCGCTCCCTTAGATATACTTTGTTAAACGGGGTGACTTGAGTCACTCTGCTCAAGCCAATAGTAGCTAATTAAGCCAAGTGCATTAGCGACTAATTAATTAATAAAAAGCCGAGATGATGCCAAGTTAGAACTACGCTGTTTTTTGAACCCATTGGGCCACTAATCTATCTAGTAAAACCGGGGAGTTGCCAATAAATAACTTAAGCCAATGTGTACGTTCGTCGCTAGGTAATACCCTGGATGCGTTCAACACTGCTCGACGCGCTCTACCACCAAGGTTGTAAACGGTAGCTTTGTGGCTTCGCACCCAGGCTACGTTTTTTGTGGTAATCGCCGCCAGTGCTTGGTTTTCAATGTTGGGGCCATTGAAAACAAATGAATGAAGTTTATGAGACTTCAAGAGTATGGGGCTTTGTGAAATATACCATTCCATCCAGAAACGGCATATCTGGCTATCAAATGCCGGAGTTGTAATAATCTCCTCAATTATAGAAACATTATTTTTTGCAAAATCGTCGCTCGTAACTTCATGAAGATACAACGCAACATCATTTACGACAGGCGCAAAGAAATCGAAATGTGAAAAAATGTTTTCGGCGATATTCGGACAAGCATGACGACGAGCCGTTCTGATAACACTTCTTGCCAAACCCAGATCCAGATACTCGTAACTGATAACTTTCTCTATTGCCGCTTTCAAGCGCGCTTCACGAATTGCATCTTCATCATCTATTTCAATCTGTATTTCCTCCATTTCATCGGTGTAGGGGTTGAAGATTTCCAATGTTTCGAGCAGTAATATTTTTTCTTCTGCATAATGGTTGTGAATATGCTCCTCGATGAATTCGCTTGAGTCCATCGTGAACGTCTTATCGCTGGACAGTGTTAGGCGGTGATTTTCGTACAGGTATAATGTCAGTTTCTCTAGGACGCCAGATAGTTCTCTGGGTGAGTTTGAAAAAATTCGAATATCATCGACATACCTTGTGTGCTGCACTCCTTGATCTTTTATAAATTGATCAATATCAATAAATACTGCCTCTGCCATAATAATGCTCGCGGCCGGACCGACAGGCACTCCTTGAGATGACTTGCTGTTTAGTGTGGAAAGAAAATTCTCAATATCATCGGCAAGAGGCTTTAGTTCTTTGTCGGCAATTTCAATCGCATTATTTAATCGATGCAAGTAAATCTGATTGTAAAAGTCTGTAATATCTGTAATTAGTACGCTTGAGTATTTACAAGCCAAGTCTTCTGTCTTTTTTGTGAAATCTACCCAACCAGAGCCTGCACCAAAAAAATTCCCATCAGAAATTGCGAGTCGATAGGAGCAAGCTATGTGCTCCTCGCTTGGCATGCGTGCAGCCTCAATAGCACCAGTAATTTCGCAAGCTAAGGCTGTGTAGATCACTGAATCGATGGGCTCAAGTTGATGGACAATTCGAAATCCCCCTTTAGGCTTTGCGATGGTCATGGCGCGCGGTTGTGTAACCCAAATTTTTCCGACGTTTTTGGACGTCAGTTCTGTTTTGACGTCATTCCATTGATACCATAAAGCTTCATACTCAATAGGTTTAGGGAAAAAATCGGAGTCGTAGTACTTACTAATGTGCTCGCGCGCAAACTCAAGTGATATTTCGTTAATTATGGCCACGATTTATGAAACCCTCAATAGTCTTCAAAAGATGCGCTAATTTTTATATTTAAAATGTAAGCTTGGCGGCACAGCCAAAGTTATGGCCGGTATAGCGAAGCTGGATAGTGTTGCTCATTCGTCCATCAGCTTAGTTAAAGTTTTTCCGAAGTTTGTAGTGGAGAGAAGCATTTTCATTGCCGCAGAAAGTTCGTCAATTTCATCGCAAATAAATTCCGAACCATCAATGGTTACAATACAAGGGAACCCCCCTGTGTTTTGTCTCCATTTGGCTACAGGGAGAGATTGCTTCTCCTTGATCAATGAAAGTTGGTCGGCGTCCATGAATTCTCTGGGGGTACCAGTGTCCTCAAAAGCAGTGGCTATTTTTCTTATATTAGCCCCTGTGGAAATAGTTTTGCCTAATTTTATATTTTTTCCTGTGAACGAATGTAGCTCGCTGCTTATGCTGCTGAGAAGGTCGTTCACTTGCTTAATATTGATGTCTGCCTGGCTAGCCTTTTCTATGCCAGTCTTTATGGACTCTAAGAAACTCATGATTATATCCTTGTGACATGGCTCAGTATGGGGTAGTGGTCGGAGATATCTTTCCACTGAGTATTTGGTTCAATAAAATTTATATCTGAAATGATGGCGGCGTGTTCTTTGAATTCCCACTCTCTTACAAAATGAGATGAGAATAGTATTTGGTCGAAAACGGCGCCATCACTTCCAACACATTTAGGATGTACAAAGGTTCCCGCTGGGCCTTCGGGGTGCGGCGATAGGCGGGACCAGAAAGGGTTATAGAAATACTTGCTGGATTTTTTTACGTAATTGATATCTCTGCTGGCACCTATGCCTCTGACAATGGAGGTATCAAACGGCTCGTCATTATAATCACCCAAAAGCACAATTGGGCTACTTGGGTGCACGTCTAAAATTGCCATTGCTTTAGTGCGTAAAGCGTCACCTAGGCGAAGTCTCTCGGTGCTTCCATATGAATACGTGCCTCGACTTTGCCAATGAGATAATCCAAAAAATATCTCATTACCTTGGGTAGGGGTGAGCCCGATAAATATTCCAGCTTTTAACCATTGATCGGTGTGAGAGTCTCTGATGTTTGCATCGACAGGTTCGCTGGATAGTGACAATTTTTCAGAGTTAAAGATAAGGCAAAAGTCATCAATGGATTTTCCGTGGGAGTATAAATCTAAGACTATATATTTGCTGTAATTACCATTGTTTAAGGCTTGTTGTAGGTGCTGGATGTTACTGCGATCAACCTCGCATAGGCCAAGAATGTCTACTTCTCGTTGGAGGATGGCATGAATTACGCTGAAAAAGTTATCAGTGATGGGATATCGTATTGCGCCATTCTTTGGAGGGCTTAACTTGCAATTCCACCATGCGCATTTCAATTCCATTGTGTGTCCATCATCGGGTGTTGGGGGTCGGAGAGGCGTCCCAGTCCGCTCGTTGTATGCTTTCCGAAAGAATAATACTCGTAACGATGCAAAAGGCCACCATATGTCGTGCCGGGTATGAGCTTGCGGAGTCTGGATTGCTGGGGCATCGGGGGCAGGGAGAGGCAGTTGGTACAAAACTGGTACCGAAAGTGGCTGTCCTTCATGGAACCCCTATGAAAAAAGCCTTCAAAAAGAGCCGGCCTAGTTCACCATAGGCCGGTCGCGAACCACATAGCGCCTGCAGAAGTTGCCGCGAATGAACTCAAAGTGACGCGAATGGGCGGCGGATTTGACGGGAAAACTGAGACGCAACTTGTTCGGTATGGGGGCTTCACCGGGCCAGGCTCGTACCAATTTTCGTACCAATGCCTACGGTTAAGGGGGGTTAAATCGAGGTTGCTAGCGTACGAAAACCCTGGCTTTATTGCCCCTGACAACCTTGATGAACCCACCCAAAATAGCGGTGTAATTCTGTTCCAGGGACATGAAACTACCTGTGGGATTTTACGCAAAGGGCAAGGGTACGGTGGCGGACACGACGCTGCAAGCGTGACGCATCAGGTTTACTCGTCGCGACCTTCCATCATCGTGCGTTTGAGCATCACATAAACCGCTCCGGCACCGCCGTGTTTCGCCTGGCAAGAGGTGAAGCCAAGTACCTGCGGATGCTGGCGCAGCCAGGTGTTGACGTGACTTTTGATCATCGGCCGCTTGCCGTCCAGGCGCACGGCCTTGCCGTGAGTGACGCGCACGCAGCGGATTTCGAATTTGGTCGCTTCTGCCAGGAAAGCCCAGAGGGTTTCCCGGGCTTTTTCCACGTTCATGCCGTGGAGGTCGAGGCTGCCTTCGAACGGAATCTGTCCGGTCTTGAGCTTGCGCATCTGGCTTTCCTGAACACCGTCACGCGCCCACATCAGCTCGTCTTCCGGGCCGACGTCGATGACGAACTGATCGGACAGGCCGTCGACGGTGGTGGCATCCGTGCGCACGGTGGCGGCCTGACGCAGCTTGGCAATCTGTGCTCGGTCAGCTTTGGGTTTGCCGGTTTCAGCGCGATCATGCTTGATCGGCTTGACGCCTTGGATAGCGCTTTTGAACAGGGAAAAATCGTCGTCTTGCATGTCAGCCTCCGCGAAGGGCGGCCAGTTTACCCAACTCCAGGCGAATGAGCGCGCATCAAAGTGCGCGGCATTCGGTGGCGACCTTGGTTCGCGACCTTGGTTCGCGACCTTGGTCCGCGACCTTGGTCTCAGTCGTGTTTTTTCATCAGGTGCGGCGACATGTTCAGCTCCCGCGACTGTCGCGAGCGGCGACGGCAGCGGCGCCACAGCCACACGCCGAGGTACAGCACGAACAGGCCAATCAGCAGAATCACTGCCGCACCGACCCGGTTGGTATTCATCTCACCCAGGGCCGGGGCGTGGCCCAACAGGCTGGCGATGCCGGCCATGGCGAGCAACACACCACTCGTCGCCAGCAGCGCAGCGAACGCCGCGCCGATTCGAAAACGCCAGTTACTTTGGCCTTTGGGCCGTAAGCGGCGAGCGTCAAAACCATCGGATAACTTCATTCCGACCTTCCTCAATGGGTATCGGCCCTTCGACCGGGAGTTGACCGGGATGTTCCTGAGGCTAAGACAATTACGGCTAATGAGAGGCTTTTGCGGATGAGCGGCGGTGCAGGCCGCTCATGTAAACACTGCTCAGACCAGGTCGTTGGTCTGGGCGACGGCGGCAAAGTTGTCCGCCATGATCGCCATTTCGGTCTGCTGAACATGCTCGGCGCTCAGGACGCCGCCTTTGTAGGGCAGATCGCGGGTGGCGCAAGCATCTTCCACCAGTGTGCAACGGAACCCCAGGTTTTTTGCTGCGCGCACCGTAGTGCTGACGCTGGAATGGCTCATGAAGCCGCAAACCACCAGGTCTACCGAACCCAGGTCTTCCAGGCGTTTTTTCAGATCCGTGCCATGAAAAGCACTCGGCAGGATTTTTTCGATCTTGATTTCACCGTCAAGTGGCTCAAGCCCAGGAATGAACTGGCCGCGCTCGCCGCGTGGATCAAACAACCCTCCAACGGTGCCGAGATGGCTGACATGCACGATCGGACGACCGGCCGCACGGGCGGCAGTCACCAGTTTTTTGATGTTCGCGACAGCCGCATCCATGCCGCTCAGGGCCAAAGGACCGCTGAGGTATTCTTTCTGGGCATCGATGATGATCAGGGTCGCATGACTCAGTTTGGCGGCGGCATAACCGCGGCCGCTGAGTTGAAACATCGTTTGTGGAACGGACATTCTGGGGCTCCTTCGAGTGGGGCTTTTGCGACATTGTCCTCCGGCTGAGCGCTTCTGTGAATCGCTACTATTGTAGGCACCGTCGTTACTGGCGTGTAGCGTTGTCAAGTGCTCCGTTTTGTTCAATACCGAACTGAAAAAAGAGATTAGTCCTACATTTGCCCCCGCGTTGTTCTCGCGTCGTCGTGGCGTCGTTTGACTGGTAGAATCGCCAGTCGATTTTTCTGGAGTTAGCCGTCGTGATCACTTCCCGCCTTCGCACCCTGCGTGACCATATCCGTTGGGCCGTCAGCCGCTTCCATGGGGAGGATCTGTTTTTCGGCCATGGGACCGACAACGCATGGGACGAAGCCCGTCAACTGGTGTTGGGTGCGTTGCATTTGCCGTGGGAAATTGCCGACAGTTACCTCGATTGCAACCTGGAAGAAGATGAAGTGGTTCGCTTGCAGCGGTTGCTCAAGCGCCGCATCGAAGAACGCATTCCAACCGCTTACCTGCTGGGCGAAGCCTGGTTCTGTGGCATGTCGTTCATTGTCGACGAGCGCGTATTGATCCCGCGTTCACCGATCGGTGAGTTGATCGAAAACCGTTTCACGCCTTGGTTGGGCACCGAGCCAGCAAGGATTCTCGACCTGTGCACCGGTTCCGGCTGCATCGGTATCGCCTGCGCCTACGAGTTTCAGAACGCCGAGGTGGTGCTGGCCGATCTGTCGTTCGAAGCGCTGGAAGTGGCCAACCAGAACATCGAGCGTCACGGCGTCGATGAGCGGGTCTATACCGTGCAGGGCGATGGTTTTGATGGTTTGCCGGGTCAGCGTTTCGACCTGATCGTGTCGAACCCGCCGTATGTAGATGCCGAAGATTTTGCCGACATGCCGGATGAATACCAGCACGAACCGGAATTGGGCCTGGCGTGCGGTGACGACGGGTTGAACCTGGTGCGGCGCATGCTCGCGCAGGCCGCTGATCATTTGACCGAAAAGGGCTTGCTGATTGTCGAAGTGGGCAACAGTCAGGTTCACGTCGAAGCGTTGTACCCGGAAGTGGACTTCGCCTGGCTGGAATTCGAGCGAGGCGGGCATGGCGTCTTCATGTTGTCAGCCCAACAGTGCCGCGATCATCAGGCGCTGTTCGCCTCGCGCGTCTGACCTGCCCTGATCATTCCCCCGCTCTGCGTGGGGATGCAGCCCGGGACGCTCTGCGTCCCAAGAGCCGAACGCGGAGCGTCCGTTGAGGCGTTCCCACGCGGAGCGTGGGAACGATCAGCCACCTCAACAAATATTGTGGCGAGGGAGCTTGCTCCCGCTCGAGCGCGAAGCGGTCGCCGAAAGAGGCTGCATCGCACCCAGCGGGAGCAAGCTGCCTCGCCACAGATGAGTCCCTGCCTACCTATCAACGGTGCGTGGCAATCCAGATCAACAACCCCGCCTGGAACACTGCAAACGCCACCAGACAGGTAATGGTGAAGCGCAGTCCGGCGTCTTCGCGTTTGTACTTGCTGACCTTTTCTTCGTGTTTCTTGAGTTTCACTTCCTGCTCGGCCAGGTTCTGTTCGGCCTGCTGGAGCATTTGCGCCGCTTCAAGAATTTCCACGACCTGCAGTTTTTCCGTGTTCCAGTCGCTCAACAGGTCGCCGACCCGCACCTCTTTAACGCTGCCCTTCAAATGCTGGGCATCGGCGTAAACCACATCAAAGCCGTGCACCCGCAAAAAATGGTCGCGACGCAGGCGAGTGTCTTCGTTCAGCGCGTCCTTGTTGTTCAAGTCAACGCCATCGACGGTGTAGCCAGGCCAGCGCTTTTTCGCCCAGACGATGCCCTGAGCCGCCATGAAGCGACCGATACCCCGATTCACCGGTTCAATCTGCAAACCGCTGTCCGGGCCGAAACGCACGCGTTTTTCGGCGTGGTCGACCCACACGTCCAGATGATTCTGTTCCTTGCGCACACGCTGGCCGGGCAGGGTAATGCTCATGCGCATCAGGCTGTGCTGCTTGTCGTTGCGTTCGGCATAGCCGAATTCGACAAAGCGCAATGGGCGGCCACCGGTGTTGCGATCGGTCTGCAGCGGCGCCAGACGGAGCATTTTATGGTGCTCGACGTGGACGTCCGCCCATGGCAGCTCGACCGCTGGCGGTGTGTCTTGTTCAGCGGTGGTGTCGGGTGAAGTCTGGGTATCAGTCATAACGGCGAGATCCTGTCCAAGCTCAACTTGTCACCAGCCATTGCGCTGGCGACAAAGGCTTATCGGCCGTTTTTTTCAGGACTGGAGGGCAACACCGGTTAAACAGCGCTTAAGTGGAGCGAAGTCCGTCAATAAATTCGAGGATTTTCGCGCCCAGTTCCGCTGCCAGGGGCAAATTCGGATCCTTGTAGGACGCCAGCTGGCGTTTGACGTCGTTGGGCACGATGCGCATGACGTGGTTCATGCCTTCGATCAACACCAGTTCGGCGTCCGGCTTGGCCGCCTTGAGCAGCCGGGCATCGTTGACTCCGACCTGAATGTCATTGCTGCCCTGGATGATCAGCGCGGGCATTTTCAGCCTGGCAAACGCAGCGGCCGGATCCTGACGAAACAGGGAAATCAGATAGGGCTGCACGCTCGGACGGAAAATCACTTGAAGTTGCGGTGGCACGTTGTCGTCGGTTTTCCCGGCCTTGAGGCTGTCGAGCAGTTCATTACTACGCAGCATCAACGGCGGCGGCAGGCGATTGCTCAGTTGCTGGCGCAATACCTGATCGATTGGCCGGGCGCTGCCGGACATGGAAATGACCGCCGCCGCATCGACGTTGGGCGCGGCGAGGCTGGCGATCAACGCGCCTTCGCTGTGCCCCAGTAGAATCAGTTTGGCGAAACGCGGATCGGTCTTGAGCTTGCGACTCCAGGCCTCGGCGTCGGAAACATAGGCTTCCAACGTCAGGTTGCGCTCGTCCGGCGTGGCCGCCAGGCTCGCCGCCACACCACGTTTGTCGTAGCGCACACTGGCGATATTGTGTTTGGCCAGCACCCACGCCAACCGCTTGAGGCTGTCGTTGCGCCCGCCATCGGGGTTGTTTCCGTCACGATCCGTAGGACCGGAGCCGGAAATGATCAGGACAACGGGCACCGGCGTGTCGGATTTCGGCAACAACAACGAGCCGAAAAGCGTTCCACTGCCGGTGTCCAACGAGATCGGCCGTTGCAGAACGGTGGCCTGGGCGAAGCCTGTAAACAAGGTCAGGGTCAAGAGCAAAACTCGCAGCATCATCACGCCATCATTATCAAGATGCCGGTTGGACTCGCTGACACCCATAAGGTTCGAGGATGAACTACTTGGGTAGCCTGCGTATACTGGCGCGCATTATGTATTTGGGTTCGATTTCACGGAGCGTCCTGCATGTCCGGCAATACCTACGGCAAGCTGTTCACTGTCACCACCGCGGGCGAAAGCCATGGTCCGGCGTTGGTCGCCATTGTCGATGGCTGCCCGCCGGGCCTGGAGATCTCCCTTGAAGATCTGCAGCGCGACCTGGACCGCCGCAAGCCCGGCACCAGCCGCCACACCACCCAGCGTCAGGAAGCCGACGAAGTCGAAATCCTCTCCGGCGTGTTCGAAGGTCGCACCACCGGTTGCGCCATCGGCCTGTTGATCCGCAACACCGACCAGAAGTCCAAGGACTACTCGGCGATCAAGGACCTGTTCCGCCCGGCCCACGCCGACTACACCTACCACCACAAATACGGCGAGCGCGATTATCGCGGCGGCGGTCGCAGTTCGGCGCGGGAAACCGCGATGCGTGTGGCGGCCGGAGCGATCGCGAAAAAGTACCTGGCCAGCCAGGGCATCGTGATTCGTGGCTACATGAGCCAGCTCGGCCCGATCGAAATTCCGTTCAAGACCTGGGATTCGGTCGAGGAAAACGCCTTCTTCAGTCCGGACCCGGACAAGGTGCCGGAACTGGAAGCCTATATGGATCAGTTGCGTCGCGACCAGGATTCGGTCGGGGCGAAAATCACCGTGGTCGCTGAAGGCGTGATGCCGGGCCTGGGCGAGCCGATCTTCGACCGCCTCGACGCCGAACTGGCCCATGCGCTGATGAGCATCAACGCGGTCAAGGGCGTGGAAATCGGCGCCGGTTTCGCCAGCGTCGCCCAGCGCGGCACTGAACATCGCGATGAAATGACCCCGGAAGGCTTCCTCAGCAACAATGCGGGCGGCATTCTCGGCGGTATTTCTTCCGGTCAGCCGATTGTCGCGCATCTGGCGCTGAAGCCGACATCCAGCATCACCACACCGGGCCGTTCCATCGATATTCATGGCAATCCGGTGGACGTGATCACCAAGGGCCGTCACGACCCTTGCGTCGGCATTCGCGCCACGCCTATCGCTGAAGCGATGATGGCCATCGTACTGATGGACCATCTGCTGCGTCACCGTGGGCAGAACGCCGACGTGCGCGTGAGCACGCCGGTGCTGGGGCAGCTCTAATGGCTGACTTCGCAGCTGCTGCAATCTGATGGTTGCGGCGGCGCTCCCGTACTGGCGGCTCTCCAGTTTCTATCTGTTTTATTTCGCTTTGCTCGGTTCGACAGCGCCGTTTCTGGCGCTGTACTTCGATCACCTGGGGTTCAGCGCCGCACGCATCGGCGAACTGGTGGCCATCCCGATGCTGATGCGTTGCGTGGCGCCGAACATCTGGGGCTGGCTTGGCGATTACACCGGTCGACGGCTGGCGATCGTGCGTTTCGGCGCGGTGTGCACATTACTGACCTTCTCGCTGATTTTCGTCAGCAAGACCTACGCCTGGTTGGCGATGGTCATGGCCCTTCATGCGTTCTTCTGGCACGCGGTGCTGCCGCAGTTTGAAGTCATCACCCTGGCGCATCTGCAAGGGCAGACTTCGCGCTACAGCCAGATTCGCCTGTGGGGTTCCATCGGTTTCATCATTACCGTGGTTGCGCTGGGCCGTCTGTTCGAATGGCTGAGCCTGGACATCTACCCGGCGGCGCTGGTGCTGATCATGGCTGGCATCGTGCTGAGCAGCCTGTGGGTACCGAACGCACAGCCGGCTCCGGGTAATCGGGTGGCGGGAGAGGGGTTTGTCAAGCAACTGCGCAGCCCCGGCGTGCTGGCGTTTTACGTTTGCGTTGCGTTGATGCAGATGAGCCACGGGCCGTATTACACCTTTCTGACCCTGCACCTTGAACGCCTGGGCTACAGCCGCGGCGTGATCGGCATGCTGTGGGCGGTCGGCGTAGTCGCCGAAGTGTTGATGTTCCTGGCCATGAGCAGAATTCTTGCGCGTTTCTCGTTACGCCAGGTATTGCTGGCGAGTTTTCTGCTGGCGGCACTGCGGTGGTTGTTGCTCGGCACGTTGGCGGAATTTCTGTGGGTGTTGCTGTTTGCCCAGGTCTTGCACGCGGCGTCGTTCGGCAGCTTTCACGCCGCAGCCATTGCCTTCGTGCAACGCAGCTTCGGTGCGCGCCAGCAAGGTCAGGGCCAGGCATTGTACGCCGCGCTGGCCGGCACGGGCGGCGCCATGGGTGCGTTGTATTCCGGCTACAGCTGGAACGCTCTCGGCGCGGCATGGACCTTTAGTATTGCCAGCCTCGCCGCCGTCGCGGCTGCGGTTATCATTGCCATACGTATGCAAGAGGACAGGCCGTGAGCGCCGGTCACTGTCCTTGCCATGAACCGTTAAGGAATTGCCCTGATGAGCAGCCTGTCCGTATACCACGTCTCCAGCCCTGAGATTCCCAACAAGGTGCTGACCCATCTCGAAGACATTCAATCGACCCTGGCCGAGCACGGCGTGCGTTTCGACCGCTGGCAAGCGGCTGCGAAAATCCAGCCCGGCGCGAGCAAGGAAGAAATAATCGCCGCCTATCAGGGGCAAATCGATAAGCTGATGACCGAGCGCGGCTACATCAACGTCGATGTGCTCAGCGTCACCGGCGATCACCCGCAACAAGACCAAATGCTCAAAGAGCAGCATCTTGGCGAAGATTTGGTGCGATTTTTCGTTGCCGGTCGTGGCTTGTTTAACCTGCACATCGACGATTACGTCTATGCCGTGTTCTGCGAGAAGAACGACCTGATTTGCGTGCCGGCCGGTACCCGGCACTGGTTCGATAGGGGGGAGCACCCGCATCTCGTGGCGATCCGCCTGTTCAATAACCCGCAAGGCTGTGAGGCCAACTTCACCGGCGACGATATTGCCGGCCAGTTTCCGCGTTTGGAAGACTGACAAAAAACCTGTGGGAGCCAGTCTGCTGGCTCCCACAATTTTTCAGCGCTTTGAGCGTTTACAGCGAATGATAAGTCGGCAGTGCAAATCGCTGCTGGCTCTGCAACATCGAGATTTGCGGCAGTTCGCTGGCCTGTTCGGCAAGGTCGCGGCGAATCGCGCTGATGACCCACGACAGTTGATCGCCATTGTGCAATTGCTGGTAGGAAATCGAGCGTTTGAATTCTCGGCCGTCGCCACGCAGGGTCAGCAGGATTCCACCGTCAGGTCGCGCTTGGGTGGTGACTTCGAAGTTGGAGAACAAAGACGAAAATTTTTCTTGGATCAGGCTCATGTCTATCAGCTCCGTTAGCTCTTGAATGGCAAGCGTGGGGAGAGAGTTGCAGTGATTGTGCCAGTATCCTGTTTTATAAAAATCTTATATAAATCAATAGCTTATCAAAAGCATGGATTTTCACTTCCTTGCAAATTGCATGAATAGCCATCGTGCATCCTGCATTTTGCGGGTTTCTCGGCAATTGGATTGAACCATTGGGCAGGCATGCGCTCCTGCATTTCCCGGAACCGTTGCGGTCGACATCGCGGATCGCAGATCAAGATCGCGGATCAAGATCGCAGATACAAAACATTTCAAAAACCGCGTGTACAGCTCAAGAACCGTTGACGTATTTTCGGGCTCAATCAACGCCGCCCGACAATAAAAAGATCGAACGGGAGCAGCCATGAGCCGCACATCAAGCGACACGATCACCTGGAGCATGATGCTCCGCAAGCTGCCTGCCATCGCCAAAGCCATTCCACGCGTGGTGAAGGGGATGAAGGTAGCCAACGTCAAGGATCCGACCCAACCGTGTGGCCTGGGGTGGAGTTTCGAGCAAGCCACCCTGCGTAATCCTGATGGCCCGGCATTGCTGCACGGCGACGTTTCGCTGACTTATGCGCAGGTCAATCAGTGGGCCAATCGCATTGCCCATCATTTGATCGACCAAGGCATCGGCAAGGGCGACGTGGTGGCGCTGTTCATCGAGAACCGCCCGGAGCTGCTGGTGACAATTTTGGCAGTGGCCAAGGTTGGTGCCATTTCGGCGCTGCTCAATACCTCACAAACCCGCGACACCCTGGTGCACAGCGTGAACCTGGTGACGCCGGCTGCCATCGTTGTCGGCGAGGAGTTGGTCCCGGCGTTTTTGGCAGTGCGCGAGAAACTGTCGATCGATGCGTCGCGCACCTGGTTTGTCGCCGATCAGGACACCTGGAGCCATCCGGGAATTGCCCCGCTCGGATTCATCAATCTGATGACCGCCAGCATCGACGCCAACAGTGAAAATCCGGCAAGCAGCCAGCAGGTTTTTTTCGATGACCCTTGTTTCTACATCTACACCTCCGGAACCACGGGTTTGCCCAAGGCCGGTGTGTTCAAGCACGGGCGCTGGATGCGCAGCTGCGCCAGCTTCGGGATGATTGCACTGGATATGCGGCCCGAGGATGTCGTCTATTGCACCTTGCCGCTGTATCACGCCACCGGATTATGTGTGTGTTGGGGCTCTGCAGTCAGCGGCGCCTCGGGATTCGCCATCCGCCGCAAGTTCAGTGCCAGCCAGTTCTGGAGCGATGTGCACAAGTACCGGGCGACGACCATCGGTTACGTGGGCGAATTGTGCCGTTACCTGGTCGATCAACCGCCCAGTGCCGACGATGGCAAACACGGGGTCAGGAAAATGATCGGCAATGGCCTGCGCCCCGGTGCATGGGCCGACTTCAAGAGTCGTTTTGCGGTGGATCACATTTGCGAGCTGTATGCCGCCAGCGACGGTAATATCGGTTTCACCAACATTCTGAATTTCGACAACACCGTGGGTTTTTCCCTGATGGCGTGGGAGTTGGCGGCGTATGACCACGACAGCGGGGCGCCAATCCGTGGCGTCAATGGTTTCATGCGCAAGGTCGGTAAAGGCGAGCAAGGCTTGTTGTTGGCCAAAATCGACGACAAGGCGCCGCTGGACGGTTACACCGATCCGCAGAAAACCGAGAAAGTCGTCCTCTGCGATGTCTTCGAGAAAGGCGACCGATACTTCAACACCGGTGACCTTCTGCGCAACATTGGCTTTGGGCATGCCCAGTTTGTCGATCGGTTGGGCGACACTTATCGCTGGAAGGGCGAGAACGTCTCCACTACCGAGGTCGAGAACATCCTCCTGCAGTACCCGCATATTTCCGAAGCGGTGGCTTATGGCGTGGAAATCCGCAACACCAACGGTCGCGCCGGCATGGCAGCCATTACGCCAGCGGAATCTTTGGCGACGCTGGATTTCAGCGAACTGCTGGCCTTTGCCCGTCAGCAGATGCCGAGCTATGCGGTGCCGTTGTTCTTGCGGGTGAAAGTCAAAATGGAGACCACCGGGACGTTCAAGTACCAGAAGACCCGGCTCAAGGACGAAGCCTTCGATCCGGGCAAAACCGGCGATGACCCGATCTACGCCTGGCTGCCTGGTACCGACACTTACGTGCAGGTCACCGGGCAAGTGCTGTCGGACATTCAGGGTGGCAAACACCGTTATTGAAAACGGCGCCATTGAATGTGGCTATAGGTGCGCATCAGAAAAAAGAAGTGACAGTGTCGGGGCTGCTCGGGAAACTGTCGGCTTTTACGAATGACACAATGGAGTGCCCGATGTCCGACAAAAGCCGCCAGATGACCCCCGAAGAAGCTGCCGAGTTTGCCGAACAGGTATTCAACAAAGCGCGCGAGGGCGATGCGGCCATGATGGCTGCGCTGCTGAGCAAGGGCCTGCCGCCCAACCTGCGCAACCACAAGGGCGACACATTACTGATGCTGGCCGCGTATCACGGCCATGTGGACACGGTGAAAGTGTTGCTGGAACACAAGGCCGATCCGGAAATCCGCAATGACAACGGCCAGAGCCCGATTGCCGGCGCCGCGTTCAAGGGTGACCTGGCGGTGATCAAGGCGTTGGTTGAAGGCGGCGCGCAGGTGGAAGGTTCGTCATTCGACGGCCGGACGGCGCTGATGATGGCTGCGATGTTCAACCGCGTCGAAGTCGTCGATTACCTGATCAGCAAAGGTGCTGACGCCAAAGCCAAGGATGCCAATGGCATTACCGCGTTGGATGCCGCCAGGACAATGGGCGCTACCGATACCATCGCGCAGCTGGAAAAACTGCTGGGCTGATTGCCTCAAAAAGATCGCAGCCTTCGGCGGCTCTGACAGGGAATGCGTGTACCTTGAAGGGTGCTGCCGTAGGCTGCGATCTTTTCGTTTTTTGGGGTTAACCTGCGGTATCCTTCGCGCCCTCAAAATTCCCTCGCTACAGGATTTACCCCATGAAAGCCGCACTCGTCGAACTCATCAGCAAAATCAGCTCCGGGTGCATGGGTGATGACGAAATCCACAAAGTCGCTGACGAAGCGGCCCAGGCTTACGCGGATCCTCAAGGTTTTCTGACGGCCAACCCGGACATCAACTACGACGACACCTTCCCGATCCCGTTGGGTGAATGGGTGGTTGTCGGCAGCCTGCCCGAAACCGTGCTGTTCCAGGCCGACACCTACATGGATCTGTTCGCACAGATAGTCGCTTCGTTCGGTCCGGGGGTCGATTTCAACCTCAAGCCCAAGCAGTTGGCCAAGACCGAAGCGCTGACTGCGCTCAATCGCATCCAGGTGCAGATGAGCAGCCTGAACAAGGAAAACGGCGGTTACACACTGATGAACTTCAGCCAATTGCTCGATGACGAGTTGCAGGTCGTGCTGGTCTACGGCAATGACCTGCCGCGGGTGCTGGAGCTGTGCGCCGAAGTCGGCATTGCGGCGGCGCCATCCCTCGAAGCGTTGAAAGTCGCCATCCACGTCTGAGGCGGTAAGGCTTTCAATAAAAGGGAACCCTGGCCATGGCCGGCTATCCTAAGGGGGCAGATCACTCTTCGGGAGCGTCACTATGGGTTCCACCTTCAACAGTCTGGTTGGCCTGATCATTCTTGCCCTGGATATCTGGGCAATCATCAACGTGCTGAAAAGTGGCGCCGGAACGGGGGCGAAAGTCCTCTGGGTGCTGTTGATCCTGTTGCTGCCGGTTTTGGGCCTGATCATCTGGGCGATTGCCGGGCCGCGGGGGAATGTACGGATCTGACCTGATCTCAGGCAGACGTGCCAACCTTGTCGGAACGAACCCGCTCGCGATAGCGGACTATCAGCGCTCAATGGCTGTCTGAAAAACCACTTTCGCGAGCAGGCGCGCTTCTGCGTCTTGAACTGTAATTGATCCAGCGGAACGATTAGCCAGCTACCCAGGTCGAGATAGGTGTAAGCCCATTTGCGGGTTTGATCGAGGAGGCTCCGATGTCCAAGTGGAAAGTCACTTTCGTGGATGATCATGGTGAAACAATCGACGAAGTCTTCGAGTGCGAGGAATGCCCAAGCCATGAGCAGGCCGCCAAACTCATCAAGGAACGACTCCTTCCCGTCGCCGCTGAACTGGATCTGAACGATCTGGAAGGGCGAACCGCCGATGCGGGCGTCAAAAGCCTGAAAACCCAGAACAGCATTCAAATCCTCGGCATCACGCCAAACTGAACACTTCCTGTCACATTCGCAACCAGGCCTTGGCAGCGGCTCTATCTTGGGGCTAATCTGCAAGCGAGATCAGCGAATGGATCGCTAAGGTCTGGTCTTGTCAGCTCCATGCTTGTTTCCCGTCGGCACATCGGTTGCCGAAGCGTTCGCACCATCGGGTTGCGCGCGTCAGGGAGTACGGAAAGTCTATCCATCAGTTTCAGGAGGACGTTTCATGAGCACAGCCTATCAAGAAGACATCAGCAGCAGCGTGTTGCGCCGCATGAAAGAAGGCGGTTTTGATTTTTCACGGTTCCACCCCATCGAGTTCTACGCCATTTTCCCGGACGAGGAGCGGGCACGCAGGGCGGCACGACAGTTCCATCATGGTGAATGCCTGAATGCGCAGATCAGTGTGCGCGACGATGGCGCATGGGCGCTCGAACTGAGCAAAGTGATGTACGCCACCTACGATGACATCGGCGATTTCGAACAGGGTTTCGAAGCGGTGGTCGAGCCCTTGGGCGGCATCATTGAGGGCTGGGGTGTCAAGCAGGAGGTACGAGGGCGACTCGCATAACCTTATGAACAGTAACAAGCATCAATAACGGCTGACCTTTGGGTTGGCCGTTTTCGTTTTTGATCGCGTATTTGATTCACAACATTTCGAACAGGCAAAAAAAACCGCCCAAAAAGGGCGGCTAAAGGGAAGTTGAGTCAGCTTTTCAGCGAATGAGCGGATTATCCCCAGCGTTAACCGGGCAGTGAAATCAACTCTGACTATGCTGGTGATAGGCGACAACAGCGCCTTGCAATGAAGCGGGGGCGATCAGGTTGGGGCGTTTGCCGCACAGGATTGGTGCGGCGAATCCGCGTTGATAATCCAACCGATTGAAATCAAAGCGTTTATGCCGATGGCACGGGCCTTGCGAAGGCCTGCATGTCCGGGTGACAAGGAGTACGGCATGATCCGCACCTATTTTGATGAGATGTACGATGCCGGCGGCCAGGTCCGTCCGCATTATCGGGAGTTTGCCCGTTGGCTGGCCGAAACGCCTGACGAGCTTTTGGCGCAACGGCGACGCGAGGCCGATCTGTTATTTCATCGCGCCGGGATTACTTTCACGCTCTACGGTGATGAGCAGGGGACAGAGCGCCTGATTCCCTTCGACACCATCCCCCGCAGCATCCCTGCCAGTGAGTGGCGCGTTGTCGAGCGCGGCTGCATTCAGCGGGTCAAGGCGTTGAACATGTTCCTCGCCGATCTCTACCACGAGCAACGCATCATCAAGGCCGGGATCATTCCAGCCGAACAGGTGCTGGCCAACGAGCAATACCAGTTGGCGATGCAGGGGCTGGATTTGCATCGCGATATCTATTCGCACATTTCCGGTGTCGATCTGGTGCGCGACGGTGACGGCACGTACTACGTGCTTGAGGACAACCTGCGGACACCGAGCGGCGTCAGCTACATGCTTGAAGACCGCAAGATGATGATGCGTCTGTTCCCCGAACTGTTCGCGGCACAACGCATCGCCCCCATCGACCACTACCCGAACCTGTTGCTCGACACCCTGAAAAGCTCCAGCCCGATCGACAACCCGAGCGTGGTCGTCCTGACGCCGGGGCGCTTCAACAGCGCATTCTTTGAACATGCGTTCCTGGCACGGGAAATGGGCGTTGAGCTGGTGGAGGGCGCGGACTTGTTCGTGCGCGACGACAAGGTCTACATGCGCACCACCGACGGCCCCAAAGCCGTCGACGTGATCTACCGTCGCCTGGACGATGCGTTCCTCGATCCGCTGGCGTTCAATCCGGATTCGATGCTCGGTGTGCCGGGGCTGCTGTCGTCTTACCGTTCCGGCAACGTCGTGTTGGCCAACGCCATCGGCACGGGGGTGGCGGACGACAAATCGGTGTATCCGTTTGTCACCGACATGATCCGTTTCTATCTGGATGAAGAGCCGATCCTCAAGAACGTTCCTACGTGGCAGTGCCGTAATCCTTCTGAACTTTCCCACGTGCTGGCCAATCTTCCAGAACTGGTGGTCAAGGAAACCCAAGGCTCCGGCGGTTACGGAATGCTGGTGGGGCCGGCGGCGACGGCTGCGGAAATCGAAGCCTTCCGCGCGCGCATCATCGCCAAGCCCCACGCGTATATCGCGCAACCGACGCTGTCGCTGTCGACCTGTCCGACCTTTGTCGAAAACGGTATCGCACCGCGCCATATCGATTTGCGGCCGTTTGTATTGTCAGGCCGTGAAACCCGGGTCGTGCCCGGCGGTTTGACCCGTGTCGCCCTGCGTGAAGGCTCCCTGGTGGTGAATTCCTCCCAGGGTGGCGGAACCAAGGACACCTGGGTGGTCGAGGATTGAAGGAAGCCTGTCATGTTAAGTAGAACTGCCTCGGATTTGTATTGGATGTCGCGTTACCTGGAGCGCGCGGAAAACCTCGCGCGGATGCTCGACATCAGTTACTCGTTGTCACTGATGCCACAGGATGGCCGTGGCAACGGTTTGCACGAACTGGCCATGCCGCTGCTGATTACCGGCACGCTGGACGATTACCTCGAACGCCACGGCGAATTGCACGCCGAGCGGTTGCTGCATTTCTTCGCCCTGGACGCAGCCAACCCGGCCAGCATTTACAGTTGTCTCGGCGCCGCACGGGCCAGTGCCCATGCGGTGCGTGGGCGAATCACCGCCGACATGTGGGAAAACATCAACGCCACCTGGCTGGAAATTCGCGGGATCGCCGAACAAGGCCTCAGCCGCTACGGCATGAGCCGTTTCTGCGAGTGGATCAAGGAGCGTTCCCACCTGTTCCGAGGTGCGTCCTACGGCACCATCATGCGTAACGACGCCTTTCGCTTCATTCGCCTGGGCACCTTTATCGAAAGGGCCGACAACACGTTGCGCCTGCTCGACGCCCGTTACGAAATGGCCGGCGATCAGGCCGAAGCGGTCAGCGACGGCACGGCTCACGCCTATTACCAGTGGAGTGCGCTGCTGCGGGCACTGTCGTCCTTCGAGGCCTACACCGAAATCTACCGTGACGCTCCCGGTGCGCGGCATGTCGCCGAATTACTGTTATTGCGGGCGGATGTCCCACGCTCCCTGCGTGCCTGCACCGAGGAGATCGACCAGATTCTCGCCCAGCTACCAGGGGCTAACGGCCGGCCCGCGCAACGTCTGGCGGCGGAAATCGACGCGAGGCTTCGTTACACCGGCATCACCGAAATTCTCGACGAAGGCCTGCACGCCTGGCTGACCGAGTTCATCCCGCTGGTGCGCCAGTTGGGCAACGCGATTCACAGTTCCTACCTGGAGGCTGCATGAGACTTTCCATAAGCCACGAGACCACCTATCACTACGAAGATCAGGTGCGGGCGAGCATCCAGTACCTGCGACTGACACCCCACGACAGCGAGCGCCAGCACGTGCTCAGTTGGCAGCTCGACCTGCCGCGCCCGGTGCGTGCGCAACTCGATCCGTTCGGCAACATCCTGCACGTACTGACCATGGACGAACCCCATGAGGCGATCATTATCGGCGCCCGGGGCCAGGTCGACATCGACGAACTGCGCGAAGCCGAGCACGAGAGCCAGTCGGCGCTGCCGTTCCTGCGCTTTACCCGCTTGACCGAGGCTGACGCGGCAATGCGTGCGTTTGCCGAAAAAGAGTGCAAGCAACGTCGGGACCGTACGGCACTGATCGACTTGATGCATGGCCTGAACCAGCACATGACCTACACGCCGGGCGCTACCGAAGTGGACACCAGCGCCGCACAAGCCTTCGCCGGGCGTTCAGGCGTGTGCCAGGACCACACTCACGCATTCCTTGCCTGCGCCCGCAGCCTGGGCATTCCGGCGCGGTATGTGTCGGGTTATCTGTACAGCGAAAACAGCGAGCACCTGGCCAGTCACGCCTGGGCTGAAGCCTGGCTCGATGACGCCTGGTACAGCTTCGACGTGACCAACCAACTGGCGCGCCCCGAACGTCACCTGAAACTGGCGGTGGGCCTTGATTACCTGGATGCCTGCCCGGTTCGCGGCATGCGTCGGGGCGGCGGGTGTGAGCAGATGCATGCCAAGGTCCTGGTTACCCCAACGCCTGCGCCAGTGATTTCCGTGCAACAACAGTAAGCCAGGACACCGCAGAACCCTGTGGGAGCGGGCTTGCCCGCGATTGCGGTGGTTCAGACACTATTTCAGTAACCGGCAGTTCGCCATCGCTGGCAAGCCAGCTCCCACAGGGTGTGAAGTCGGTCGCGAAATCTGTGGCACCACAAATCACTGTGGGGCTTGCCCGCGGCGATCGCCTGCAGGCTGGCTTCCACAGAAATGCATGTCAGGGCTTAACCTTACGCCCTGTCATATGCTTCAAATACCCCACCAACATCTGCAGATCCTCATCCGGCAAAACCTCGGCCGAAAACCCCGGCATTTTTGCCTGCGGCCACTGGCGCAAGCTCTGCGGATCGCGGATGTAGCGCTTGAGGAAGTCAGCGCCGAAATATTCGGTGGGGTTGTACGGAATGTTCAGGTCCGGTCCGAACTGCGCATCCCCGGCACCGTTCAACCGATGGCAGGCCAGGCAGTTTTTCTGGAACAACGCAAAACCCTTGTTGACCGGATCGTCGGCCTTTAAGGCAGGGTCCGGCAGCAGGGCAGGGAAGCGCTCGGCCACCGGGGCCAGGCGCTTGATGCTGGCGACTTCGAACGGCCATTGTTCCGGGCTGATATTGCCCGCCCGCGGATCGGTCCAGACCAGATAAAACGGCCCGGCGCTGTGCTTGCCTTCGGAAAGTGGCGGCCAGGGTTTGGCGGGGTCTTCAATTGCCAGCCAGGCGCGAGCTCCCTCGCTGTTGAGCAGGGGCGCAGCCGCCAGTTCAGCGGCAAAACCGTCAAGCGCCACGGCTTGCAGGTGATCGTCAGGCTTGATACCGGTCAACAAGGCGGCCAAGGGCACGGCGCGATAGCTCATGTCGCGCTTGTAGGAAACGTCATTGGCGATGGTAATGGTCTGGATCTGAGGATGCTTGAGCAACTCCTCGGTTTGCCAGGTGCGGCCAACCGCGCCCAGCTCCAGGTTGAGCTGTGCGGCATACGAGGGCGTGCTGAGCAGCAAAGCCCCGAACAGAATGAGCGTTTTCAAAGGATCGCCGTCCATGTCGTGGAAGTGCCCCAAAGGTTGGCACAGCCACGCTGGCCCGGGTAGCGAGCCAGTCACATTTTTATGTGGCGATAATTAACTCTGGCGCTTGATTCAGCCGATCACCTTCGTCAGGTTCGGCACGATTAACAACAGCGTGGTGGCGAAAAGAATGAGCCCGGCTTGACGAACTTTCGATTGTTTGAACATGGCTTGACCGCCTTTATTGTTATTTCCTGATGCCTGCCTGCATATCTCCATGACGGCAGCGCGATGCACTTCCTGTAGCACGAGCGCCTCGGCAAAACCCGACGACAACTTCGTACACCTTCACCTTAGAGCCCGCGTCACACTTGGTTTAGATCCATTTAGTATGGTGTTCTCGAAAATCGCTATCAAAACGGCATGAGGCCTATTGCCAGCTTCTTGGGCGGCCTTTTGCTAGACACCTGCGCGTCCTGCACCGGTTCACCGAGCCAGGGATGACCGTCCGTCTGAGCGTGACCGTCAACTTCTGTGAGCGTTGCGGTCATTGAAACCATCGCGCCCTGGGCCAAGAGTGGCAGCTGTGTTTTCCCCATCTGCATCGCGCTTCGAGGACGTCATGACCCAAGCTTTGATTTTCGACGCATTACGCACGCCCCGTGGTAAAGGCAAGGCCGACGGCGCCCTGCACAGCGTGAAACCGGTGAACCTGGTCGCAGGATTGCTCACGGCGCTGCAACAGCGAACGGCCCTGGATACCAGTCAGGTCGATGACGTGGTCCTTGGCTGCGTGACGCCGATCGGCGATCAAGGCTCCGATATCGCCAAAACCGCCGCGCAAGTGGCGGATTGGGACGTCAGCGTAGCCGGTGTGCAGATCAATCGATTCTGCGCGTCCGGACTGGAGGCGGTGAACCTGGGGGCGATGAAAGTGCGCTCCGGGTTTGAAGACCTGGTGGTCGTTGGCGGCGTCGAGTCGATGTCGCGAGTGCCGATGGGCAGCGACGGTGGGGCATGGGCATTGGACCCTGCCACCAACCTGCACAGCCATTTCACGCCGCAAGGCGTGGGCGCCGACCTGATTGCCACCCTGGAAGGGTTCAGTCGTGAGGACGTCGATGACTACGCACTGCACTCGCAACAGAAAGCCGCGCGAGCGCGGGCCGATGGCTCGTTCAACAAATCGCTGGTGCCAGTGCAGGATCAGAACGGCATCATCCTGCTTGATCATGATGAATTCATCCGTGCCGAATCGACCCTGGAAGGGCTGGCCAAGCTCAAGCCGAGCTTCGAAATGATCGGGCAGATGGGCTTCGACGCCACGGCGCTGCGGGTCTACAGCCATGTGGAGCGGATCAACCATGTCCACACCCCGGGCAACAGTTCGGGAATTGTCGATGGTGCGGCATTGATGTTGATCGGTTCCGAAGCCAAGGGCCGGGCGCTCGGCTTGCAACCCCGGGCGCGGATCGTCGCCACGGCGGTCACCAGCACTGACCCGACCATCATGCTCACCGGCCCCGCGCCAGCGACGCGCAAGGCGTTGGCCAAGGCCGGGTTGCGGGTAGAAGACATCGACCTGTTCGAGGTCAACGAGGCTTTTGCCTCCGTGGTGTTGAAGTTCATCAAGGACATGGCCGTCGACCCGCAAAAGGTCAACGTCAACGGCGGCTCCATCGCCATGGGCCATCCGCTGGGCGCTACCGGTTGCGCGATCCTCGGCACCTTGCTCGATGAACTGGAGGTGCGGCGTCAGCGTTATGGCCTCGCGACCCTGTGTGTCGGCGGCGGCATGGGCATTGCCACCATCATCGAACGCCTCTGAGCCTCGCCTTCAAGGAACCTGTTTATGAGCCAAGCCATTCGTTACGAAAAGGGCCAGGACCAGATCGTCGTCCTGACCATCGACATGCCGGGCCAGAGCGCCAACACCATGAACGCGGTGTACCGCGAAGCCATGGCAGACTGCGTCGCCCGCCTGGTCAGCGACAAAAACAACATCGCTGGCGTGATCATCACGTCGGCGAAAAAAACCTTCTTCGCCGGCGGTGACCTCAATGAGCTGATCAAGGTCGGCAAACCCGAAGCCAAAGCCTTTTACGACATGGTGCTGACCCTCAAAGGCCAGCTGCGCACCCTGGAGACCCTCGGTAAACCGGTGGTCGCCGCCATCAACGGCGCGGCACTCGGCGGTGGCTGGGAAATCTGCCTGGCCTGCCATCACCGGGTAGCGCTGGACAATCCGTCGGTGCAGCTCGGCCTGCCGGAAGTGACCCTGGGTCTGTTGCCGGGCGGTGGCGGGGTGGTGCGCATGGTGCGCATGCTCGGCCTGGAAAAAGCCTTGCCGTACTTGCTCGAAGGTAAAAAAGTCCGGCCACAGCAGGCGTTGCTGGCGGGATTGATCGATGAACTGGCAGCGGACCACAACGAACTGCTGGCCAAGGCGCGGGCGTGGATTCTTGCCAATCCCGGCGCGGTGCAACGTTGGGATGTGAAGGGCTATCAGATTCCCGGTGGCACGCCGTCCAACCCCAAGGTCGCGCAGATGCTGGCGATTGCTCCGTCGATCCTGCGCAGCAAAACCCAGGGCACGATGCCCGCTCCCGAAAAAATCCTCTGTGCGGCAGTCGAGGGTGCACAGGTGGATTTCGATACCGCGCACCTGATCGAAACCCGTTATTTCACCGAACTGACCACCGGCCAAGTGTCGAAAAACCTGATCGGCACTTTCTGGTTCCAACTTAACGAAATCAATGCCGGCGGTTCCCGGCCTCAAGGTTTTGCGCCTTATGCCACCCGCAAGGTCGGCGTGCTGGGTGCGGGCATGATGGGCGCGGGTATCGCGTTCGTCAGTGCATCGGCGGGTATCGACGTGGTGCTCAAGGATCTCAACCTTGCGGCTGCCGAGAAGGGCAAGGCGCACTCGGCCGCGCTGCTGGACAAAAAAGTGGCGCGCGGGCAGATGAGCGTCGAGCAACGTGAAACTGTGCTGGCGCGCATTCATCCCACGGAAAACGATGCCGACCTGGCGGGCTGCGACCTGATCATCGAAGCGGTGTTTGAAGATCGAGAGTTGAAAGCCAAGGTCTCGTTGGCCGCGCAGAAAGTCGTCGGCACGGACGCGGTGATCGCCTCCAATACCTCGACCCTGCCGATCAGTGGTCTCGCCACCGCGGTGCCGGACCAGAGCAAGTTCATCGGTCTGCATTTCTTCAGTCCCGTGGAAAAAATGCCCTTGGTGGAGATCATCAAGGGCGCCAACACCAGCGACGAAACACTGGCGCGCGGCTTCGATTTCGTCCTGCAAATCAAAAAGACCCCGATTGTGGTCAACGACAGTCGTGGTTTCTTCACTTCGCGGGTGTTCGGCACCTTTACCAACGAAGGCATCGCCATGCTCGGCGAAGGCGTCAGCGCGCCGATGATCGAGACCGAAGCGCGCAAGGCCGGCATGCCTGTCGGTCCTCTGGCGATCTCTGACGAAGTTTCACTCAGCTTGATGAACCATATCCGCCAGCAAACCGCCAAAGACCTTCAGGCAGAAGGGAAACCGCTGATCGAGCACCCGGCGTTCGCCGTGATTGACTTGTTGCTCAACGAATACAAGCGGCCGGGCAAGGCCGCCGGGGGCGGTTTTTACGAGTATCCAGCCGGTGGCCAAAAACATCTTTGGCCGGAATTGAGAACCCGTTTCGAGAAGGCCGAGGGACAGATTTCACCGAAGGACGTACGCGATCGCCTGCTGTTCGTTCAAGCCATCGAAACCGTACGCTGCGTGGAGGAAGGTGTGCTGACCTCGACGGCCGATGCCAACGTTGGATCGATCTTCGGTATCGGTTTTGCCCCCTGGACCGGTGGTGCGCTGCAGTTTATCAACCAGTACGGGATCAACGATTTCGTCGCGCGTGCCCAATACCTGGCCGGGCAATACGGCCAGCGCTTCGCACCACCGGCGCTACTGCTGGAAAAGGCTGCCAAAGGGGAGGCGTTCTAAGGGACAGGTGACGCACCGAAGGGCTTGCCTTGATACCGTGTTTCAAGGCAGGCTCTGGGGTGTGCATTATTCCCATCACGTGTCAGGTATTTTTTATGTCGTTACGCATCTGCATTCTGGAAACCGACAACCTGCGTCCAGAATTGGTCGACCAGTATCAGGGCTACGGGCAGATGTTCAAGCGCCTGTTTTCGCAGCAACCGATTGCCGCCGATTTCACGATCTACAACGTGGTGCAGGGTGAATACCCGAGTGATGACCTGACCTTCGACGCTTACCTGGTCACCGGCAGCAAGGCCGATTCCTTCGGCACCGACCCATGGATTCAAACCCTCAAGGACTATCTGCTGACCCGCTACAAGCGCGGCGACAAACTGTTGGGCGTGTGTTTCGGCCACCAGTTGCTGGCCTTGTTGCTCGGCGGCAAGAGCGAACGCGCGAGCCAGGGCTGGGGCGTCGGCACGCACAAATACAAGCTTGCTGCCAAGGCGCCGTGGCTGAACCCGGTGCGTGAAGAGTTGACCCTGTTGATCAGCCATCAGGACCAGGTCACCTCATTGCCGGAAAACGCCACGGTGATTGCATCCAGCGATTTCTGCCCGTTTGCCGCGTACCACATCAACGATCAGGTGCTGTGCTTCCAGGGCCATCCAGAATTCATTCACGACTATTCCCGCGCCTTGCTGGAGATCCGTCAGCAAGCGCTGGGCGAGCAGGTGTATTCGAAAGGTATCGCGAGCCTGGACAGCGAGCACCACGGCACCACGGTAGCCGAGTGGATGATGCGTTTTGTGGCGCACAAGCCAGAAACCGTTTAATCAGTTAATACCTCGCTTGCGCAGGACTATTGCAATACCTGTGCGAGCGAGGCTTGCTTGCGACCGAGTGCGAAGCATTCGCCGAGAATTCAAAGCCAACCCGACTTCTTGAAACTCGTCCATAAACCCACGCAACCCACCGCAATAAACCCCAGCACACCGAAGTAACCGTAATGCCAGGTCAGTTCGGGCATGTTCTGAAAGTTCATCCCGTAGATCCCCGCCACCGCGGTCGGGAACGCCAGGATCGCCGCCCATGCAGCGAATTTGCGCTGCACCACACTTTGGCGCGACGCCTCCAGCAGCACCCCAACTTCGATGGTCTGGCTGGCGATATCCGCCAGGGTCGTCAGGTCTTCCAACTGCCGGGTTACATGAATCTGCACATCGCGGAAATACGGGCGCATGTTCTTGTCGATAAAGGGAAAGTTCAGTTTTTGCAGTTCCTCGCCGATCTCCACCATGGGCGCCGCATAACGGCGCAGGCGCAGCACATCGCGGCGCAGGCTGTGAAGATTCTGGATGTCACGTTCATTCAACGAGCCACACATGACGTTGCGTTCCAGCTCATCGATCCTGGCGTGAATCGCTTCGCCCATCGGCTGGTAGTTTTCAATCACGAAATCGAGGATGGCGTAGAGGACGAAATCTTCCCCGTGCTCCAGTAACAGCGGGCGCGCTTCACAACGCTGTCGGACGTAGGCGTAGGACGCCGAATGACCGTTACGCGCAGTGATGATGTAACCATTGCCGGCAAAAATGTGGGTCTCGATGAACTTGAGTTTGCCGTCTTCCATAATCGGAGAGTACGTGACGATGAAGAGCGCATCGCCGAACGTTTCCAGTTTCGGGCGACTGTGTTTTTCCAGGGCGTCTTCGATGGCCAGTTCGTGCAGGTTGAACTGGCGTTGCAGGTTGTACAGTTCCTCTTCGTTCGGCTCTTCAAGGCCGATCCAGACAAAGTGACCAGGCTTTGCAGCCCAGGCCGCGCCTTCGTCGAGGGTAATATTGGTGACCTTTTTACCCGCGCTATAAACCGCAGCAGCAACAACTCTACCCATGGTCTTGGTTCACTTCTTCTTGGCAGCTTTCAATTGGCAAATGGCCGTGGCAGGCATGTTCAGCTTAGCCTTGTCTGCTGCTTGAGAGTCAGTGAAATCTGCACAGTTCACCGGCAAAAGAAAACCCGCACAGGGCGGGTTTCTTTTCAGGCCGATTGCAGTTGCCGGTCCATCGAATCGATGCATTCGCGCATCTGTTCACGACACTGGGCCATCAGCATCGGCATGTCATCAAGGCTTAAGCCCGCGGTGGGAATCGCTGGCAACGAACGGATCAGAATTTTCCCACTGCGCCAGCGGTTCAATCGCATGTGCTTGACGTAGCTACTGACACACACCGGCACGATCGGCACTCCCGCGGCAATGGCCATCTGGAACGCGCCTTTCTTGAACGGCAGCAACGCTTCGCCCAGATTGCGCGTGCCTTCCGGGAACACCCAGATCGAGGTGTCTTCGTTTTGCAGGGTGTGGGTGGTGGTCAACATCGACTGGCGGGCCTTCTGCGCATTGCCACGGTCGATCAAAACGTTACCGGCCAGCCAGAACAACTGACCGAACAACGGGACCCACTTCAGACTCTTCTTGCCGATGCACACGGTGCGGCGGGGGACTACGTTGCCGAAAACGAACAGGTCGTAGTTGGACTGGTGGTTGGCAATGATCACGCAACTGTCGGGTTTATCCATCAACGGCCCGACTTCGGCCTTCACCCGCAAACGCAAAATACACATCGCCGGCCACGCATAAAGGCGTGCGCACAGGCGGCTGTTGTCCGGATTGAACGGACGACACAGGCCGAGAATGACGCCCAGCACACCCGCTACAACAAAGTGCAGGCCCATCAATGACATACGTAAAACAAACAGCATTTTCAGGCCCACCGGGACAAAAGGTGGCGCAGTGTACGGATGTGCACTGTTTTCGGCAATTGCGGCTATAGAGTCGGAAGTTGGCCGATGTTTGAGTACATGTTTCTGAATCTTGGGTGAGACTTGTTCTAGAGCGGTTACCTGCTTTTCGTAGATGCCTGAATGAAAAAGCCCGACACGACGGTCGGGCTTTTCGCTGACGCGGAGCCGGGCTTAACCCAAATGCTCCTGGTCCTGGATGATGGCGTTGTCCAGAGCCTCCAGCAACGATTTGCGAACCTTCAACTTGGTGTTCTTGTGGGCCGTCATGTTGATCTTCTTCAACTGACGAGCCGCCGCCAGCGCAGCGCCTTGGAGCTCTTCGGCTGCTACCACCACGTCGAGGAACCCGGCATCCACAGCGGTTTGCGGATTGAACATTTCACCGTTGACCACCGAACGTTGCAGCGCCGCTTTGCCCAGGCGATCACGAGCAATCTCGATGCCCGCATGGTGCATGGTCATGCCGATCTGCACTTCGTTCAGACCGATGCTGAACGGGCCTTCGACACCGATGCGGTAGTCGGCGGACAACAGCAGGAACGCACCTTTGGCCACGGCATGCCCAGGGCAGGCCACGATTACCGGGAACGGATGCGACAACAGGCGGCGGGCCAGCGTCGAGCCGGACGTCACCAATGCCACGGCTTCTTTAGGGCCGGACGTCATCACCTTCAAGTCATAGCCACCGGACAAAATCCCTGGCTGCCCGGTAATGATCACCACCGCGCGATCAGTCACCGCCTGATCCAGCGCAGCGTTGAAGGCGGCAATCACGTCCGGGGAGATGGCATTGACCTTGCCATTGCTCAAGGTCAGGGTCGCGATACCGTCTTCGAGATGGTAGGAAATCAACTCACTCATGACGCTATTCCTTTCAGTAAAGTAGGGCAGACGTTACTCACCGCCACCGGCCAGGTAAAGCACCGTGACTGACCCACCAGTCACCCTTTACCCGCCCGGCAAGCGTAGCTCGCCGCACCTGCCGCGCATTCCCCTCTATATAGAGGTGGGCGCGAAGCCGGAGATTGGCCGGTTTGCCATGTCTTTGAGCGATCGCAATCGGGCAACTGCGTTAACCGCATGAAAATTCTGAAAAAAATGTTTGCCATCAGAAATGCTTTCGACTACATTAGCGCGCCTCGACAGACAGAACATGTTTGAAGAGATACGGTGAAGTGTCCGAGTGGCTTAAGGAGCACGCCTGGAAAGTGTGTATACAGGAAACTGTATCGAGAGTTCGAATCTCTCCTTCACCGCCAAATTCGATGTAAGCAAAACCCCTGGTTTCGAAAGAAACCAGGGGTTTTGTTGTTTCTGGTGGTTGATTTTCCAAAGTAGAAATGAAGGTGCTTCTGAATTTGGTGTAGGACGTTGGATCGACGTGTAGGACGGTGCGTTGGAGATCCGTGTATTTAGACGCCTGGATAGATTCAGCTGTTGATAAAGGCATTCCCGCAGGGGATTCGTTTTGTGCCTTGGTTAGGGTACAAGATGAATCAAAGGGCAGCGCAACCTGGCTTGCCCCTTCATCAGGACGGATACGCGCACGCTATGCCGGAACTCACCATGAAGCAGGCAGAGCTGGAAAAAATTCATGTGGAGATCGTCAAGCTGATGGCGCAGCAGCGCAAGTTGAATGCTGAGGCTGGCAAGATGACCCGAGAAACTTTCTGGTACCCGGTTGCGGTCGCTACAGGGCTGATTGGCACAGTGGCGACGGTAACTGTGGTGTTGGTCAAGCTCCTCTGATTCCACGTCTGTCATACGCTCCCGATCAGAGTTGGCGACGCAGCATTCATGTCGCGCAGCGTGCATGCGCTTCAATATTTGAATAAACAGGAACCCCAATGATCACCACTACCACCCATTCCATCGAAGGTCGGCAAATCACTGCTTACCTCGATATCGTCAGTGCCGAGTCGGTGCAGGGCGTCAACGTGATTCGCGATATGTTTGCCGGGATGCGGGATATCTTTGGTGGGCGCTCGCAGACGCTGGAGCGCGCATTGAAAGAAGCGCGCATCCAGGCCACTGAAGAGATCAAGGAGCGGGCGCGGGCGCTGCAGGCGGATGCGGTGGTGGGGCTCGATTATGAAATCAGCATGCCGGCCGGGAAGGGTGGGATGGTGGTGGTTTTTGTCACGGGTACGGCGGTCAAGCTTCGGTGATTGGCATTTGGCCACTCGTCGGGCGCGCTACGATCTGAACGGCAAGTCCAGTAATGACCGGCTAGTCTCAAAATCCTTGGTGATCGATATTTTTTCAGGCAATTGGGCTTGCCGGTGTCGATCCCGCTTTTGAGCAGAGGGGTGAAGAGATGGCTGATCCGTATATTGAAGACGACGGCGCAGAGTATCCGATCAACAACTATGTACAGTGCGGCCAGACGCAGTATGTAGCCAGCTTTGGTGAGGACCAGACCGAGGTAGACAAGATCAAGACCCGGGCTTGTCGGGTGCTGAAGGGCAAATTCCTGCCCAGGGTTTCGGCGCCGACCAGGAAATAATGGACATTGAGCAGACCCCGTCATCGAGCGGGGTTTTTTATGCGGGTGACATTGTGTGAATGTTTTTTTAACCCGGTTTTTTTTCACAAAGTTTTCACAAGGACCTACGTAGGCTCAACTCATCCGTTAGAAGCAACACCCTGCCCGTTCCCCAGCGGGCTTTTTTTTGCCTGTCATAAAACCTTTCCGAAAAATGCTGTCCAACCGTCGCTAATAACGAGGTTGAGCGCGCGCATGTCTGGACATTTTCTCCTCTAAAGCATTCAATCTCGCCCCTTTCGTATACACCCCTATTTTTGAGGTTTTTGTCATGCGTTTCACACTGCCTGCTCTGGTTCTGGGTCTTCTGGTTGCTCAAGGTGCAATGGCTGGTGACGGCACTGCCGCCATCGGTGGCGGTTTGGGCGGTGCGCTGGGTAACGTCGTAGGCCAGAGCATGGGCGGCAGCACTGGTGCAGCCATTGGTGCTGGTGTTGCAGGCGCAGCAGGCAGTGCGGTTGCGGCTAAAAAAGGCCACCGTACCAGCGCTGCCATCGGCGGTGGCGTGGGTGCTGCCGGTGGTTCGGTGATCGGCAACAGCTTGGGCGGCAAGACCGGTTCGACCATCGGTGCAGGCCTGGGTGGCGCTCTGGGCGGCGGCGTAGGCAGCAACCTGGCCAAGGGTCACAAGCGTCACTGATCACAAATGATGCTTCGAAAGAGCCCGGCCTAATGCCGGGCTTTTTGGTTATTGAACGTTTCTCGGTGTAATCCCTCCAATCTTGCATACCCCCGAAGAATGAGGCGTGCCATGAACCCGAAAACCAAAGGCGATGCAGTTGTAAGCCTGAGTGCTCTACGTATGAAGTTGCCCGCGATTGTTTTTGGATTGTTCCTCTCTCAAGCGGCGTTGGCGGCCGGTGACGGTACGGCAGCGGTAGGTGGTGGACTTGGCGGTGCACTGGGCAACGTAGTCGGTGGTCAGATGGGTGGCAGCACCGGGGCCGCGATTGGTGCCGGTGTGGGCGGCGCGGCCGGTAGTGCGGTTGGCGCGGAAAAAGGTAGCCGGACGGAAGCAGCGATTGGTGGTGGTCTTGGTTCGGCAAGTGGCTCGGTAATCGGCAACAGCCTTGGCGGCAGGACGGGTTCTACCATCGGCGCAGGCCTGGGCGGTGCAGCTGGAGGCGCCGTTGGTAACAATCTGGGGGATGGCAACGACAGCTCCCATTCTGGCGGCGGACATAAACACAAGAACAAGCACAAGAACAAACACAAAAATCATTGATACAGCGGCTATCAATGTAAGAACCCGGCCAAGCGCCGGGTTTTTCATTTCTGGCTATACCTCAGGAACGTTTTGGCAGTCAGTCGCCTCGAACTTCATACACCCCTGCACAATTGAGGTTCGCCATGACTCCCGAAACCGAAGGCAATGAAGAGAAAGGCCCGAGCGGTTTGCCCTTTATCAACGACCCCGGCAACGAAGACCCTGGTTCCCTGATGGACGATGCGACCGTACCGCTGAACGACTCCGATGACGCCGGCGACGTCGGAAACCTCGAGTTTGAAGATGAGGATGAAGACGGGGAAGAGGATTGATTGCGCGCCACTGCGGCGGTGACCGGTTGTCTTGCAGATAGAACCCGGGGCCTTGTGGATATCTCAAACGTTCAGAGCCTGCATTTCAGGCTCTTTGCGAGGTGCACCATGATCCCTGACCCGAAAGATTCCGACATCGACGACACCCCGGAGTATCCGCTGCCTTCACCGACCGATCCCCTGAGCCGTGACCAGCGCCCACCCGACGAGGATGCCGGGATCGAGCAAGTTCCCAACGAAGATGTGAAGCGCACGGATGTTGAGGCCATCCCCAAAGACCCGGACATTGCCGGCAAGGATAATTCGGGCGAACCCAGTTAATGTTCCTACGCCACATAGCCGCTCGTCGATTGAGCGGCACCCTTGAAAAGTGGCTGCTGCCAGAAATCAGGTAAGCAACTTTCTGAGGAGATTCGTCATGAACAGGTCAACATTGACTGCGGTGACGGTAGCCGGGTTGTTGTCGCTGGATTCTGTGTCGGTGTATGCCGGCAACGACGCGCCCGTCGACAAGGGCGGAATGCCGCCGTCTACGGAAATGAACGCAGGTGCCGGCCCCGAAAATGCGCTGCCGCCGGGGTCGATTGAGAG
>NZ_RCNY01000051.1:0-1540 GCF_004307635.1 Pseudomonas sp. Sample_22
TGACAGAAGTGCGCCATTCGGTTTGTCGGATTTGTTATCGGAGCATTATTCGATCGTACTGCGTTCAGCGCCCGAAGACGGCAATGTTGATCTTTTTTGCGGAGATATCATCAGGCGCATCGAGTAGTTTAGAGTAATTTTTATCCGTGGTTGATTTGCATTCAAAAATGCAGGGTGCTCTCGGGCACCCATTCTAGCTTGACCTTGCTGAATGTTTCTAATGCGCCTACCGTCCCTTAAGGAAAGTGTTATGCTTTAATTGGTGGCAATAAAAAGTATCCTTTTCGCGGATTACGATGGAGTGTGTTTTTGTGGCTCGTAAACATATACTTCTATGTTTTTAATGGGGTGGAAGAGTGGCGGTAATTTATTGTGGGGTCGTCCTAATGAGCCCGCTTACTACACCTGAATTCGCTACTGAGAAATTTGAAAGTGTGCTTGAAATTCACTGTTCAAGTAGTTAAGTGTGCGCCTGATAATCTCAGGCTGATGCTATACCATTTTCGATGTTTATAACGCTGTCGGGTTGGTTTAAACCCATGGCGTTCTATTGTGATTGCACGATGCTGCTGTATTTGCTCCGTCCTCACACCAAAATTTAAAGCAATCGTTTACCATGATCCCGATAATGGTACGGCACGTGAATTTAGAAGGAGGTGCGCGGCCCCCTGGCGTGCACATTATCTGAATGGATATCGCCTTTCCGTAGCGCTCAAAGCAGCAGGTTGCCTAGAATGTGCTTCAGCACTTGCTCAGCGTAACTCCTTTACTTGCCAATTTCTTTTTTAATCGTCCTCAATGAGCTCGTTGTACTGCTAAGTCAGCATCTATTTTCAAATGAAATGGCCGTGTGAATAGTTTTGGCAGCAAAGGAGTATGTATCAGGTGGCGCCTATCAAAAAAAGGTTTCGTAGTGCGCTAATAGCGGCCATTGACTTTTTGTCAGTGATCTAATAATATCTCGGCATTTGGGCTGGAGCTATTCAGGAGAGTTCTTTTAAGAAGAATTAGTTGTTTCTGGAAGTTGCTATTTACATCGTCTTTATAGTCGTGAGCCATAGGCGCTACAAGCGGTTTTTATCGATTTCATTGGCGGAATGCTTCTAAAGCTCTAAACAGGGTGACAGTCCAAGCAAGCTGGTGAGGCATTCTGTTAATGAATTAGATTTGATGATAAAAACTATATCCCTGATGCTGTGCATTTTTTCCTGATGTTCGCTTGATCTTTGATTTTTTGAGAAGGCTAATGGTTACGGTTTAACGAAAAGTAGATATATGAGTGCACGCTTTAGTAAGTGATATTTAAATTTCTGTCGCTTTTATGGTTGTTATATTTTTGTATTTTTGGTGGTTGTTTCGACGTGTGCGCATCCCGAAAAAAGTTAAACGTGTCGTTCGAAGCTTTTAGCATCCTATTCAGTTACCAGTTATGAATATTAGGCAGCTCACGCGCCGAGGTTTTTGGGTGAGGTAAAACGTCAGGTTACGCTGTCTTTCAGTATCTATAAGAAAAATGTTTCACTTATTTTGCATGCAGCTC
>NZ_RCNY01000065.1:0-101398 GCF_004307635.1 Pseudomonas sp. Sample_22
TCTCTCTTTGGACTCAGGGTCAACATACAAGGAGCGAGGCTTGCCCGCGAAGGCGTCAGATCAGTCAGTAATGATGTCGACTGACCGACAGCCTTCGCGGGCAAGGCTCGCTCCTTCGATGCTTTCCGCCTTTTATTCCTTGATCACCAAAATCAATAGTGCTGTTCAAGGCGCTCCAGTCTCCATATTATCGCCGTCATAAAGTCATCCTCCGTGGAGCGTCCCATGCCTGTAAAAGCCTTGTTCAAACCGTTCCACCTCGGCAGCCTCGAACTGCCGACCCGAGTCGTCATGGCGCCGATGACCCGTTCGTTTTCGCCGGGTGGCGTGCCTAACTCCAAAGTGATCGAGTACTACCGTCGTCGTGCCGCCGCGGGTGTCGGCCTGATCATCACCGAAGGCACTACCGTTGGTCACAAGGCTTCCAACGGCTACCCGAACGTTCCGCATTTCTACGGTGAGGCCGCGTTGGCGGGCTGGAAAAAGGTCGTCGATGCCGTGCACGCCGAAGGTGGCAAGATCGTTCCGCAGTTGTGGCATGTCGGCAGCGTGCGTCGTATCGGTACCGAGCCGGACGCCAGCGTGCCGGGCTATGGTCCTTCGGAAAAAATCAAGGACGGGCAGGTCGTGGTTCACGGCATGACCAGGCAGGATATTCAGGACGTGATTGCCGCGTTCGCCCAGGCTGCCAAGGATGCCCAGAGCATCGGCATGGACGGCGTGGAAATCCACGGCGCTCACGGTTATCTGGTCGACCAGTTCTTCTGGGAGGGCAGCAACCAGCGCACCGACGAATATGGCGGCAGCCTGGCCAATCGTTCGCGCTTCGCCATCGAGCTGATTCAGGCCGTGCGTGCTGCGGTCGGTGAAGGTTTCCCGATCATCTTCCGTTTCTCTCAGTGGAAGCAGCAGGATTACACCGCGCGTCTGGTGCAGACGTCGCAAGCCTTGGGTGAATTTCTCAAGCCGCTGTCTGACGCTGGCGTGGATATTTTCCACTGCTCGACCCGCCGTTTCTGGGAGCCGGAGTTCGATGGCTCTGAACTGAACCTCGCAGGCTGGACCCGCAAACTCACCGGCAAGCCGACCATCACCGTGGGCAGCGTTGGTCTGGATGGCGAGTTCCTGCAGTTCATGGTCAACACCGACAAGGTGGCGCAGCCGGCTAGCCTGGAAAAATTGCTTGAGCGTTTGAACAACGACGAGTTCGACCTGGTGGCGGTCGGCCGTGCGCTGCTGGTAGACCCGGACTGGGCGCAGAAGGTGCGCGACGGTCGTGAAGAAGACATTCTGCCGTTCAGCCGTGAGGCGTTGATGACGCTGGTTTAAGCGTCGGATGCCTTCGCGGGCAAGCCTCGCTCCTACAGAAGAACGCGATCACTGTAGGAGCGAGGCTTGCCCGCGAAGCTGTCAAGGCAACATCGCCGCCCCCGGCAGCACCTGCCCCTGTACACACGCCCCCCGCAACTGCCCTTCAAACTGTTCAATGATCGCTGCCCAACCCTGGCGACTGGCATGCTGGCGCGCATTGAGCCGCACGCAACGCAAGGTTTCCCGCTCTTCGAGCATCCAGGCTGCCGCATCGCAAAATGCTTCTTCATCACCAGGCATCGCGAGCACACCGTTGTAACCATGGCGAATATGTTGCGCGGCCGCCGCCTGATCGTAAGCCACCACGCCGAGCCCCGAGGCCAATGCCTCAAGCACCACGTTGCCGAAGGTTTCCGTCAGGCTCGGGAATAGAAACACATCCCCTGACGCATAATGAGCAGCCAACGCTTCGCCGCGCTGAGAACCGCAAAAGATCGCCTCGGGCAGATCCCTTTCCAGGTCCGCCCGTTGCGGCCCGTCGCCGATCACGATCATTTTGAGGTGACGCTGCGGATAACTGCTTTTCAGGCTGTCGAAACAGCGCTTGAGCAAGCCCAGGTTTTTCTCCGGCGCCAAGCGTCCTACGTGGATGACAGCAATGTCGTTCTCACCCAGCCCCCATTGCTCCCGTAGAGCGCCCAGGCGTTTGGCCGGGTGGAACAGTTGGCTGTCGACGCCCCGGGACAGTAATGCCAGGCGTTCGAAATGCCGGCGCTCCAATTCCATGCGCTGGCTGACACTCGGCACTAGCGTCAGGTTCGAGCGGTTGTGGAACCAGCGCAGATAGTGCGTCAGCAACCGGGTGAGCAAGCCGAAGCCGTATTGGCTGGAGTACTGCTGGAAATTGGTGTGGAAGCCGCTGACCACCGAAATGCCCAGACGCCGTGCCGCGCGCAATGCCGACAAGCCCAGCGGACCTTCGGTGGCGATGTACAGCACATCCGGGCGATGACGCTTCCAGCGTCGCAGCAACTTGTGCATCGACGACTGGCCCCATTGCAAGCCAGGGTAGCCTGGTAGCGGCCAACCTCGGCACAGCAGCAATTCATCGTCGCTGCCGGTCTGCTGATCGCAGCCCTGACGAGGCCGGACCAATTCCACCTGATGCCCGCGCGCGCGCAAACCGTCACACAGGCGACCCAGTGTATTGGCCACGCCGTTGATTTCCGGAGGGAAAGTTTCAGTGATCAGGGTGATATGCAGGGCTGTCGTCATGACCCCAGTTTCTGCTGAGGCCATGTCGACGTTGTGACGGTCAGATGATGGATTTATGACCGCGTCAGCGTTGTACCACCAGGTTCTCCGCACCGCGCTCGCGCACCCAGAACAGTGTCGCGCCTGCCACGGCCGCCGGCATCATCAGGATGTTGACCACCGGGATCAGCAACACCAGGTAAACGCTGCCGCCAAAACCCATGCTCTGCCAGCGTTTCTGCCGCAGCCAGTCGAGCATTTCGTTCCAGCCCAGCTTGTGGTTGTCCGCAGGGTAGTCGATGTACTGGATCGCCATCATCCACACCCCGAACAACAGCCACAGCGGTGCAGCAATGATGTTCACCACCGGGATGAACGAGAGGATGAACAGGCCGATCGCCCGTGGCAGGAAGTAGCCGAGTTTGCGCATCTCGCGGGCCAGGGTGCGCGGGATCATCGCGATCAGCTCAGCCCAGCTGAAGGCCGGGAAATCGTCGGTGCCGCGTACCACCACCTCGACTTTCTCTGCGAGAAAGCCGTTGAACGGCGCGGCGATGATGTTGGCGAGCATGGTGAAGGTGAAGAACACCATCAACACCACCAGCACCACGAACAGCGGCCAGAGGATGTAACTGAGGAAACTCAGCCACTCGGGCAGGGAAGGCATCAGCGTATCGACCCACACGCTGAACTGATGGCCGGCCAGATAGATCAATCCGACGAACAGCACCAGGTTGATCGCCAGCGGCAACAACACGAACAAACGCAGGCCGGGGCTGAGGACCAGTTTGAGGCCTTCACGCAGGTATTGCGGGCCGGATAGAACGGGGGCGGGCATAACGAGCTCCGAGCAGAGGGTAAACGCGCCGACCTTACCGGCTTTGCCTGGCAGGTGAAAGCACGGCAGCGGTATCGACATTCACTGTAACAAAGGCGTCCTGAAAATCACCCTGACGGCATAGAGACCACCTATGAGCTGGATTGTTAAACCGTATTTCCTTAATCTTCGCCCCCTCGATACGCTGCACCCAATCTTTTTACAGGACGGTCGGGTTCAAGCCTTCCCCAAGTGCTTTCAACCGTTCTTTTTTATTCCCGCCGGTGATCCGGCGTTCCGCGCCAGGTGTTCCGGGCCGGTCAACAGGAGCAGGTCATGTCTGAAGTCCGTCATTCGCGAGTGATTATTCTCGGTTCCGGCCCTGCCGGTTACAGCGCTGCGGTATATGCCGCCCGTGCCAACCTCAAGCCACTGCTGATCACCGGCATGCAGGCCGGCGGTCAACTGACCACCACCACTGAAGTCGACAACTGGCCTGGCGATGTCCACGGCCTGACCGGCCCGGCGCTGATGGAGCGGATGCGCGAGCACGCCGAACGCTTTGAAACCGAGATCGTTTTCGATCACATCAATGCCGTGGACTTCGCTGCCAAGCCATACACCCTGACGGGCGACAGCGCGACCTACACTTGCGACGCCCTGATCATCGCCACCGGCGCCAGTGCTCGTTACCTGGGCCTGCCGTCCGAAGAAACCTTCATGGGCAAAGGCGTTTCGGCCTGCGCGACCTGCGACGGTTTCTTCTATCGCAACAAGCCAGTCGCTGTGGTCGGTGGCGGCAACACCGCGGTGGAAGAAGCCCTGTACCTGGCCAACATCGCCAGCAAGGTAACGTTGATTCATCGTCGCGAAACCTTCCGCGCCGAGAAGATCCTGATCGACAAGCTCAATGCCCGTGTTGCCGAAGGCAAGATCGAGTTGAAGCTGAACGCGACGCTGGACGAAGTCCTGGGCGACAACATGGGCGTGACCGGTGCCCGCCTGAAAAACAACGACGGCAGCTTCGACGAAGTGAAAGTCGACGGCGTGTTCATCGCGATCGGCCACACCCCGAACACCTCGCTGTTCGAAGGTCAGTTGACCCTCAAGGACGGTTACCTGGTGGTACACGGCGGCCGTGATGGCAACGCCACCGCGACCAACCTGGAAGGCATCTTCGCTGCCGGTGACGTGGCTGACCACGTTTACCGTCAGGCCATCACCTCGGCCGGCGCCGGCTGCATGGCGGCATTGGATGCTGAACGTTACCTCGACGGCCTGCAGAACGCCTGATTCTGCTTTCATGAAAAAACCGGCCTCGGCCTAATGATGTTCACTTAAGAAAAAGTTGGCATCCTGTGGCGAGGGAGCTTGTCGGATCGCCGCACCGTCCCGCTGGGCTGCGCAGCAGTCCCTTTTTTAGGGCCGCTTCGCGCCCCAGCGGGAGCAAGCTCCCTCGCCACGGGTATAGTGCTCGTCCTTAAGTGAACAGCATCAGGCCTTGGCCGGTTTTTTTATACCTTCGATTAATCATCAATTGCTTTATGCGCGAGTGCACTCAGGTCAGTCTGGCCAGGCACGCCTCAAGGATATCCAGCCCCTCTTCAAGCACCGCCGCCTCGGTGGTCAACGGCGCCAGCAAGCGAATGATGTGCCGCGACTTGCCGCTTGGCATCAGCAGCAACCCGGCGTCCCGCGCCAGTGCCAGCAGTTGCGTCAACTGCGCGGCGGCGGGTGTGCCGTCGGCGTGGGTCAGTTCAATGCCGCGCATTGCGCCAACGCCGGTCAGGCGCCCGAGGTAGGGCGATAACTTGCGATCACACCAGGCTTGGTAGCGACTGACAATCGCCTCTTCCTGCTGCGAGCCCCAGGCTTGCAGGCGGGCATCGGTCATCTCGTCCAGCGTCGCCAAAGCGGCGGCGCAAGCGATGGGATTTCCGGAGTAGGTGCCTCCGAGCCCGCCCTTGGGCAAGTTGTCGAGCAGCGATTTGCGCCCGACCACCGCACCCAGCGGCACGCCGCCGGCGATGCTTTTGCCGAGCAGGATCAGGTCCGGCTCGATGCCCAGACGCGAGAACGCGAAGCGTTGCCCCGTACGGCCGAAACCCGACTGGATTTCATCGGCAATCAACACAATGCCCTTGTCGTCACAGAAACGGCGCAGCGCTTGGGCGAACGTTATGTCCATGGCCAGAAACCCGGCTTCACCCTGCACCGGCTCGACGATGAAGCAAGCCACGTCCTCGACGTCGATTTCGACGCTGAACAGCCGTTCCATGGCTTTCAGGGCTTCGGCGCAGGTCACGCCGTTGTCCTGGCTGGGGAAAGGCAAGTGATACACCGGTCCGGGCAGCACACCGACCTTCTGTTTGTAGGGCGCGACTTTGCCGTTGAGGTTGAGTGTCGCCAGGGTGCGACCGTGGAAGGCGCCGTCAAAGGCAACCACGGCACTGCGACCGGTGGCGCCACGGACGATTTTCAGCGCGTTCTCGGCGGCTTCGGCGCCGCTGTTGGTCAACATACCGCTGACCGGGTAATCGACCGGGATGAACGCGCAGAGGCGATCCATCAAGTCGATGTACGGCTGATGAGGCGCGGCATTGAACGCGTAGTGGGTCAGGCGCGTGGCTTGCTCGCGGATGGCCTCGACGATGCGCGGATGGCAATGGCCAAGGTTGAGCACGCCGATGCCACCGACAAAGTCGATGTAGCGTTTGCCGTCGGTGTCCCAGACCTCGGCGTTTTTGCCGTGGCTGAGCGTGACAGGGTGAACGATGTTGATCGACTGGCTGATGGTTTCGTTGCGCATGGATGACCGGCTCGGAAGAAGGAGGACTTCTTTTTATCTAAGCCGTGAGCAGCGGTGCCAGGCAAACGAAATAAAATCACCGGGTCAATCTGAAAAGTCGGGATGTATCGCCGATCCCTGCAGGAGCACGGCTTGCCGGCGATGGCGATCTTGAGGACGCCATCGCCGGCAAGCCGTGCTCCTGCAGAAAGCTGTCAGCGGCGGGTCAGGGGCTGTTGGGTGAACTTCACACCGGCCAGGCCATGGGCGATCAACGCACGAATATTGCCGTGATCGCTGCCCTCAGGCGTCGCCAGCACCGAACGATAATGTTCGCCGAACGCCAGCAGCGCTTCTTCATCACTCAGGCCTTCCAGCAACGCCAGGCCCAGGGTCTTGCACGAGCCTTCGTTCTGCCCGGCGGCGTTTTCCACGCCGCCATTATTGAAGGCCTGAGGCTGGTAGTCGTAACCGGCAGCAATGAACGCGAGGGTGTCGGCGAAGATGTGTTCACCGGTCTTGAGACTTGCGCGCAGGGTGTTCAAATCACTCATTGGGTTTTCCTTTGGCAAACGCCGCTTGTTGTTCGGCGCTGGCTTCTTGCTGAAATCGGGCTTTCCATTCGGTATACGGCATGCCGTAAACCACTTCGCGAGCGTCATCGAGGCTGACGTCGATCTGACGTTCGTCGGCGGCGGCCTTGTACCACTTGGACAAGCAGTTGCGGCAGAACCCGGAAAGGTTCATCAGGTCGATGTTCTGCACATCCTTGCGGCTGTCCAGGTGGGCCACTAGCCGGCGAAAGGCCGCGGCTTCGAGTTCGAGGCGTTGTTGATCGTTCATGGCGGTCTCGGCGAGACAGCTTCAAGCGGCAAGCTTCAAGCTGCAAGTTGGGTTGTGGTGGCTGCAAGTTTACAGCCTGACGCTTATAGCTTGAAGCTAGCGGCTTGCCGCCAGCGTAATCGACACCGACTCGGCAAACCGTAGCGCGTGGGGCTTGTCGACTTCGACTTCGGCATACAGCACCGAGGCGTTGGCCATGACCAGATCGAGAATTTCCTGGGTCAGGCGTTCAAGCAGGGCAAAACGATTGCCCTCCACGTGGGCGATGATCGCTTTGGTGATGGTGCGGTAGTTCAGCGCGTGATCGATATCGTTGTCACGCACCGCTTCCTGGGCCGCATAGAGGATGGTCAGGTTGATCAACACATCCTGCTTGTTGAGGATTTCATCTTCGTTGATGCCAATGAAAGTGCGCAGACACAGGTCCTTGACCCGGATGCGTGCCATGCCTGGTTGAAGTTGTGGCATTACTACTTGCTCCGTCCAATCAATTGCAGGAACTCCTGGCGGGTGTTGCTTGACTCGCGAAAGGCGCCGAGCATCACCGAGGTGTTCATGGTCGAATTCTGTTTCTCGACGCCGCGCATCATCATGCACATATGCTGGGCTTCGATGACCACTGCGACGCCTGCCGCACCGGTGACTTGCAGCACCGCGTCGGCGATTTGCCGGGTGAGGTTTTCCTGGATTTGCAGGCGGCGGGCAAACATGTCCACCAGCCGGGCAATCTTCGACAGGCCCAGCACCTTGCCCGTGGGAATATAAGCCACATGCGCCTTGCCGATGAAGGGCAGCAAGTGGTGTTCGCAAAGCGAATAGAGCTCGATGTTGTCGACGATCACCATTTCATCGTTGTCGGAGGCGAACAGCGCGCCATTGACGATCTCTTCGACACTTTGTTCGTAGCCATGACAAAGGTACTGCATCGCCTTGGCCGCACGCGCCGGGGTGTCTCGCAGGCCTTCGCGATCAGGATTTTCACCGAGGCCGATGAGGATCTCGCGATAGCTCTGGGACAGGGCGTTCTGGTGCAGGAATAGCGTCATGGAAGATCCTCGCGGGACACTTATTTGATGTGCCTTCCGCCATTGACGGTCAGGGTCGTGCCGGTGACATACGGGTTGTCGAGCAAATATCGCAGGCTTTGATAGATCACTTCGCTGCCCGGTTCGATGCCCAGGGCGGACTTGGCCAGTGCCTTGGCGCGATAGGCTGCATCGTCGTCAGCATTGAACATTAGCAGGGCGGGCGCGATCCCGTTGACCTTGATGTGCGGCGCGTACTTTGCAGCGAAGGACAGGGTCAGGCTGTCGAGCCCGGCTTTGCTGGCGCAGTAGCCAATGTGCTTGCTGCTGCCCTTGCGGGTCACGTCGTCGCTGATGTGCACGATATCGGCGGGGCTCGAGCGTTCCAGCAAGTCGGCGCAGTGCAAGTTGATCAGGTAGGGCGCCAACATGTGTACGCTGAACATGCGGGTGAATGCCGCTGCATCGGTATCCGCGGTTTCGGCGAGCCATTCGGAAGCGTTGTGGACAATTGCCCGCAGGCTGTCGGTATGGGTTTTCAGTTCACGGATGAATGCAAAAACCCCGGCCTCGCTGGAAAAGTCCGCAAACACTGCCGTCGCCCCCAAATCCCGCAGGGTCTGTACGCCGGGCCGTTCACTGCGGTAGCTGAAGATCACGCGATGACCGTCTTCGAGCAGTCGCTGCGCACAGTGCAGGCCAACACGCTGGCCGGCACCGGTGATGAGGATAGGGGCTGCAGAAGAGGTCATGAGCGGCTCGCATCGCGTTAAGAGCAAAACTATACCAGCGCATTGCAGCGTTCACCTACGCCCACCGCAAGGGCAGTGCCGAGGTCACTCAGGAGAGGTGTTTCGCCAGGCGCAGCGTCGGGGGTGATGGGGTGCGTCTCGGGCCAGACAAGGCCTATTGCTGATGTGCCAGAAACGACAGTGACATTCTTTCCCGCGTCAGGTTGAATTTTTTCGGGACTGGAGAGTTAGAATGGGCCTCGAACGCTACAAGGATGTTTAGCCAGATGCCCGTAATCACTGACATCGCTTCGGATTCCCGCCACAGCGGCTTACTGGAGCAGGATGAGCTCTTCCCCATTCGCGAGGTGTCGCGCCTGACCGGCGTCAACCCGGTGACCCTGCGTGCCTGGGAGCGCCGGTATGGGCTGATCGTGCCGACACGCACCGCTAGTGGGCATCGTCTGTATTCGATGGCCGATGTCGAGCGGGTGCGCAGCATTCTCGGCTGGATCGAATCGCACCTCATACCTCAAGACCTTGTGCAGGCTGACTACTCGCAGTGGCAGCAACAGATCGAGGCCGCCGTCGTGTCATTCGATGAGGTTCGGCTGGATCAGGTCTACGGTCAGATTTTTTCCACGTATTCGCAGCCGGTCGTTTTCCAGGACATTCTCCTTCCGCTCTGGAAGCAGTTGCTGCAACGCCAGGATGCGTTCGGCAGGACCAGCGAATGGCTTTTCCTCGATGGTTTTCTGCGATCAAGAGTGTTGCAGCGCCTGCTGCTGATTCGCGACAAACAACCAAGACGAGTCATCGTTTGTGCCCTCGCGGGACAATGCCGGGAGCTTGAGCTGTTGCTTGCTGCGCTGTTTCTCGGCTCCGGGCAAACGGGCGTGCGGGTATTGACCATTGGTCAGCCGTTTGATGAATTGACCCTGGTTTGCGAACGAATCAAGCCACAGGCATTGGTGCTGTTCTCCAACCACGTGCCGACGGCGGAGCTGCCGCGGCGTTTGAATCGCCTGGCGATGAGCCTGGATTGTCCAGTGTTGTTGGCGGGCGATGCATCGGATCTGGCGCAGGAAAGCCTGGCCGGATCGTCGATTGGCTGCCTGGGGAACGAGGGAACGGTGATGCGCCAGCGCCTGAATCAATTTCTCGCTGGCGGTCTGGATACCTGATCGTCAGAGATGCAGGGCGGGGTGGGTCAGTCGGTGCTGCTGCAGGATGTACTGGCGCAAACGCTCGGTTTCATCCTTGTCGTCCTGGCTCAACTGATAGGCATAGAAGCCTTGTTCGGTTTCCTTCTCGAACGTGCCACGCAAGGCGATTCGCTCATAGCCTGACGGGCTGAACCACAAGGCGAAATGCTTCGGTGCCTTGGTTTTGTTGCGAACCTCCAACAGCACGCCCTTGAACGATACTTCATGCACCCACATCGTACCGGGCTGGCCCTTGGCATTTTCAAGGGCTACCGGCTCGTCGAGCACCAGCCGCCATGGGCGGACCAATGGCCCGTCTTCATAAATGCTGGGTACGCCCAGCCGAAGATGCAGCGCGTGAAATTCGTCTTCCACCAGATGCAGGGGGAAGGTCATCTGTTGATTTTCGAAATTGGCTTGGATGGTCACTTGCTCATGCGCAGCAAGGCGCGTGAGCAAGTCACGGATTTGCGATCCACCGTTGACCAGCAGACTCGACGTCGCATCCCGCACATTGAGCTGCGGGTTATGTTGCATGGTCTGGATGAAATCCAGCTCATCCTGGGTCAGGAGCGCGTCGCGTTGCATAGCAAACTCGAAAGATATAGATACAAAGTCATTGGTGATTGTAGTTAATGACAATTAATTCGCAGTTTTGTTTGCGCCGTTCGTCGCCTTTATCGCCGCGAGTTCGGCCTGGACTTCAGCCAGTTGCGCTTCCAGCTGTGCAACCCGCTGCTGCGCCTTGACCTGCACGGTCACGTCTTTCTGGACGCCGATGAAGTAGACCTGTCCGTCATTCGGATTTTTCACCGTGGAAATCGACAGCTCGTTCCAGAAAGGGGTGCCGTCCTTGCGGTAATTCCTGATGATCTCCCGGCAGGAGCCTTCATTGTTCAATGCATCGCGGATCAACGGGAGGGCCTGCTGATCTCGGTCTCCCGACTGAAGGAAGCGGCAATCCTGGTAGAGGATTTCTTCGCTGGTGTACCCAGTCAGGCGTTCGAAAGCAGGGTTGACGTAAATCAGGATCTTGTCTTGCTCGCCTTCCTTCTCGGCAATCACGATGCCGTCATTGGAGGCATTGATGGCCAGTTGCAGCAGCTTTGCGTTGATCATCGGTGAAACCCTTCCTTGTTGGTTGTCTGCGGCATTCTAAAAGAACAATGCTGACCGTGCTGTTAATATCCCGGTCTTTCACTCAGGTTCAGGATCAGATTGATGAAAGTCGCCATCATTTCCGGCTCGGTCTACGGCACGGCTGAAGAAGTCGCCCGTCACGCCGCGAACATTTTGAACGCTGCCGGTTTCGAAACCCTGCACAACCCCCGTGCAAGCCTTGCAGACATTCAAGCGTTTGCCCCGCACGCCTTGCTCGCCGTGACCTCGACCACTGGCATGGGCGAATTGCCGGATAATCTTCAACCGCTGTATTTCTCGATTCGCGACCAGTTGCCCGCTCAATGGCGTGGTTTGCCCGGTGCGGTCATCGGGCTGGGCGATGCCAGTTATGGCGATACTTTTTGTGGCGGTGGCGAGTTGATGCGCGAGCTGTTCGGCGAGTTGGGTATTCGCGAAGTCCTGCCGATGCTGCGTCTGGACGCCAGTGAAAGTGTGACCCCTGAAGCCGATGCAGAGCCCTGGCTGGCAGAACTGGTCAGCGCATTGCGCGGTTGACCGACAGTCTTCAACGTTCGTTTCAACCGCTGTCACGGTTCTGTCGAGGCTGCTTCAAAGGCGCGCCTCGCCTTGCCTGGCGGCGGTACTTTGACACGGATCCAAACTCTTTGAGCCACTGACTCGTTCGGCCATCAAGCTGGCTGCCAATGCAACTACGGGAACCCTGGAGGCTGACTAGACTCGGTAGTCATTGGAAACACTCCATAATAAAAAAGCCGAGGTTCCTTGCCGTGAGCGTAGCCCCAGTCCAATCCTCACACAGCGTCAAAGACCTGGTCAGCGCAGCCGAATGGCAGACCCGTGTCGACCTCGCTGCCTGTTACCGTCTGGTGGCCCAGCATGGCTGGGACGATCTGATTTTTACCCACATCTCTGCCAAAGTACCCGGCACTGAAGACTTCCTGATCAACCCGTTCGGCTTGATGTTTCATGAAATCACCGCGTCGAGCCTGGTCAAAGTCGATCAGGCCGGTAACAAGTTGATGGACAGTCCCTACGAGATCAATCCGGCCGGGTACACCATCCACAGTGCCGTTCACGAAGTTCGCCATGACGTGGTCTGTGTGCTGCATACCCATACGGCGTCAGGTGTTGCGGTCTCGGCGCAGAAGCAGGGCATTTTGCCGATCAGCCAGCAGTCGCTTTTTGTTCTGTCGAGCCTGGCGTATCACGCCTATGAAGGCGTTGCGCTGAATCACGAAGAAAAGGCACGTCTGCAAGCCGACCTCGGCGAGAACAACTTCCTGATGCTGCACAACCATGGCCTTTTGACTTGCGGCAACAGCATCGCCGACACCTTCCTGATGATGTTCACCTTTCAGCGCGCCTGCGACATTCAGGTCATGGCACAGAACGGTGGTGCCGAGTTGATCGCCATCGAACCGCAGATTCTTGCCGGCGCCAAGGCAATGATTGCCGGTGTCACCAAAAGCTCCCAAGGCATGGGCGGAGCGTTGGCGTGGCCGGCGTTGCTGCGCAAACTCGATAAACAAGACCCGGGTTATAAACTCTAATGGCACTCGCAGAGATCCCCCTGAGTGTCTGGCGCAAACGCGGGCAGACCTTCGATTTCCATGGTCAGACCATCCATTACTGGACGGCGGGGCAGGGTGAGCCGCTGTTGCTCATCCATGGTTTCCCGAGTGCCAGTTGGGACTGGCATTATCTCTGGCAACCGCTGGCCCAGCGTTATCGGGTGATTGCCTGCGACATGCTGGGCTTCGGCGACTCGGCCAAACCGGTCAACCATGAATACAGCCTGCTGGAGCAGGCCGATCTGCAACAGGCATTGCTGGCTCATCTGAATGTCGAGCAACCGGTGCATGTACTGGCTCATGATTATGGCGACAGCGTGGCCCAGGAACTGCTGGCCCGGCATTACGAATCGCGGATCAATCTCGCCAGTTGCGTGTTTCTCAATGGCGGGTTGTTTCCGGAAACCCACCGTCCGGTGCTGATGCAAAAACTGCTGCTCGGCCCCCTAGGCTGGATGATCGGCCGCGCGTTCAGTCGCGACGGCCTGGTGAAAAGCTTCCGCCAGATTTTCGGGCCGCAGACCCGTCCCAGCGAAAGCGAAATGGATGATTTCTGGAGCCTGATCGAAAGCAATCGCGGGCCTCGGATCATGCACAAATTGATCACATACATTCCGGAGCGCCGCGTCCAGCGCGATCGCTGGGTCAGTGCAATGCAGCGCGGTGAAGTACCGCTGCGGGTAATCGATGGCGAAGTCGATCCGATCTCGGGCGCGCACATGGTCGCGCGTTACCGCGAGCTGATCCCCGAACCGGACACCGTGCTGCTGACCGATATTGGTCACTATCCCCAGATCGAGGCGCCGTGCCAGGTGCTCAAGCATTACCTGGCGTTTCGCGACCGGTTGGTGATGCCACCCCTCAAAGTGGCCTGTTCCTGAGGCTGGGGCTCATCATCCCCCAGCCTTATCGCGCACCATTCAGCCTCCGCCGTGTTCATTGTGAGCCGCAGCGCCGTGCCTGACACTCCCGGGTAATGTCCCTGGCCTGCTGGAGTTTCCTCACATGAATGAGTCTGTGCGCTTCGAAGATAAAGTCGTGATCATCACCGGTGCAGGTGGCGGCCTGGGACGGGCGCATGCACTGTTATTCGCCAAACAGGGTGCGAAAGTGCTGGTCAATGACCTTGGCGGCTCGGCCCAGGGCGAAGGCGCCAACGCTTCGGCCGCCGACCGCGTTGTGGCTGAAATCCGCGAGGCCGGCGGCACCGCCGAGGCCAACCACGACTCGGTCACCGATGGCGACAAACTGGTCCAGCACGCCCTCGATGCCTTCGGCCGGGTCGACGTGGTGGTCAACAACGCCGGTATCCTGCGCGACAAGACATTCCACAAAATGGACGACGCCGACTGGGACCTGGTTTACCGCGTCCACGTCGAAGGTGCCTACAAAGTCACCCGCGCTGCCTGGCCGCACATGCGCGAGCAAAACTACGGTCGAGTGATCTTCACCGCGTCCACTTCAGGCATCTACGGCAACTTCGGCCAATCCAACTACGGCATGGCCAAACTTGGCCTCTATGGCCTGACCCGCACCCTGGCCATCGAAGGCCGCAAGAACAACATCCTGGTCAACGCCATCGCCCCCACCGGCGGCACCCGCATGACCGAAGGCCTGATCCCGCCGCAAGTCTTCGAACAACTCAAGCCAGAACTGGTCAGCCCGCTGGTGGTGTACCTGGCCAGCGAAAACTGCCAGGAAACCTCCGGCCTGTTCGAAGTCGGCGGCGGCTGGATGGGCAAAGTCCGCTGGGAACGCAGCCTCGGCGCCGGGTTCGATCCACGGGTGGGGTTCTCCCCGGAAGACGTGGCGGCGCATTGGCAGCAGATCTGTGATTTCGAAGGAGCGGCGCATCCGAAGGACAATATTGAAGCGTTGAAGGAGATGATGGGGAATTTGCAAAAATATTCGCTCTGACTGCGCTTCATTCGGCAGAGCCAGATCAGGTTCTGCCGTCCCCGATTGACCCCCTCGCGACAAAAACCACGCCCATAAAAAAGGCCGCTGCAAACGCAGCGGCCAAGCAAGACGTTGGATCCAGGAGCTACAAATCAACGTCGGTGTACACGGGGCGATGAGTCGAAACGCTTCAACTCACCTGAAATCTGTCGTGCTTCCGGGCTGTAATCCGTGAAAGCCCGGCAAGAATAAGTCTTTGCCGGCAAAGGAAAAACAGCAATTGCGGACATGCACCGTTACCGCCTGCGTAACAGTTCGCTCGCCTGCAGCGTAGTCCATGAATTCGACTGATGCCTTCACATCCAGTCTGTCTATGCGCCGCGCAATCGCCCGTTCCATATGACCAGTCATCCTTTGGAGGTACATCACGAATACCTCCTTGGTGCGCTTATCGCCCCAGGCCTGCGGCAGTAGGGTGAGGCCTTCTGTCACTCACCGGGGAAGACGCATGACAAAAACAACAATGCGCGCCATCTTCACACCGCAGGCGCTGGCCGCTGCGGTTGCCTTGGGCTGCTGTGCCCAGGCGCAGGCTGTTTCATTCAACATCGGGGAAATCGAAGGGACGTTCGACTCTTCGCTGTCGGTCGGCGCGAGTTGGGGCATGCGCGATGCGGACGATGCCCTGGTGGGCACGGTCAACGGTGGTAGTGGACAGGCGTCGACCGGCGACGACGGTCGTCAGAATTTCAAGAAAGGCGAAACCTTCTCGAAGATCTTCAAGGGTATTCACGACCTTGAACTGAAATACGGCGACACCGGTGTGTTCGTCCGTGGCAAGTATTGGTACGACTTCGAATTGAAGGACGAAGACCGGCCGTTCAAGCCGATCAGCGATCACAACCGCAAAGAGGGCTCCAAGTCTTCCGGTGCGCAGATTCTCGACGCCTTCGTCTATCACAACTATTCCATCGCCGATCTGCCGGGGACTGTTCGTGCCGGTAAACAGGTGGTGAGCTGGGGCGAAAGTACGTTCATCGGCAACTCGATCAACAGCATCAACCCGGTCGACGTTTCCGCGTTTCGTCGTCCGGGTGCCGAGATCAAGGAAGGGCTGATCCCGGTCAACATGTTGTTTGCTTCCCAAGGCCTGACCGACAAGTTGACCGTCGAAGGTTTCTATCAACTGGAGTGGGATCAGACCGTCGTCGATAACTGCGGCACCTTCTTCGGGGTCGACGTGGTAGCGGACGGATGTAACAAGGGATACACGGTCGCCAGCCCTGCGATTGCACCGTTGCAACCGATTGCTGCGGCGTTTGGCCAGGGCTTCGAGGTGACCAGCGAAGGCGTGGTCGTTCCCCGTGGTGGCGACCGCGATGCCCGGGATTCGGGGCAGTGGGGGACCGCATTGCGTTGGCTGGGCGACGATACCGAGTATGGCCTGTATTTCATGAATTACCACAGCCGAACCCCGACGGTTGGCACCACGACGGCGGGGCTCAGAACGCTGGCGAGCATTCCGGGCATTGTCACCACGGCCAACCGCATCGCTCCGGGTAGCGGTGGGGGGCTGGCGCAGAGTGTGATGCTCGGTCGCGGTCAGTACTACCTTGAATACCCCGAGGACATTCGCCTCTACGGCGCGAGTTTTTCCACGACGCTGCCTACCGGCACGGCGTGGACCGGCGAGATCAGTTATCGCCCCAACGCGCCGGTGCAGGTCAACACCAACGACCTGACCCTGGCGATGCTCAACCCCATTGCCGGTGGCGCAGCGTCACCCATTGCGACCGCGCCCGGTGCCGACAACACAGGCTATCGGCGCAAGGAAGTGACGCAGGTTCAGAGCACCCTGACGCACTTCATCGACCAGATTGCAGGCGCTGATCGCCTGACCTTGGTGGGTGAGGCGGCGGTGGTGCGGGTCGGTGGCCTGGAGTCTCGCAGCAAACTGCGCTATGGCCGCGACTCGGTGTACGGCCAGTATGGTTTCGGTGGCGATACCGACGGTTTCGTGACCTCGACCTCATGGGGTTATCGCGCCCGGGCAATCCTCGATTACAACAACGTCATTGCCGGGATCAACTTCAAACCCAACCTGTCCTGGTCCCATGACGTCGCCGGTTATGGTCCCAACGGGTTGTTCAACGAAGGTGCCAAGGCCGTGAGCGTTGGCGTTGATGCGGACTACCGCAACACCTACACCGCAAGCCTCAGTTACACCGATTTCTTCGGCGGTGACTACAACGTGCTCGAAGACCGCGACTTCGTGGCGTTGAGCTTTGGCGTGAACTTCTGATCTGGCTGAAAAGGATGAATTCAATGCGCAAGATGATTCTGCAAATCGGTTCCGCCCTGGCCCTGAGTCTGCTGGCCGTCAACGTGATGGCCGCCGTATCGGCACAAGAAGCCGACAAGCTTGGCACCACGCTCACCCCGCTCGGTGGCGAGAAGGCCGGCAATGCCGACGGCTCGATTCCGCCGTGGACCGGTGGCATTCCGAAAAACGCTGGTGCGGTGGACAGCAAGGGTTTCCTGGCTGATCCATTCGCCAATGAAAAACCGCTGTTCGTGATCACTGCCGCAACGGTCGACAAATACAAGGACAAGCTGTCTGACGGGCAGATCGCGATGTTCAAGCGCTACCCCGAGACCTACAAGATTCCGGTCTACCCCAGCCACCGCACCGCGGCCCTGCCGCCAGAAGTCTATGAGGCGGCCAAACGCAGCGCGTTGAACGTGACACCGACCAACGATGGCAACGGTCTGGCCAATTTCACTGGCAATCGCTATTACGCCTTTCCGATTCCGAAGAACGGTGTAGAGGTCATCTGGAACCACATCACCCGTTATCACGGCGGCAACTTGCGTCGCACCATTACCCAGGCCACGCCACAGTCCAATGGTGATTTCACCGTCATTCGATTCAAGGACGAAGTGGCCGTGCCATCGCTGCTGGGGGATTTGAAGCCGGGCAGTGACGAGAACGTCCTCAACTATTTCAAGCAGGAAGTGACCGCGCCGGCGCGGTTGGCGGGTAACGTGCTGCTGGTTCACGAGACCCTCGATCAGGTCCAGGAACCGCGCAAGGCGTGGATCTACAACGCCGGTCAGCGTCGTGTGCGTCGCGCGCCGCAAGTGGCGTATGACGGTGTGGGCACTTCGTCTGACGGGCTGCGTACTACCGACAACTTCGACATGTTTTCCGGCGCACCGGATCGCTACGACTGGAAGCTGGTCGGCAAGAAGGAAATGTACATTCCGTACAACAGCTACAAACTCGATTCGCCAGACCTCAAATACACCGATGTGATCAAGGCCGGCCATATCAACCAGGACCTGACACGCTATGAGCTGCACCGGGTCTGGGAAGTGGTGGCCACGGTCAAGCCTAACGAACGGCATGTTTACGCCAAGCGTCATATGTACATCGACGAAGACACCTGGCAGGTGGCGCTGGCCGATCACTACGACGGTCGTGGCCAACTGTGGCGAGTCGCCGAAGGGCATGCGCAGTTCTACTACGATCATCAGGTGCCGGCCTACACCGTCGAAGCGCTGTATGACTTGATTGCCGGTCGTTACATTGCCCTGGGGATGAAGAATGAGGAGAAACGCAGCTTCGAATTCAACATCGCGGCAAAAGCCGGGGACTACACGCCGGCGGCGCTCAGGAGTACGGGTGTGAGGTAATCGTCCTACAGCGTCTTACACAAAAAGGTGACCTCGCAGTCACCTTTTTTATGGCCGCAAATCAGCGTGCTGAATACTTCTTCAACAAGCGCTCGGGAGGGGGCTAGGGTGGCGCCACAACAATAACAAGGCGCATCACTATGACTGCCATGACATTGTGTCTGGACCGTCCTGGATTCCTGCCTCGCCTGTCCTCCCATCATTTGGCTCGAGAGCGTTTGGTCGAGCCATTGCTGGCCTCGACGGCTCGAGTGAAGTTGCTCTGCGCACCGGCGGGCAGCGGCAAGAGTGCGCTGCTCACCGAGTGCCTGTTACGTGCGCCGGTGGATTGCCGGGTGTGTTGGTTGCCGATGGCCGGGGAATCCCTGGGTATCGCCGCTTTCCGGCAACGCCTTGCACATGCGCTGGGTCTGGCTTCGGCCGATGAGACTTTTTTGCTGGAGTACCTGTCCCGTTTGCAGGTGCCAACCTGGCTTTTCATCGACGATTATTGCCGGGTTTCCAACCCCGAACTCGATCGCTTTCTGGATCGTTTACTGGCTGTCAGAAGCCCGACATTGAATTGGTGGCTGGCCTCGCGCCGACGTCCACAATGCAACTGGCCCCGGCTGTTGCTTGATGATGAGTTGTACGAATGCGAGGCCCGCGCGCTGGCGTTTACCGAGTGTGAAGTCCAGCATTTGCTCAGTCATGTCGAGCCAGCAATGGCCACGCATACAGCACGCAGAATTATTCAGCGCAGTGCAGGCTGGTGTGCCGGTGTGCGCATTGCCTTGCTGGATGCCTGCCAGTGGGCAGCCGAGCAGAACAAACAGGAGCGCTCGGCGACACTGCTCGATTATTTGCACCATGAGTTGTTCAGCGCGCTGGCCCCTGAACTGATTGAGGCTTGGCAGGTACTGGCGCGTTTGCCGCGATTCAACGCCAGCCTCTGCGAGCATCTGTTCGGCGCCGGTGAAGGGGCGCAATGGTTGCATCAATTGCAGGACATGGGCTGTTTCATCGAGCCATGGGAAGACTCCAGCGAGTGGCTGCGGGTTTTTGTGCCGTTGGCCCGGGCCGTGGGCGACGAGCGAGGTTCGGCGGGGCGTGCCTGGCATCGGCGCGCATGTCAGTGGTTTTGCGCCGAGGAAGACTGGCAGGGGGCGTTCGAACAAGCGCTGCTGGCTGAAGAGTTCGAGGTTGCCGTCACTCTGTTGCAGCACTTCAGTCTTGAGCATTTGTTCCGGCGAGAAAACGTGCGCTTGTTGTTGAATCTGCATGAGCGACAGGGCGAAGAGTTGACCCTCGGTTCGCCGCAGTTGGTGGGACTGATCACGGCGGCGTTGTTGTTCGCCGGGCGCTTCGATCAGGCTGCCGAGTGCATTGGCCAACTGGCCCGTTTCGCACCACAACCGACCGCCACGCTTCAGCGGCAATTGCTGGCTCGCTGGCAGGCACAACAAGGTTGGCTGTTGCATTTGCTGGGGCGCATGGAAGCGGCACGTGCACACTTTATTGACGCGCTGGCTGAATTGACGCCGGATGCCTGGCCCGCACGGCTGTTGTGTTTGTCCGGGTTGACTCAACAAGCCTTGCTCAACGCCGAACTCGATACTGCGCAGGCCTGCAATCGTGAGGCGTTGTGTCTGGCCCGTGCGCAAGGTTCGTTGCTGTTTGAAGGCTTGCTTGAACTTGATCACGCCCAGTTGCTGGAGCAGCGAGGTGCGCCGCGGCGAGCCGAAAGCTTGTTGGCCGATATCCACGCATTGTTGAGTCGACAGGCCGATCGGCCGACGCCGTTGCTGGGCAGGATCGCCCTGCAGCGCGGGCGACTGGCGCTATGTCAGGGGCAGGAAGAGGTGGCTGCCGAATTCTTCCAGTCTGGTTTGCAAGACTGCCTGCACAGCCAGGACAAGCGTGCGTTGTATGGTTTTCTGGGGCAGGCCCAACTGGCCGCCAACCAACGCGATTACGCCCTCGCTTTCGATCGATTGCGCGATGCCGAGCGCTTGATGCAGCAGCGGCAGATTCCCGAAACGGTTTATCGGGGTGTATTGCTGCAAATCAGCAGTCATTTCTGGTTGCAGCAGGGACGCCCGCAATTGGCTCGCGAAGCGTTGACCCGTGTGTTGCGTCACTATCGCGGAACGCATGCCCGCCAGGCCCCTCCCGCGACCGTGATGCTGATTGCCCGTGTCGAGTATTTACTGGTGCTTGCCCAAACCCGACTGCAGGAGGCGCAACAACCGCTCGAACGACTCAACAACCTGCTCGTTCACGCTCAGCAACATTCAATGCTGGCGCTGGAAGCGGAGTTGCAGTTGGCGATCTGCGAAGTAGCGGACCTGACGGGCGAAACCGATCTGGCGAAATCGGCATTGCTGGCGGGCCTGAAGCTGGCAGGGCGTGGGCAATTGCAACAGGCCTTGTGTGAACTGCGCCTGCGCCAACCGACCTTGCTCAGCCGTTACGGCATGGACGACGAGTCTGCGGCAACAATCGACGACAATCCATTGAGCGGGCGGGAACTGGAAGTACTTGGCCTGATTGCCCAAGGCAACTCCAACCAGCAGATTGCCGAACAATTGTTCATTTCATTACATACAGTGAAAACCCATGCGCGGCGAATCCACAGCAAGTTAGGTGTAGAGCGTCGCACTCAAGCAGTAGCGATAGCAAAAAAGCTGGGATTGATTTCCCGGGAGTAATGAATGCAAACACTCCCTTGGGTGCAACGATGATGGTTTTAATTAAGATGTTGGCAGGACTCAGACATAGGCAACCATGATTTGAGTCTGGCGTTATCAACTCTAATTAACAGGTTATTCAATCATGGAAGAATTAAATATCGAGCGAGTGCGTGCCATATTGCATGCAAGGCTCAGCGGGCGTGGAATTGATGTTGACGACGTTTACATCAATGGCGTTTTTTCGCTTGAAAAACCACTGGTCACTTACTCGCAAACGCTGGTATGGGCCTTGTATCTGAAATTGCAGGACGGCGAAGTTCCTTACTTTGAGGGCGACCATCTAGGTTTGTTTGTCAAAGCCTATACATTTGATTCGATACATCGTTTCAAAGGTCTGGAGTTTGACGAAGTAAACGGTATTAGTGCAGATATTGCAGAGCTGTTCCAAATTCAATCTGTAGTTTGATTCAGCCGTTGTGCCGGCGCGTGCCGGCACAACCGCTATTCAAGCGCCGGGTGTTTTTGCCTCATAGCCCATTCGCCAACTGACGGCGCGTGTTGCGGACAACAAGCGCTGCGCGGCCGGGCCATTTTCGTCGGCGTGGAACAGCGACGTCGGGCCGACCACGGTCAACACGGCCACGACATTTCCCATTGCGTTCATCACCGGTGCCGACAAGGCGTCCACCCCCGGCATCAACAAGCCATGCACATGATGCAGGCCCCGCGCACGGATCTGCTCGCACAACAGGGTGTAAGCCTGCTCATCTGCCAGCGCGTGACTGGCATGCTCCTGCAATTCCCGGTCGCGCAGCTCAACGGTTTCGCGCTTGGGCAGGTATGCGCCAAAGACCAGGCCAGTCGAAGAACTGAGCAAGGGCAATACCGAGCCCAATTGTGTGACCACCGTAACCGCACGCACCGCGGGTTCGATGCGCACTACGGTCGCGCCCTGATTGCCCCACACCGCTAAAAAACAGGTTTCATTCAAGTCATCGCGCAGCTCGGCCAAGGGCAGGGCGGCGACGTTCAGCACATCCATTGCGTTGAGGGCCGCAAGGCCAACGCGCAAGGCTTCACGGCCCAGGCCGTAATGGTTGGTCGCCGCGTTCTGTTCGGCAAAGCCGCTGGCGATCAGCGCCTGCAAATAGCGGTGAACCTTGCTCGCCGGCATCTGCACGTGTTCGGCCAGGCGCGAAAGAGAGGTCGAGGGCGACAACTCGGCCAGCGCCTTGAGGATGTCGGTCCCCACCTCGGCGGAGCGGACTTTCTGTTTGCCGTTGCTGTCGCTGCTGGGCTTTTCCATGTTGGTGCTGTGATCCCGGGACGAATGGGCGTCTTTATAGCTTGACGGTCAATACCAATCAAATTACGTTATGCGTAATTGGATTACGATAAAAATAACCCAGACGTGCCATGAGCGCTGCAACAGAGCGATCGGTTACCGTCGACTCCCGTTCAGGAGGCTCCATGAACCCCGATTCAACCGCCCAGGCGTTGGCTTATCAGTCAGGCTTCGGCAACGAATTCAGCAGCGAAGCGCTCCCCGGTGCATTGCCCGTCGGCCAGAACTCCCCGCAAAAAGCCCCTTACGGCCTCTACACCGAGTTGTTCTCCGGCACCGCTTTCACCATGGCCCGCAGCGAAGCGCGGCGGACCTGGATGTACCGCATTCAGCCATCGGCCAATCACCCGGCATTCGTCAAACTCGACCGACAGTTGGCCGGTGGCCCCTTGGGTGAAGTGACGCCCAATCGCCTGCGCTGGAACCCACTTGAGATTCCCGCTGAGCCGACCGACTTCATCGACGGCCTGGTGAGCATGGCGGCCAACTCCTCCGCCGAAAAACCGGCCGGCATCAGCATCTACAACTACCTCGCCAATCGCTCCATGGAGCGGGTGTTCTTCAATGCCGACGGTGAAATGCTGCTGGTGCCACAGCAGGGGCGTTTGCGCATTGCCACTGAACTGGGCGTGCTGGAAGTGGCGCCCCTGGAAATTGCCGTACTGCCCCGGGGCCTGAAATTTCGTGTCGAGCTGCTTGATCCGCAAGCGCGTGGCTACATCGCGGAAAACCACGGTGCGCCATTGCGCCTGCCGGATCTCGGGCCGATCGGCAGCAACGGCCTGGCCAATCCACGGGACTTTCTGACCCCCGTCGCGGCGTACGAACACCTTGCGCAGCCGACCACCCTGGTCCAAAAGTTCCTCGGACAATTGTGGGCCTGCGAACTCAATCATTCGCCGCTCAACGTTGTCGCCTGGCATGGCAACAACGTGCCGTACAAGTACGACCTGCGCCGTTTCAACACCATTGGTACCGTCAGCTTCGATCACCCGGACCCGTCGATCTTCACCGTGCTGACTTCGCCGACCAGTGTCCATGGGTTGGCCAACCTCGATTTTGTGATCTTTCCGCCGCGCTGGATGGTGGCTGAAAACACCTTCCGTCCACCATGGTTCCACCGCAACCTGATGAACGAGTTCATGGGCCTGATCCAAGGCGAATACGACGCCAAGGCCGAAGGCTTCGTACCCGGTGGCGCGTCGTTGCACAGCTGCATGAGCGCCCACGGCCCCGATGGCGAAACCTGCACCAAAGCGATCAACGCTGAGCTCAAACCGGCGAAAATCGATAACACCATGGCCTTCATGTTCGAGACCAGCCAGGTCTTGCGCCCGAGCCGGTTCGCCCTTGATTGCCCGCAACTGCAAACCACCTACGACGCTTGCTGGGCTACGCTGCCCGCCACTTTCGACCCGACCCGGAGATAACCCATGACGCAGACTTCCATCACTCGCAGCTGGGTTGCTTCCGCCAACGGCCACGCGGATTTCCCGCTGCAGAACTTGCCGCTGGGCGTGTTCAGCGTGAAGGGTTCGGCGCCACGCAGCGGCGTGGCCATCGGCGAGCATATTTTCGACCTGGAAGCCGCACTGGATGCCGGCCTGTTCGACGGCGCCGCGAAAGCTGCCGTCGAAGCCACCCGTGGCGGTCAATTGAATGCGTTCTTTGAGCTGGGCAGCGCCGCTCGTGTGGCGCTGCGCGAACGCTTGCTGGAACTGTTGAGCGAAGGCAGCACGCTGCACGGCAAGATCGAAGCCCAAGGCGCAAAACTGCTGCCGCTGGCGACGGATTGCCAGATGCACCTGCCAGCGAAGATCAACGACTACACCGACTTCTATGTCGGCATCGAGCACGCGCAGAACGTCGGTAAACTGTTCCGTCCCGACAACCCGCTGCTGCCGAACTACAAATATGTGCCGATTGGTTATCACGGCCGCGCTTCGACTGTTCGTCCATCCGGCACCGACGTACGCCGCCCGAAAGGCCAGACCCTGCCGGCCGGCCAGACCGAGCCGACCTTCGGCCCGTGCGCACGTCTGGACTACGAACTGGAACTGGGCATCTGGATCGGTCAGGGCAACGAAATGGGCGACTCGATCGCCATCGGTGACGCCGCCGATCACATCGCCGGATTCTGCCTGCTCAACGACTGGTCGGCGCGGGATATCCAGGCTTGGGAATACCAGCCATTGGGGCCATTCCTGTCGAAGAGTTTCATCACCAGCATCTCGCCATGGGTCGTGACCGCTGAAGCGCTGGAGCCTTTCCGTCGCGCCCAGCCTGCGCGCCCGGAAGGTGATCCGCAGCCACTGCCGTACCTGTTCGACAAACGTGATCAGGCTGCAGGCGGTTTCGATATCGAGCTGGAAGTCTTGCTCTTGACCGAAGCCATGCGCGAGCAGAACCTGCCGGCTCATCGCCTGACCTTGAGCAATTCGAAATACATGTACTGGACCGTGGCGCAAATGGTCGCGCATCACAGCGTCAACGGCTGCCAATTGCAGGCCGGTGACCTGTTCGGTTCGGGAACTTTGTCGGGGCCGGAAAACGGTCAGTTCGGCAGCCTGCTGGAAATCACCGAGGGCGGTAAAAAACCGATCGAGCTGGCGTCGGGCGAGGTGCGCAAGTTCCTTGAAGACGGTGACGAAATCATCCTGCGTGGCCGATGCACTCGCGAGGGCTTCGCGTCCATCGGCTTCGGCGAGTGCCGCGGCAAAGTGCTGCCGGCGCGCTGAGAGGAACGGAGCATGGAACTCTATACCTACTACCGCTCTACATCGTCCTATCGGGTGCGCATCGCGTTGGCGCTCAAGGGGCTGGACTATCAGGCGCTGCCGATCAACCTGATCGCGCAGCCCGGTGGCGAACACCGCCAACCGCCGTACCTGGCCCTCAATCCCCAAGGCCGGGTGCCGGCCTTGAGCACTGAAGAAGGCGCGTTGCTGATCCAGTCACCGGCGATCATCGAGTACCTGGAGGAACGTTATCCACAGGTGCCGCTGCTGTCCAAAGACCTTGTCGCTCGTGCACATGAGCGCGGTGTGGCAGCGTTGATCGGTTGCGACGTGCATCCATTGCACAACGTCAGCGTGCTCAATCGGCTGCGGCAATTGGGCCATGATGAACCGCAGGTGATGGAGTGGATCGGGCACTGGATCGGCCAGGGGCTGGCGGCCGTGGAGCAGTTGATCGGCGAGCAAGGCTACTGCTTTGGCCCGCAGCCCGGATTGGCAGATGTTTACCTGATCCCACAGTTGTATGCCGCTGAGCGTTTCAACATTTCCCTTGAGGCGTACCCGCGAATTCGTCGGGTGGCGGCATTGGCAGCCACGCATCCGGCGTTCATCAAGGCGCATCCGGCAAACCAACCGGACACGCCGTAACACCTCTGTAGGAGCGAGCCTGCTCGCGATTACGGTCTTGGATGGATCGCCGTTATCGCGAGCAGGCTCGCTCCCACAAAGGTTTGTTTTCAGTGGACGATTGAGTTGGGCGGCAAATGCCCAAGCCGTTCCGTCAGGCGAATGCGCTGGATCGGGTCGTCACTGAGCAACAGCGCATGCTCCAGATCGAAGCGCTCGGCGTTCGGGCAGTCCAGGCGTTGGTAGAGACTGGCGCGGGCCAGGTAGTCGGCGGCGTTGGCGTTACCCAGTTCAAGCACGCGCTCGGCGTCGATCAGGGCACCAATGTAATCGTCGTGGGAAAGGTGCAACTGGCGCAGGTTGCGCGACAGCCGTTGCAGCATCTGCACCGGTTCGGCTGTCACCAGGTGTTCGGCACTGAGCTTGATGTTCGGGCCGTACTGGCGCTGCAGCAGTTCGCGGCAGTCGTTGGGGTAGAGTCGGCGACCGCCGCAGGGATCGAGCAAGTGATCGGCACCGGGCACACGCAAGAGAAAATGGCCGGGGAAGTTTACCCCGACCAAGGGAATTTCCAGGCCTCTGGCCAATTCCAGCGCAATCAGCCCCAGGGCCAGCGGTTGCCCGCGTCGGCGTTCCAACACTTTATGGATCAACGCTGCTTGCGGCCGCAAGGGTGTGGCATCGTCCTGCGCGAACCCCAGATCATTCATGCGCCGCAGCAACGGCTGCGCCAGCTCGCTCACCGGCAGCATTGGCAAGCCGCCGCTGGCTCGTTGTTGCAGTTCTCGCACCTTTTCCAGCGTTGCCTCGGGGGACACTTCGCTGTCATGTTCGACGCAAATCCACAGCGCCGCCTCGAACAGGGCGGGCGGTGAACGTTGCAGGCAAGCGAAAAACGATTGTCGCGGCGTCATTGAAATCTCCGGGCAATGCCTCGTTTTAGCCCCGTCTCCGCTATTCGTCCAGTGCCTTGCAGGGGCAACAACAGGTTATTTCCGAAAGACTCTACAGCTGCGTCGCTTATTCCGGTGCGCTTCTGCAATTTTTGGGCGCAAGCCTATACTGGCGACTACAAGAAGTGATTCGGGAGCCTTACGATGTTTGCTCTCATGCAAAGCACTCGCCTTGAATCGCTGCACCTGAGCGTTGACCCGGTCACCGGGTTGAAGGCGGTCATTGCCATCCATAACAGCCGACTGGGACCTGCCCTGGGCGGCTGTCGTTACCTTGCCTACCCTAGCGACGAGTCTGCTGTCGAGGATGCCATACGCCTTGCCCAAGGCATGAGTTACAAAGCGGCACTGGCCGGCCTGGCCCAGGGGGGCGGGGTGGCGGTGATTGTCCGGCCTGCCCATGTCGCGAACCGCGGGGCGCTGTTCGAAGCTTTCGGACGCTGTATCGATCAACTCGACGGACGCTACATCACGGCCATCGACAGCGGTACTTCCGTGGCGGACATGGATTGCATCGCGCAACAGACCCAGCACGTCACCAGCACGACCTCGGCGGGTGATCCTGCGCCGCATGCGGCGATGGGCGTATTCACCGGCATTCGCGCCACCGCCATGGCCCGCTTGGGCAGCGACAATCTAGAAGGTTTGCGTGTGGCTATTCAGGGCCTGGGCAATGTCGGATTCGCCCTCGCGGAACAGCTGCATGCCGCGGGTGCCGAGTTGCTGGTCAGCGACATCGATCACGGCAAAGTGCAACTGGCCATGGAGCAACTTGGCGCGCATCCGATTGCCAACGATGCATTGCTCAGCACGCCATGCGACATTCTGGCCCCGTGTGGTCTGGGCGGGGTGCTGAACAGTCATAGCGTCACGCAATTGCGCTGTTCGGCGGTGGCGGGCTCGGCGAATAATCAGCTGACGCACCTGGACGTCGCCGATCAACTTGAGCGACGCGGCATCCTGTACGCACCGGATTACGTGATCAATGCCGGTGGCTTGATCTACGTTTCGCTCAAACACCGTGGTGAAGAGCTGTCGACCATCACCGCACATTTGTCGAAAATCAGCACGCGACTTACTGAAGTCTTTGCCCATGCCCAGGCGGAGAAACGTTCACCGGCGCGGGTGGCCGATGAGTTGGCCGAGAAAGTGCTGTACCGATAACAAGAACCTTTGAGTCTGGAAAATGAAAAAGGCCCTGAGTCATTCGACTCAGGGCCTATTCAATTCGCATGTCACTTCGCAGCTTTCGGTGCCTTGGCCGGTTTGGCCGCTGGTGCCGGCTCTTCGGCTTCAACCGCTTCGACCGTTGGCGCGATTTCAGCCGGTGCGCTCAGCAATTCGGACAGGGCGTCCGGCTGGCTCTTGAATGCCTTGGCGAAGACATCGCGATTTTTCGCCATGTAGATCCCGGCTTCTTCCACTTGCTGCTCGGTCAGGGACGGAACGGCTTTTTGCAACACTTCAGCCAGCAACTCGGCCAGTTCGAGCATTTTGTCATGACGGTCAGCTTCGGCTTTATCCATGAACAAGCGCTCCAGATCTCGGCTGCTGCGGTATACCACTTCGACGGCCATTCACCACCTCACATGCCTTCACATTGGTTGTCGATTTCGACTACTGTATCTATATACAGCGAAAAGGATAAGCGAATCCCTTTGCTTTGGGTAGTGGCTTTTTAATGTAGTCCGGATTCAGGGTTTGTCAGGTGCAGGGCACCCAAGGTGCGACCAAACGCCACGGCGCGCAATTGCGGGCCGCTCGCCATCATGCAGTGGCCTTTTTTCTGCATGCGGAAAACCGTCACGTCCAACCCGCATTATCCGGTCGAGCCGACCTAAGGAAACATCATCGTGAAAATCAACTGGGCCGAAAAGCTGCGGCAGAATGTGCATCAACTGGCTGAGTCCCTGGGCAACCTGTTCGTCGAAACCTTTCATTACCTCGCACTGTTCGCCATCGGTGCGGTGACCGCGTGGGCGGCGGTGATGGAGTTTCTCGGGATGCTTGAGAAGGGGCACATCAAGATTGATGACATCCTGCTGCTGTTCATCTACCTGGAACTGGGGGCGATGGTCGGGATTTACTTCAAGACCAACCACATGCCGGTGCGTTTCCTGATCTACGTGGCGATCACTGCGCTGACGCGGCTGTTGATATCCAACGTGTCGCACCACAATCCACCGGACCTGGGGATCATCTACCTGTGTGGCGGTATTCTGCTGCTGGCGTTTGCGATTCTGGTGGTGCGTTACGCTTCATCGCAGTTTCCGTCGGTGAAGATAGAAAACCCGCACCGCAAGATCGGTGCGGGTTCCAGTGAACACCCGGAGGTGGAGAAGGGCGAGCTTTAAAGGCCCATGGTGGGGCGCGGGCGCCCTTTGGCTGGGGGTGGCGGCAGGCTGCGCGTGCCGCCATCGGTCATGGATTCGAGGACGGCCACGGCGCTGTGGCCTTGTTCGATGGCGATGCCGAACTGGATGCTTTGCACCAGTCGTTTAAGGCGCTCGGGGTCATTGCGTTGTTCGGCACTGATCATGCGCTTGGCGACTACGCGCCCACTGTTGGAAAGGGTCAGCATGATGCTGCCGTCCAGGCCCTGAATGCTCAGGTTGATCTGGTAATCCGCTGCAAAGGCATCGGTAATGAGCTGAAAGGGGTTGTCCATGATGCGTCACCGCCTGATTGAACGTGCAGTTGTTGACCGGCCGTGATCGGGTTGGTTCGCAACGCCGGACCACCGGCCATTTCACGGCCATATCGCCATCATTGTTCCAACAGGGATGTAGCAAGGGGCATGCCGACTGGATTGTCGGACAATGATCACGGCAAAAAGAAGGCGGGCACTGTGGCCCGCCTTCTTTTTGCCTGCACGATTCAGGGCATTAAACCGTGATGCGCCTCGAAAACGATCAGCACTCTACCCAGTTCACCGCCAGGCCGCCGCGTGAGGTCTCTTTGTATTTGTCGTGCATGTCGGCACCGGTGTCGCGCATGGTGCGGATCACCCGATCCAGGGAAATGAAGTGTTTGCCGTCGCCGCGCAGAGCCATTTGCGTGGCGTTGATCGCCTTGACGGCGGCAATCGCGTTGCGTTCGATGCACGGCACTTGCACCAGCCCGCCCACCGGGTCACAGGTCAGGCCGAGGTTGTGTTCGAGGCCGATTTCCGCGGCGTTTTCCAGTTGCTCCGGCGTGGCGCCCAGCACCTCTGCCAGGCCAGCGGCAGCCATGGCGCAGGCTGAGCCGACTTCACCCTGGCAACCCACTTCGGCGCCGGAGATCGAGGCGTTTTTCTTGCACAGAATGCCTACCGCTGCCGCGCCCAGGAAGAACGCCACGACATCGTCGTCCGAAGCATCCGGGTTGAACTTCATGTAGTAGTGCAACACCGCCGGGATGATGCCCGCCGCGCCGTTGGTCGGTGCGGTGACCATGCGCCCGCCGGCGGCGTTTTCTTCGTTCACGGCGAGGGCGAACAGGTTCACCCATTCCATCGCCGAGAGGGTCGAGGTGATGACGTTCGGTTTGCCGATTTCCAGCAGGCTACGGTGCAATTTCGCCGCGCGACGAGGAACATTCAGACCGCCCGGCAGGATGCCCTCATGGTTCAAGCCCTGCTCGACGCACTCGCGCATCACCGACCAGATATGCAGCAAGCCCTGGCGGATTTCGGCGTCACTGCGCCAGGCCCGTTCGTTGGCCATCATCAATTCGGAAATCCGCAAGTTGTGCTGGTTGCACAGCTGAAGCAATTCGACGGCGCTGGAAAAATCGTACGGCAGCAGCACTTCGCTGGCCGGTGAGATCCCGGATTCGGCTTCAGCCGCTTCGATGATGAAACCGCCACCAACCGAGTAATACGTCTGTTCAAACAGCTCGCCGGTTTCGCCGAAGGCTGTCAGGGACATGGCGTTGGGGTGGTAGGGCAGGCTTTCGTCAAGCAGCAGCAGATCGTGTGCCCAGTCGAAGGCGATGGTCACCTGGCCTGCCAGGGACAATTCGCCGGTTTCGCGCAGGGTCTGGATTCGACTGTCGATGGACGTGGGATTGATGCTGTCCGGCCACTCGCCCATCAAGCCCATGACACAGGCGCGGTCGGTGGCGTGGCCGACGCCGGTTGCCGACAGGGAGCCGTAAAGACGGATTTCAACTCGCCGCACATCGGCGAGCAAATGTTGATCGACCAGCGCTTGGGAGAAGGTCGCAGCTGCACGCATCGGACCCACGGTATGAGAGCTGGATGGGCCGATGCCGACTTTGAAGAGATCGAAAACACTGATAGCCATGCTAAAGCCTATTCCTGCAATGGAAGATGAATCGCTGCCATTTTTGTAGGACAAGCGCACTTTCAGCGATACTGCCTGCCTCGGTCCTGCGTGACCAACGAAACTTCCTAAGACAGCCTTTAGCAGGACTAAACAATGAGCCGTCAATTGCACGCCCAGACCTACGTGTGGCTACAGGTGTTTTCCTGCGCCGCCCGGCACTTGTCGTTCACCCGTTGTGCGGAAGAACTGCACATCACGCCGGGGGCGGTCAGCCAGCAGATCCGCCAGCTTGAAGAGCGCCTGGGTTTTCGCTTGTTTCATCGACGTGCAAGGGGCGTGGAGTTGAGTGCTGAAGGCCAGCGACTGGCCATCACCGTCAATGAGGCTTACGGCAGCATCGATGCGGAATTGCGTCGACTGGACGCCGGCATGATCAGCGGCACCTTGCGCGTGCGTTCGATTCCATCGTTCCTCAGCAAATGGCTGACGCCACGCTTGCCGCGATTGCAGCAGCGGTTTCCGGACATCCAGTTGCGCCTGGTGGCCGAGGACAGCAGCGTGCCGTTGCATGAGGGCGATTTCGATTTGGCCATCGACCTCAACGACGGCAGTTATCCGGGACTGTTATCCACAGCCTTGCTCGACGAACAGATTTTTCCGGTCTGTGCACCGGGCCTTCTGCGCGGTCGCCCGCCGCTGCATGGGCCGGCGGACTTGATGCACTTTCCACTGCTGCATGACATCACAGCCTGGCGTGGCAGTTATGAATACGCCGAATGGGAGTTCTATCTCAACGCCATCGGTTTCGAAGGAGCCGATGTGCGTCGCGGTCACACGTTCAATCGCAATCACCTGACTATCGAAGCGGCCATCGCCGGGATGGGCGTTGCCATTGCCCGGCGAACGCTGCTCAACGATGAGTTGGAGCGCGGCGCATTGATCGTGCCGTTTGGGCTGACGGTGCCTAATCATAAACGCTACATGGTGCTCTATGCGCCGGGGGCGCTGAGTCATCCGGGCGTGCGTGCGGTGCATGACTGGCTGGTGGAAGAAGCGGGGATTTTTCGCGGTTTGCATCCGCTGGGCGAGCGGCAGATGTGAGCAATTATTACGTAGGGGCGGACCGAACCAACTCCCGACCTTAACAGCGCTTTTGCCAGTTGTCCGGCTTTTTTTGCGATTAGAAATTTATCTTTTTTTAGGGGTTGAATTGTTCAGCGTACAGACCGATTGTGTAAGTAAGAGGTCACGGTGATGACGCCCAAGGGCTTAGCTGACCGGCCTCTCGCGAGCTAGCTGAAATAAGGGATGAACTATGCAAATCCAAGTCAATAGCGATAACCATATTCAAGGCAGTAAACGACTGGAGGAGTGGGTACGTACTACCATTGAGAGCACGCTCGAACGATATGAGGAGGACCTGACACGCGTCGAGGTTCACCTGCGGGACGAGAACGGCGACAAGCCGGGTCCCCACGATTTGCGCTGCCAATTGGAAGCGCGGCCAAAAGGCCACCAACCGATTTCCGTCACCCATAAAGCCGCCAGCCTGGAACTGGCGATCGATGGAGCCGCTGAAAAACTCGAACATGCGCTGGAACATCTGTTCGGCAAATTGCGAGGCAAACCACGAGCCGCTGTGGTGCCGTTCGAGCGCAGGGCTCACGCCGATGTGCTACTGGAAGAAGAGTTTCTTGAAAACGAACAGGCTGCGCAAAACGGTTGAAGCCTGATTCACTGTTTTTACTTTCCCACCGAAACGGGCCTGCATTGCAGGCCCGTTTTGTTTTCAGGATTCACTGAGCAAGAGATCACGGCTTCACTTCTTTTGCGTATAAGAATCTTTATCATTAGTATTGCGCCTTGCTGGCCACGTGATATTCACGCCGCCTCACCAGGTTCCAAGGTCGCAACATGAAAGCCACAAGCAAGACGCTCCCCGTTTCCTATCGACTGGCGGTCACATCACGTGTGCTGGCTGCCGTGCTTGGCGGCTATGTCGTCTCGGCGCTGGCGAGTGTCTGCCTGACGCTGTGGGTGCCAATGGCCCGCGCCGAAGCGGTGGTGACCGGAATGCTCAGTTCCTTCCTGGTCTATCTGCTTGCGGTGATCTGGTGCTTTGCTTGTCGAACAGCGTGGCGAGCCTGGGTCGGGTTGATCCTGACAGGCCTGCTGTTGGTGGCGTTGGCAGGGCTGGCTTACTGGATGGGGCAATCATGAAAGAGGGATTTCGCCAGGCAATGGCCTGGTTGCACACCTGGGCCGGTTTGCTCTTCGGTTGGCTGCTGTTTGCGATTTTCCTGACTGGCACACTGGCCTATTTCAAGGATGAGACCACTCATTGGATGCAGCCGGAAATCCCCGCGCGGTCGGTGTCCACCGAATCGAGCCTGTCCCTTGCCCAGGATTACCTTCAGCAACAGGCTCCCGGCGCATCACGCTGGATCATTGAATTGCCCAGCGCCCGCGAACCGGCACTCTCGGTACGCTGGCAACAGGCACCGGCGAAGCCCGGTGAGCGCGGCCAACTCACGGCAAAATTGCTCGATCCGCAAACCGGCCGTGAGGTGCAGGCCCGGGACACCCAGGGCGGCGAGTTCTTCTACCGTTTCCATTTCCAGCTGCAAATGCCCTATCCGTGGGGGCGTTGGCTGTCGACCATTGCAGCGATGGTGATGTTCGTCGGGTTGATCAGCGGGATCATCACCCACAAGAAAATCTTCAAGGACTTCTTCACCTTCCGCCCGCGCAAAGGCCAGCGCTCCTGGCTCGACGGGCATAACGCAGTCGGTGTGCTGGTGTTGCCGTTTCACCTGATGATCACCTACAGCAGCCTGGTGATTTTCATGAGCATGGTGATGCCGGCGAGCATTTTGGCGGCGTACAAAGGCGATGTGCAGGCGTTTTTCAGCGACGTGTTTCCAGCGGCCAATACCGCGAAAGCCGCTGGTCAGCCAACGCCATTGCTGCCCCTGGCACCGCTGCTGGAAAAGGCCCGCGGGCAATGGGCGGGTGGCCAGGTCAGGCGCTTGACGGTGAATAATCCGGGTGATGCGAACGCCACTGTGGTGTTGGCTCGCAGCGGTGCAGACCGCGTGGTTCACGATTTCGGCAGCGCCGTGACGTTCAACGGCGTGACCGGGCAACTGCTCGCCGCGACCCCGGCGCAAGCCATGCCAATGGCCGTCGCCGGCACTTTCTACGGTTTGCACATGGGCCATTTCGCCGGACCGCTGTTGCGCTGGTTGTACTTTATCTGTGGGCTGGCAAGCACGGCGATGATCGGCACCGGGCTGGTGATCTGGCTTGGCAAGCGGCAGCTCAAACATGCCAGGAGCAGCGTGATGCCCTTCGAACTGCGGCTGGTGGAGGTGCTGAATATTGCCGGTATGTCGGGGTTGGTCGTCGCGGTAGCCGGGTTTTTCTGGGCCAACCGTTTGTTGCCGATCGGGTTGGCCGAGCGCGGCAATTGGGAGGTCAACAGTTTCTTCATTCTATGGGCGCTGAGCCTGCTGCATGCCATCGCTCGCCGAGGGCGCACGGCGTGGGTCGAGCAGTTGTCGTTGGCCGCGTTGCTGTTTGGCGCCGTGCCATTGCTCAATGCACTGACCACGCCGTATCACTTGGGCAGCTCCTTGATTGAAGGTGATTGGGCCATGGCCGGTTTCGATTTGGCATGCCTGGTCAGCGGGCTGTTCCTCGCCTGGGCTGCCTGGAAAATGCAGCGCGCCGCAAAGACCGATGGCGTCCGGCAACGCGCCCAAGCAATCACCCTTGAGCAAGAGGCGAACTGAATGTTGCTGGCCCTTTTGCTCTGCTATAGCGGTTTTACCGCGTTGTGTTTGTCGATGGACCGCCATCATGCCGACCTGCTGGGACGCAAACCGTCAACGCGCTCGCGTCGGTGGTTGAAAGTCGCGGGCTGGGTGTTGCTGGCGATTTCGTTGTGGCCGGCGGTATCAGCGATGAACTGGGCGCTCGGGTTAGTGGATTGGTTTGCGGTGTTGATGCTCAGTGCCTTGCTGCTGGTGTTGCTCATACCGTATCGCCCGCGCCTGGCCCTGGCGTTGGCCGGTGTGAGCTTGCTGGCCAGCCCGATTGTCGCGTTCGCACAGTATTGAATGGATGATCTGCCAGCCTCTGGATATCAGCGCAAAAACGCCTGCCGATATTCCCCGGGCGTCCCACCCAGGCTCTGGCGAAAACGATTGGTAAAGTGACTGGCGCTGGCAAATCCGCACGCCAAGGCAATTTCGCCCAACGGCTGCGAAGTCGAGCGCAACAGTTCCCGCGCCCGGTTCAGGCGTCGTGCCAACACGTACTGATGTGGCGGCAAGCCGAAACTCTCACGAAACATCCTCGCAAAGTGGTATTCCGACAGCGCGCACAACGCTGCCAGTTGCCCCAGGCTGATGGCTTGATCCAGATGGCTGTCGATGTACTCCACCAACAAACGCCGTTGGTGTGCCGCCAAACCACCCTTGAGACGCAGACCCGGTCGCACGCTGACCTGACTGAGCAGGGCGTGGCTGAGAATCTCGTGGGCCAGGCTGCTGGTGAGCAGGCGCTCGCCCGGTTCTTCCCAGTTGAGGCTGATCAACTGACGAAAACGCACCGCCTGCTGCGGGTCATCGAGAAACGTCCGTTCGCGCAGTTGCAATTCCCGTGGTTCGCGGTCCAGCAGGGTGACGCAGCCAAGGGCAAATTGTTCCGGGCTGAAATACAGGTGAGCCAGGCGAATGTCGCCATTGATCACCCAGCCTGACTGGTGGTCGGCGGGCAGGATACACAGTTTGTCGGGGCCACCCTTGTTGCCGGGTTGGTCACGGCGAAAGGTGCCGGTGCCGCCAGCGATATAGCACGACAGCGTGTGATGGCTTGGCGCTTCGTAATCCTGGGCGTCGTGGTGGTTGCTCCACAAGGCTGCGGACAAGCCGTCACCGAGCTCGGCGCTGTGCTCAAGGCGAGCATTCGGCGAGCGGTTGAGGGCTTGAAAGACTTGTAGGGTATCCAGTGAGGCCATGTTCGTTGCTCGCTAACGCCTGCTTCCAACGCCTTGCATCCTACTCTGTAGCGCTGCGACTGCCAGCCAGTTGCCTGACAAAAGCGCAAGTTTATGCAAGTGCGCAAAGGCACGGCGCAGGACACTGAGCGCCTATCGAGGAGCCTTTGCCATGAACCTGTCGTTATACCTGTTGACTGTGCTGATCTGGGGCACCACCTGGATTGCCCTGAAATGGCAACTGGGCGTGGTGGCGATTCCCGTATCGATCGTCTATCGCTTCGGCCTGGCCGCACTGGTGCTGTTCGCGATGTTGTTGCTCAGCCGAAAGCTGCAAGTGATGAACCGGCGCGGGCATTTGATTTGTCTGGCGCAGGGTTTGTGTCTGTTTTGCATCAATTTCATGTGTTTCCTGACGGCCAGCCAGTGGATTCCCAGCGGTCTGGTGGCCGTGGTGTTTTCCACCGCGACCCTGTGGAACGCCCTCAATGCGCGGGTGTTCTTCGGCCAGAAAATCGCCCGCAATGTGTTGATGGGTGGTGCGTTGGGCTTGCTCGGGCTGGGCCTGTTGTTCTGGCCTGAACTCGCTGGCCACACCGCCAGCCCGCAAACCTTGCTCGGGTTGGGTCTGGCGCTGCTCGGCACCTTGTGTTTCTCGGCGGGCAACATGTTGTCGAGCCTGCAACAGAAAGCCGGGCTCAGACCGTTGACGACCAATGCCTGGGGCATGGCGTACGGCGCGGCGATGTTGTCGGTGTGGTGCCTGGTCAAGGGCATCCCGTTCGAGATGGAATGGAATGCGCGCTACATTGGCTCGCTGCTGTATCTGGTGATTCCAGGTTCGGTGATCGGTTTCACTGCTTACCTCACGCTGGTCGGTCGCATGGGGCCGGAGCGTGCGGCTTATTGCACCGTGCTGTTCCCGGTGGTGGCGCTGAACGTCTCGGCGATTGCCGAAGGCTATCAGTGGACCGCGCCGGCGCTGGCAGGGTTGGTGATGGTCATGTTGGGTAACGTCTTGGTGTTCCGCAAACCCAAGCCGAGTGTAAGTCCGATGGCGAGGAAACTGGCATGAACAGCCAGGGAGTCAGTTATCCTTCACCGCCAGCAGATAGATCAGCCCAAAAAACATGTATTCGATATTGCTTCTTGCCCAATAGAAGGCATTACGATTGACGGAAGACTCCATGTCGAACCACTCGTTGAGAATGATTACATATAAAACCTGATAAACGAAAATGGCGCTGCTGAATCCAATGATGGCGAATTTTTTTGCTTCATGGAATTCACTTCGTGGTGCTGCAAGTTTGCGGTATATCTGATAGGCGCCTACCAGGAAACTGATGGTAAAGATGACTTCCAACGTTATGATTGCCCAGTAAAAACGATGATGAAAAAGCGGACGAGTGACGGCCCGGTAAAGTCGAGAATCATTACCGGTGGTATCGCTCATGCTGATGATTCGCCCGATATACTCGGTGTAGGCTGCATAGTCGGTGAAGTTGTTGATGGAAGTAGTGAATCCGAACAAAAAAGCTATCAGGACGACGAGTAGTTTGCTCCTTCTGATAACTAAGGTGGTGGTGAAGTTGTTCATTAGAGTGCACTCCGATTGCACGATTATTGCCATTGTTGTGTCGGAGTCTATCTATCTTTCTCGGGAAGAAGTTTGGTACTGAATTGCAAGTTGTGTCGTTGTGCATATTTGTAGGAGTTGACACAGGCTGCGATTTTTATTTAACGATCAAATTTGAAAAATCGCAGCCTTGGGCAACTTCTGCAGGAATACTCGGTTTAATTCTTGCCTTTCCAGACGTGCGGGTTCACCAGGTCTTGCGGTCGTTCGCCGAGCAGCGCGCTGCGCAGGTTGGCCAGGGCGCGGTTGGCCATCGCTTCGCGGGTTTCATGTGTGGCCGAGCCAATGTGCGGCAAGGTCACCGCGTTTTTCAGCTGGTAAAGCGGCGACTCAGCCAGCGGTTCTTTTTCGTAGACATCCAGCCCTGCGCCTCGAATGCGGTTGTTTTGCAGCGCTTCGATCAGTGCCGGCTCGTCGACCACCGGGCCACGCGCAATGTTCACCAGAATGGCGCTTGGCTTCATCAGCGCCAGTTCGCGGTGGCTGATCAAGTGCCTGGTTTTCTCACTGAGCGGCACCACCAGGCACACGAAGTCGGCTTCGGCCAGTAGATCATCGAGGCTGCGCAACTGCGCGCCCAGTTCCTGTTCCAGCGCAGGCTTGCGGCTGTTGCCGCTGTAGAGGATCGGCATGTTGAAGCCCAGGCGGCCACGGCGGGCGATGGCGGCACCGATGTTGCCCATGCCGACGATGCCCAGGGTCTTGCCGTGCACATCGCAACCGAACAGCTGCGCGCCGACCGTGGCCTGCCATTGTCCGGCCTTGGTCCACGCATCCAGTTCGGCGACGCGACGGGCACTGCTCATCAGCAAGGCGAAAGCCAGGTCGGCAGTGCTTTCGGTGAGCACGTCCGGGGTGTTGGTCAGCATGATCCCGCGTTCGCTCAGGTACGCCACATCATAGTTGTCATACCCCACCGAGACGCTGGACACCACTTCCAGTTTCGCGGCGTTCTCCAGTTGCGCGCGTCCGAGCTTGCGACCGACGCCGATCAAGCCATGGGCATGGGGCAGGGCTTCGTTGAACTGGGTGTTGATGTCGCCGTTTTTCGGGTTGGGCACAATGACGTCGAAATCTTGCTGCAGGCGTTCGACCATCTCAGGCGTGACGCGGCTGAAGGCGAGGACGGTTTTTTTCATGGATGCAGGCTCGTCGGGCGGAGGAGGATGCTGAGCACGCTAACATTCTTCGCGGGATTTGTGCGAGTCGCTTAACAGCAGCTTGCAGCGCTTCATCCAGTTATACTGGCGCCTTTCGTGGCTCGCTGACCGGGCCCGACATTTGCGCATCACCCGGAGCTTTCATGACTTCCCCGAAACAACCGCCGGCCGACGACGTCTTGAGCGACAGCGTCGACGCCAGCGCCGACAGCGAAACCAAAGCCGAAATCCCGGCGTTCAAGTTCCCGTTCAAACCAGGTGAACTGGCGTCCGCCAAGGGTTCCAACCAGCCGTGGTACAAGAACGGTGCCAAAAACGGCCACACCAAGACCCCAGGCATGGCGCCTCCGGGTACTCGGCGGTCGATGGGCAAGCGCTGAACACCGGATGATCGCGGTGGCAGGACTATCCCCATCGCCAGCAGGCTGGCTCCCACAGTGCTATGAGATGTTCGTGAATTTTATGTTCAGCGCTGACCCTGTGGGAGCCAGCTTGCTGGCGATGACGCCGGTGCAAACACAGCAAATCCCGAATCAAGCCGCCCGCAACGAAATAAACGCATAGTTCGCAGGCTGCTCAGTCGCCAATTGCGCACCGGCCGCCATTACCTGCCCGGCAATCTCCTCGCCGGATACATGAAACTGCCACTCGCTGCTCCACTCCGGCAGCGTCTGCCCGGTCAATTCGTCGATGATCGTGGCGAACTCGTGCATGTCCGGCAGAAAAGCGGTGAATCCATCGCCTTTCAGCGCGGCCGTGCGAAACCCAAGCAGCGCACAAATGGCGTCCTTGACCTGGATGTCATCGCGGTCCGCTTGACGGGAACGCTGGATCAGCTCTGACAACTCGCGGTCGACCAACTCGCCACCGACGATCAGCTCAGGCCCTTTTTCCCACGACTCGGGCGGGCAATCCTTGCCGGCCGTGTTCAGCGGAATGTGCGGATTGATTTCCATCGGATAAATGCGGCACACCAGCGGCCGCCGCTCATAGATGCGGCAGAGGTTGTCTTCGTCAAGATTCCGGCAGGCACCGACGTTGTAAGCCGCAAAGGTGATGGCGACGTAGGCCTCTGCGTCGGCGCTGCGAACCCGCGCCGATCGGCGTTCGGCGTGTTCTCGTTGCTGCTCCGGCAAGCCCAGCCCGTTACTTAAAAAGGCTTCCGCCAGAATGATCACTTGCCCCCCGTCCGCCGCCCACATGCGGGCTTCGGGCAGGGTCAGGGGTACATGGTGGTCATTGCAGCATTTGCCACAGCCTACGCAGGAAAACGTCGTATTCATTTAACGGTCAGTCGCATCCGGGGGCATCAATCGGCGACAGGATGCCGCCGTGCAGATCCCTGACGAAGCAAGTTATGCGCCACTCACTGCGCCTTGGTGGCCGGGCGGATGGAGTCCCATTCGGTGACGTAAGCGGTTTTGCTTTTTTTGTTGTACAGGCACAGCTCGGTGCCTTGCGCGCCTTTCATGTGTTTTTGCGGATACTGACCTTGCAACAAAAGCGCGGTGTAGCCAACGCGGTCATCGAACTGCGCGGCATTGCCGACGGGTTTGGCATCCTTGAGGCCACTGGCCTTGGTGCAACTGGCGAGCACGGTTTTATCGTAGGCGGCCCAGGCATCAGGGCTGGAGGCGTGGGCCTGGGTAGCGAGGGCCGTGAGGCAGAGGAAGGTCAGGGTGGCAGCTTTCATGGGTCAGCAATCCTTGGGCAGACAGGGCCAGCATGTGAGTATGTCAGAGTGGAACCGGTTCCCGACGCACCTCACGCATTCCGACACTTTCATATAACCGCCGCGCCCGATGGTTGTCTTCCAGTACCTTCAAATCCACAAAACCTTCCCGTCTCTGATCAAATACCTTGAACGCATGCAACAGCAGCGCGCGTCCCAGGCCCCGGCGTTGCGCCCGTGGATGCACCACCAGATTCTTGATGTAGGCACTGGTCCAGCATTGGCACACGGCAACTACGCCTTCGGCGTCCAGGGCCACAAAGCACAGCGCGGGATCGTATTCAGGATCGGTTTCAAAATTTTGTTGCCAGCGCTCCAGCGCCGGCACCCGGCCACCGCCGTCGCGGTAACCCAGTTCCATCAAGCGATGTACCGCTTGTGCAAGTTCGGGACGATAGTCAATCAATTGGACGCCAGTTGGCCAGTCAATGGCCGGCGCGACCTCTGCGAGGTTGCGCCGCATCAACCAGCAATAGTCCCCGGCCAAGGCTCAATGACCTTGTTCGGCCACAGCCTTGGCCGCGTCGATCAGGCACTTGGTCAGTTCCGGTGAGGAGAATTTGGTCAACACCGCGTTCGCCCCGGCCTGACGGGCCTTTTCGCTGTTCATCGCGCTGTCCAGCGAGGTGTGCAACAGCACGTAGAGGTGCGCGAAGTCCGGGGTTTCGCGCAGGGTGCGGGTGAAGGCGTAGCCGTCCATCTCGGACATTTCGATGTCGGAGACAATCAGGTTGATCTGTTGCGCGGTGCCTTGCAGGTCGAGCAGGCAATCGATGGCCTCCTTGGCGCTGCGAGCGGTGTGGCATTGCAGGCCGAGGTTGCGCAGGGTATGCACCGATTGCTGCAAGGCGACCTGGCTGTCATCGACCACCAGAATCCTCGCGTTACCCAATATTTCGGCGTCTTCCATGCTCAGTTCGGTCGGTGCCATCTCGATTTGCACCGGGGCAATGCCGTGGATGACTTTTTCGATGTCCAGCACCTGCACCAGCGTGCCGTCGACCGAGGTGACACCGGTGATGTACGCGCTTCTGCCACCGGAACCAAAGGGCGGCGGGCGGATGTCGGTGGTCAGGCAGTGAACGATCTTGCTCACCGCCTGAACATGCAGGCCCTGCTTGGAGCGGCTGACATCGGTGACGATCAGGCAGCCACCGTCCGGATCTTCCAGTGGGCGCTCGCCGATGGCGCGGCTGAGATCGATCACTGACAACGAGGTACCGCGCAAGGTGGCAATACCCTTCACGTGCGGGTGCGACTCCGGCAGTTTGGTCAGCGGCGGGCAGGGGATGATTTCGCTGACTTTGAGCAGGTTGATCGCCATCAACTTGCCGCTGCGCAAGGTAAACAGCAGAAGCGAAAGTGAGTCTGCGCGGGCTTTGGTGGAGGACATAAGAACCTTCTGTGGAAAAAGGTGGCGGGCGACCGCGAGGATCGCCAACAGCTATCGATGCCGGGTTATCGACTTGTCAGGGGCAGGCTTTAGGTTAATTACCGGCTGCCAGTCAATTGGTCCCCCTGTGGCGAGGGAGCTTGCTCGCGCTCGGCTGCGTAGCAGCCGCAACAGCTGCAAACGCATTCCTTCGCCTGATTGGGGACCGCTTCGCGCTCGAGCGGGAGCAAGCTGCCTCGCCACAAGGGCTTACTTCATGCCCAACCTTTTGGCCATGCGCCCAAGATTCGCCCGATCCAAGCCTAGCTCACGGGCGGCACTGGCCCAATTGTTGTTGTGCCGCTCCAGGCATGCGCCGATCAACTGGCGCTGATAATTCTCTGTCGCCTCGCGCAAATCACCCGTCACCAACGCCATCGCGGCGGCGGCCGGTTGCTCGGTAGTGGCTTCAATGCTGCCGTTGGGCAGGTCCAGGTCAGCAGCGCTCAAACTGAGAATCTTTGGCCGCTCTTTGCAGTTGCCCAGCGCCTTCAATGCGCTACGACCGATCAGGTGTTCCAGTTCCCGCACGTTACCGGGCCAGTCATAGGCGAGCAACGCAGCTTGGGCATCACTATTGAGGCGCAAACTGTTGAGGCCCATGCGCGAGCGGTTCTGCTCGAGGAAGTAACCGCTGAGCAGCAGCACATCGCGGCCACGGTCACGCAGGGCTGGCACCAATAAAGGATAAACACTGAGACGGTGATAGAAGTCGGCGCGGTAGCGGCCGCTGCGCACTTCTTCGGCGAGGTCGCGGTTGGTCGCTGCGATCAGGCGAACGTCGACCTGATGTTCCTTGTCCGAGCCCAATCGCTGCAACTGGCCGCTTTGCAGTACTCGGAGCAATTTGGCCTGTACCGTCAGTGAAAGCTCCCCAACTTCATCGAGAAACAATGTACCGCCATTGGCCAGTTCGAATTTGCCGCGACGATCACTCATCGCGCCTGTGAAGGCGCCGCGTACGTGGCCAAATAATTCACTTTCCACCAGGGTGTCGGGCAACGCGGCACAGTTGAGGCTGATGATCGGTTTGTCGGCCCGTGGCGAGGCCGCATGGATGGCTTGCGCCACCAGTTCCTTGCCGACTCCGGTTTCCCCGGTGATGAGCACAGTCAGGTCGCTGCCGCCCACCAGATTGATTTCTTCCACCAGCCGTTTCAGCGCTTTGCTCTGGCCGATCATTTCGCGGTTCTGCTGGCCGTTGGCCTGGCGATAGACCTCGGCGCGCTGATGTTCGTCTTCGACGCGATTGTTCAGGCGTTCAATGCGTTCGACGGCATTGACCGTGGCGGCGGCGAGGCTGGCGAAAGCCTCGAGGGCGTCCAGTTCGATCGGTTCGAATTGCTCCGGGTCGAGGGCGTCCAGGGTCAGCAAGCCCCACGGGCGCTCATCGATAAGTAGCGGGCAACCCATGCAATCGTGGACTTCCAGATGGTCATCGAGGCCATCGACCAGACCGTCATACGGGTCGGGCATGTCGCTGTCGGCGGCGAACCGTGTCGGGCCGCTGCTGCTCAGTAATGCTTCAAAGCGCGGGTGTTCGCTGACCTTGAAACGTCGGCCGAGGGTGTCGGTACTCAACCCATCGACAGCCAGCGGGACCAGCCATTCACCATCGAGGCGCAGCAAGGCGGCGGCATCGCAGGGCAGCAGGGCGCGCATGGCTTCGAGCAGGCGCCGATAGCGCTCGCTTTCGGGCAGTTCGCGGGACAGGTCCGAGACCAGGGGCAGCAGGGCAGTAAGCAGAGATTTTGCAGTCATAGTGACTCCATGTAGTCGGAGTGACTATAAGCCAGGCTGTGTCGTTCTGACTATCATGTTTTCAAGTTATTGATTTATATGGATTAAATTGTTGGCACGGAACCTGATAAGCATAGAGCAATAGTCAAGAAACCTTGTTGCTCAGGAGTCACTTTATGCTTAGCGTCCAAGACCGTGCCATCGTCAAATCCACTGTGCCGCTGCTGGAAAGCGGTGGCGAAGCGCTGATCACCCACTTCTACCGCATGATGCTGTCCGAGTACCCGCAAGTCCGCCCGCTGTTCAACCAGGCCCACCAGGCCACGGGTGATCAGCCGCGTGCGCTGGCCAATGGTGTGCTGATGTACGCGCGCCATATCGACCAGCTCGACCAATTGGGCGATCTGGTGGCGAAGATCATCAACAAACACGTGGCCTTGCAGATTCTTCCGGAGCACTACCCGATTGTCGGCACCTGCCTGTTGCGCGCAATCGCCGAAGTGCTCGGCGAAGAAATCGCCACGCCGGAAGTGATTGCGGCGTGGGGCGCGGCTTACGGTCAACTGGCGGACATCCTCATCGGTGCTGAAACCAGCATCTACGACCAAAAAGAGCAGGCACCGGGCGGCTGGCGTGGGGCGCGGGAATTCATCGTCGCGGCCAAGGTCGAGGAAAGCGCGGAAATCACCTCGTTCTACTTCGAACCGGTGGACAAAGGTTTGATTCTGGCAGCAGAGCCGGGTCAGTACATCGGCATGAAACTGATCCTCGATGGCGAAGAGATTCGCCGTAACTACTCGCTATCGGCCCTGGCGAACAAAGGTCAATATCGCATCAGCGTCAAGCGCGAGGCCGGTGGTCGTGCCTCCAACTTCCTGCATGATCAATTGCACGTGGGTTCGACCATTCAGCTGTTCCCGCCATCGGGCGAGTTCACCCTGACCGCCAGCGACAAGCCGTTGGTGCTCATCAGCGGTGGCGTGGGCATCACCCCGACCCTGGCGATGCTCGAAGCGGCATTGCAGACCGAGCGGCCGGTGCACTTCATCCACTGCGCGCGCAATGGCAGTGTTCACGCCTTCCGTGACTGGATCGACGGGCTGGCCGAGCGTCATCCGCAACTCAAGCGCTTTTACTGCTATGCCGAAGACGACGGCGTGAGCCCGGCGGCGCACAAGGTTGGCTTGCTGAGTCAGGAACAGTTGGGCGAATGGCTGCCGCAGGAACGCGATGTGGATGCTTACTTCCTCGGGCCGAAAGGTTTCATGGCGGCGATCAAACGCCACCTCAAGGCCCTGGGTGTGCCGGAGAAGCAAAGCCGCTACGAGTTCTTCGGGCCGGCTGCGGCGCTGGAGTAAGCGGTTTGGCGCGGTGAAGCAATCTCACCGCGTTGCCTTTACCTCGGTTGATCGTTCCCACGCTCTGCGTGGGAACGCCTCCACGGACGCTCTGCGTCCGCTTTATGGGACGCAGAGCGTCCTTTGCTGCGTTCCCAAGCAGAAGATGGGAACGATCAGTTAATCCCTTCTTAACCCGCTTATCGTCTATTCCCCCGGCATCCCCCGGCTCGCGTCCAGCGTGTAGACTGGCGGTTAATCGATATCTTCAAGGGAAACGCGATGAGCGAGGAAACAATGCGGTTGGGGCGTGAACGGCGCTTTCTGGTATTGCTGGGCATCATCTGCCTGGCGCTGATCGGCGGTGCGCTGTACATGCAAATCGTACTGGGCGAGGCGCCATGCCCGCTGTGCATTCTGCAGCGTTATGCGTTGCTGTTGATCGCGATCTTTGCCTTTATCGGTGCAGCCATGCGCAACCGTCGCAGCATCACGGTGTTTGAAACCCTGGTGGTGATTTGCGCCCTGGCAGGCGTCGGCGTAGCGGGGCATCACGTCTATACGCAGTTCTACCCGGCGGTCAGTTGTGGCGTCGATGTGTTGCAGCCGATAGTCGACGACTTGCCCTTGGCGAAGATTTTCCCGCTGGGCTTCCAGGTCGACGGCTTCTGCTCCACGCCGTACCCGCCGATTCTCGGTTTGTCGTTGGCACAATGGGCTTTGGTTGCCTTTGTGCTGGTGGTGATACTGGTGCCGCTGCTGACCATACGTAACCGCAAAGCGCTGCGCTGAGATTAAAAAAACGCCCCGGTCCTCGCAGAGAGGGCCGGGGCGTTTTTGTGTTTTCAGGGGGTGGCTGAAAAGTCCCTGACAGGGCGCAAGCAGAGGTGCGATACGTGTGCGACATGTTGTCACAGCTTTTGTGTCGCAGTGGCCTCCAAGGCTGCGGATTGGCACGCGGTCCGGCAATGAAATTGGTCTGTTTCGCAGTGTGTCGACTTTGCCCGCCATCCGGCTGGAGCAGGCAGTTTTAACAGGCTCTGGCGATTTGCCAGAGCCCTTGTCATCTGGGGGCTTGGGCCAGATCGAGCGTCGCCGCCAAAGCGCTGAAGCTGTCTGAATCGCGGGTGGTAGACCTACAAATTTTGGTGTTTTTGTTGAGAATCAATTTCGATAAGATGCGCCACTTTTACGAATTTGGCGAAGCATTGTTGCGGCTCGGGATATAAATTATTTCGGGATGAGACATGGTTTAAAAAACGCTACATAACTACAATCGCCCGCACTGAATTCCCGGCGCTGCTCACCCTCGCGAGGTGCTTGAGCAGAATCAGGGTGTCGAGAGGCCGGGCGGCTTCATGCGACTCCCAGGTGTCGGTGCCTCCAACTATCCGCACCAAATGGAATTGGTCTGTAACAAGGCCTTTGACCACGAATTCGAATAAGAACTCACCGCTGGCCCAGGATTTGTCGAAACGCGTCTGACGCTCGACGGGCAAGCCCTTATTCAATCCAAGAAAATGCCAACCCTTGGCAGGGTGAAGTGTTGGCGATCAAAACCCAACTGCATTGCGCAAGCTGCTTTAGAGGTCGTGAGATGAGTAAAAACAGGTACCCCAGACTACTAGGCTTATTGCCGCTGCTCGGCACGTTGTTGCTGGGAGGCTGCAACATGACCTTGCTCAATCCCACGGGCCAGGTCGGCCTGGAACAGAAAAACCTGATCATCACCGCAACGCTGCTGATGCTGTTGGTCGTGGTTCCGGTCATCGTCATGACCTTCCTGTTCGCCTGGAAATACCGCGCGTCCAACACCAAGGCGACCTACACGCCTAAATGGAACCACTCCACCAAGATCGAGATCGCGGTGTGGACTGTTCCCGTGTTGATCATCATTGCCCTGGGTTACATCACCTACAAGTCGACCCACGAGCTGGACCCTTATCGTCCGATCGAATCCGACGTGAAGCCTGTGACCATCGAAGTGGTCGCACTGGACTGGAAGTGGCTGTTCATCTACCCGGAACAAGGCATTGCCACGGTCAACAAGATCGTGTTCCCGGCGCACACGCCAATCAACTTCAAGATCACCTCCGACGCCGTGATGAACTCGTTCTTCATCCCGGGCCTGGGTGGCCAGATCTACGCGATGGCGGGCATGCAGACCAAGCTGCACCTGATCGCCGACCGCAACGCTGAAATGGAAGGCATCTCCGCCAACTACAGCGGCGCCGGTTTCACCGGTATGAAATTCAAAGCGATCGCAACTTCCCAGGAAGAATTCGACGCCTGGGTAAGTGAAGTCAAAAAGGCACCTAAACAGCTTGAACAAGCTGAATACGCAGCCCTTTCCAAGCAGAGCCAGAACAACCCAGTCGAGCTCTACTCCTCGGTTACGCCGAACCTGTTCCAGATCATCGTCGACAAGTACGAAGGCATGAAACCGGGTCCTAAGGTGAAGCACGAGAAGAAAGAGAAAGAAGTGGCCGCTACGGACATGAACTCGCATTCAGCTGCCGGGGCAGAGGAGTAAACGATGTTTGGTAAATTAAGTTGGGAAGCGGTCCCGTTCCACGAACCGATCGTGATGGTGACCATCGCCATGATCGCGCTCGGTGGTCTGGCACTGTTCGCTGCAATCACCTACTTCAAGAAGTGGACCTACTTGTGGACCGAGTGGCTGACGTCGGTCGACCACAAGAAAATCGGCGTGATGTACATCATCGTCGCCATGGTCATGCTGCTGCGCGGCTTTGCCGACGCCATCATGATGCGTACCCAGCTGGCCATGGCCACCGAGGGTTCGCCTGGCTACCTGCCACCTGAACACTATGACCAGATCTTCACCGCTCACGGTGTGATCATGATCATCTTCATGGCGATGCCATTCTTCACCGGCCTGATGAACCTTGCAGTGCCGCTGCAGATCGGCGCGCGTGACGTTGCCTTCCCGTTCCTGAACTCCCTGAGTTTCTGGCTGCTGGTATCGGGCGTAGTGCTGATCAACCTGTCCCTGGGCGTCGGCGAGTTCGCCAAGACCGGTTGGGTTGCCTATCCGCCGCTGTCGGGCCTGCAATACAGCCCGGGCGTGGGGATGGATTACTACATCTGGGCGCTACAGCTATCCGGGTTAGGTACGACACTGACGGGGGTCAACTTCCTGGCCACCGTGCTGAAAATGCGTACCCCTGGCATGAAGTTGATGGACATGCCGATCTTCACCTGGACCTGCACCTGGGCGAACGTTCTGATCGTGGCTTCGTTCCCGATCCTGACCGCTACCCTGGCACTGCTGACGCTTGACCGTTACATGGATTTCCACATTTTCACCAATGAACTTGGTGGCAATCCAATGATGTACGTCAATCTGTTCTGGGCCTGGGGTCACCCTGAGGTGTACATCCTGATCCTGCCGGCATTCGGCATTTTCTCGGAAGTCATCTCTGCCTTCACCGGCAAGAAACTGTTCGGCCACCACTCGATGATCTACGCCTCGGGCGCGATCTCGGTACTGGGCTTCATGGTTTGGCTGCACCACTTCTTCACCATGGGCTCGGGTGCGAGCGTCAACGCCTTCTTCGGTCTGGCGACGATGCTGATTTCCATCCCGACGGGTGTGAAGCTGTTCAACTGGCTGTTCACCATTTACCAGGGCCGTCTGCGTTTCACCAGCCAGGTGCTGTGGACCCTGGGCTTCATGGTGACCTTCGCCATCGGCGGCATGACCGGCGTACTGCTGGCCATTCCGGGTGCCGACTTCGTTCTGCACAACAGCCTGTTCGTGATCGCGCACTTCCACAACGTGATCATCGGCGGTGCGGTATTCGGTTACATCGCAGGTTTCGCGTTCTACTTCCCGAAAGCGTTCGGCTTCAAGCTGCACGAAGGCTGGGGTAAAGCAGCGTTCTGGTTCTGGATCTCGGGCTTCTTCGTCGCGTTCATGCCGCTCTATGCACTGGGCTTCATGGGCATGACCCGTCGTCTGAACGCCACCACCAACCCTGAGTGGGTGCCGTACCTGTACGTCGCCATGTTCGGTGCGGTGATGATCGCTTTCGGTATCGCCTGCCAACTGATCCAGCTGTACGTCAGTGTGCGTGACCGCAACAAGCCAGAGAACATGTGCGAACACGGTGACCCGTGGAATGCCCACACGCTGGAATGGTCGACCTCGTCGCCACCACCGTTCTACAACTTCGCTGTGCTGCCTAAGGCTGACTGCATCGACCCGTTCACCGAAGCCAAGGAAAACGGCACCGCGTACAAGGCTCCGGCCAAGTACGAGCCGATCCACATGCCAAACAACACCGCCACCGGTGTGGTCATGGGTGCTCTGTTGACCGTGTTCGGTTTCGCCATGATCTGGCACATCTGGTGGCTGGCCATCGCGAGCCTGGTAGGCACTGTCGTCTACTTCGCGATCCACGCTGCACGTGACGACCAGGGCTATATGGTCCCGGTAGAAACGATCGAGCGCATCGAAGCCGAGCAGCACAAGCGTCTGGTAGCGGCAGGGAAAATCCCGGCCACCGCCACCCGTGTTGAAACCTCGTTGGAACAGGCTTAAACCATGTCGAACTTAGTGACCAATGTTGGACACGCCCATGGTGACCATGGGCACGATGACCACCACCACGACTCGGGCGAGATGACCGTATACGGTTTCTGGCTCTACCTGATGACCGACTGCATTCTGTTTGCATCGATCTTTGCGGTATACGCGGTACTGGTTAACAACGTAGCGGGTGGCCCGTCGGGCCACGACATCTTCGAACTGCCATACGTGCTGGGCGAAACCGCTCTGCTGTTGTTCAGTTCGATCACCTACGGCTTCGCCATGCTGGCGTTGTACAAGGGCAACAAGAAGGCGGTACTGACCTGGCTGGGCCTGACCTTCCTGTTGGGTGCAGGCTTTATCGCGATGGAGATCAACGAGTTCCACATCTTGATCTCCGAAGGCTACGGCCCTAGCCGTTCAGGCTTCCTGTCCGCGTTCTTTACCCTGGTCGGTACTCACGGTCTGCACGTGTCCGCCGGTTTGATCTGGATGGCGATCATGATGTATCAGGTGCAGAAAAAGGGCCTGACGTCGACCAACAAGACTCGCCTGAGCTGCCTGAGCCTGTTCTGGCACTTCCTGGACGTGGTCTGGATCTGCGTCTTCACCGTTGTCTACCTGATGGGGACCCTGTAATGGCTAATGCACACTCCCATGACAGCCATGATGCTGGCCACGGCAGCGTCAAGTCGTACGCCATCGGCTTCATCCTGTCGGTGATCCTGACCGTCATCCCGTTCGGTCTGGTGATGTACCCGAGCCTGCCGAAGGCCACCACGCTGGCAATCGTTCTGCTGTTCGCAGTGATCCAGGTGATTGTTCACCTGTATTACTTCCTGCACCTGGACCGTTCCATTGCTCAGCGTAACAACGTGATCGCCTTCGTCTTCACGGCGATTGTAATCGTGCTGCTGGTTGGCCTGTCGCTGTGGATCATGTTCAGCATCCACACGTACATGATGGCGAAGTGAGGTAGACCCGATGTCGCTCAAGCACTTTATCCAAATCACCAAACCGGGGATCATTTTCGGTAACGTGCTTTCTGTGGCAGGCGGGTTTTTCCTGGCCTCGAAAGGGCATGTCGATCTGGCCGTGTTTCTGGCAGCCATGATCGGCACGTCCCTGGTCGTCGCCTCCGGTTGCGTCTTCAACAACTGCATCGACCGCGACATCGACATCAAGATGGAACGCACCAAGAACCGGGTGCTGGTCCAGGGCCTCATCTCCCTGAAACTGGCCCTGATCTATGCGACCGTCCTGGGTGTTCTCGGCGTTGCGTTGTTGTACAAGGTGGCCAACCCGTTGGCCGCTCTGTTCGCCGTCATCGGCTTCGTGATCTACGTCGGCTTCTACAGCCTGTACCTCAAGCGCAAGTCGGTTCACGGCACGCTGGTGGGCAGTCTGTCGGGCGCCATGCCGCCGGTGATCGGCTACGTCGCGGTGAGCAACACCTTCGACATGGCCGCTCTGACCCTGCTGGTGATGTTCAGCCTGTGGCAGATGCCGCATTCCTACGCCATCGCGATCTTCCGCTTCAACGATTACCTGGCCGCATCGATTCCGGTGCTGCCCGTGAAGCGCGGGATCGAAGTGGCCAAGAAGCACATCCTGCTCTACATCCTGGCCTTCCTCGTGGCGACCCTGATGCTGACCTTCAGCGGCTACGCCGGCATGAGCTACCTCGCCGTCGCCGCAGCCATGGGCATGTACTGGTTGTACATGGCCTGGACCGGCTACAAGGCAGTGGATGACACGGTCTGGGCACGCAAGCTGTTCGTGTTCTCGATCTTCACCATTACCGCCTTGAGCGTGATGATGTCCCTGGACTTCAAAGTGCCGGCAGAGCTGTTGCTGACGTACGCGCCTTAAGATTCAGATGCTGTAGCGAAAAGCCCCGCCTTCGAGAGAAGAGCGGGGCTTTTTGTTGGGTGCCTTCTACTGGATCGAGTATCGGATACAGCGCGGACCCTGTGGGAGCGGGCTTGCCCGCGATGGCGATGTGTCAGGCGACAAGAATCTTAGCTGTGACGGCCTCTTCGCGGGCAAGCCCGCTCCCTCGCGGAGGGGGGATGGTTATTTGTATGGCTTATCCAACAACCGGAAAAACCGCTCCCGCACTTGCACGTGATCACTGTGCGCCACGTTGAATCGCAGGAACTGATTGGCGTCCGCCGCTTTGCTGAGCAAGGTCCCCGGTGCCAGTACCAGGTCTATTTCCAGGCCCTTTCTGGCCAGGCATTCGGCTTTGTATCCCTCTGGCAATCGCGTCCAGATGTACAACCCTTCTCCTGGCAGGGACGACACCGAACACCCGGCTTCAGCCAGCCACGCTGCCACCCGGCTGTTCGATTCATAGAGCCGGTCCACGGTGCGGCGCATGTGTTTGGCATAGCTGCCATCGCTGAGCATGGTGCAAATGATCTGCTCGGCCATTTCCGAGGTCATGCCGCCGCAGGCCATTTTCAGGGTCACCATCCGCGCCGCCAGTTGCGGGGAGAGCACCGCGAAGCTGACGCGGCTGTTGGCGGTCAGGGTCTTGGAGAACCCGGAGACGTAAGACACATTGTCCAGCCCGCTCGCAGCCAGGCGAGGGGTTCGGCGTTGCTGCATGTCGCAGTACAAGTCGTCTTCGAGGATGTGGAAGTTGTAGCGGTGACTCAACTCCAGCAAGCGATAAACCTGCGCCGAGGTGAACGAATGCCCGGTCGGGTTGTGCAGCGCGTTGTTGGTCATGTAGAGCACGGGACGGTGGGCGATCAGCAGTTGCTCCAAGGCGTCCAGGTCCATACCGTCGCATTCGCGGCGAATGGTGATGACCTTCGCCCCGTGCCAGGCCAGATTGGTGTGCATCGTGAAATAACACGGATCGTCGAGCAGCACCGTGTCGCCAGGTTTGACCAGCAGGCGCATCAGCATGTCGATGGCCTGGACGGTGTTGGCGGTGGTGATGATCTGCTCTACCGGCGCCTCGATGCCCAGGGTCGCCATCTTCACCCGCAGGGCCTGACGCAGTGGCAGGTAACCGCTGGCGTTACCGTATTCACCCATGCGCAGGGTGGTGGCGCGCAGTGTGCCGCGTACGGCTTTGAGCAGTTCTTCGGCAGGCAGCCACGAGGAGGGCAGAAAACCCGCCCCCGGGCGCAGTGCGCCATTGTCCAGCAGCACGGCGCGGCGGACCACGCTGAGGGTGTCCTGAGGCAGCAGGTCCGGCCCGGCGTTAGCCGGGAGGGTGCTGCTGGAACGGTGCACGTAGTGCCCCGAGCCCTGGCGTGAAACCACCAGGCCCTTGGCCCGCAAGCGGTCCAGGGCGTCGACCACCGTGGATTTGCCCACGTGCATCAAGTCTGAGAGTTCGCGAATCGGGGGCAGCCTGGAGCCGTGAGGCAGGCCGCCCTGGCTGATTGCTACGGTCAATTGATCGACGATCTGCTGCACCAGCGGCACACCCTGCTGGAACTCGATGGCGGCGATCACTGCGCGCTGAGCCTGCATTTTACTGGTCTCTCCGGCAGTAAAGTTCGTTTGATTCTATACGAACTTGCTCTGATCAAGACAAGCATCTCTTTCTACTATCGCTTTGGAGTGTTTATGGATTGTCGACCTTTTGCCGGTCGTTCAGTCAACCAGGTTCAAGAGGTGCTGCATGAGTGTAGAAACAACCGCCGTCGTGGCGAAACCGGTGATCAACCTGCGGTTGTTCACCATTCGAATCATCACGGCCGTGGCGTTGTTCGCGGTGCTGGGCAAGGCCAACGTCTGGCTCGATACCGCCACCAACAGCATTCTGGCCCTCGGCTATCGGGCCTTGTTGCTGCTGTTGCCGCTGACCTTGCTGGTGCTCGGTCGCCGCTCCTTGAGCGTTACGTTGCTGTGCGCCGCCGCCGGCCTGGTGCTGCTGGCGGTCACCAGCAACCAGGGCGTTGTCATGTTTGCCGCGGCGTTGTTTGCCTACGGTATCGCGATTGCCGGTTACCTGATCAAGAGCGAAGCGGCACAGACCAAAGAGGGTGCAGCCTACAACCGCGTGGCCATGAACATGGGCAGCCTGTTGGCGGGTCTGATCCTGCTGTCGCCACTGTTGACCCCGGGCATGTTTTTCTTCGGCGCCGCCGCGTTCGTCCTGTTGTGCCTGCCCATCGCCATGGGCGCGACCTTCACCACCGAAGCCGCGGTGTCTCGCCCGGCCAGCAAGGACGGTAGCGGTTGGGGTAACAAACTGCCGTGGGTCATCGCCGGCATCATCATGGGCATCAAGTTGTTTGGGGTGTTCTCGATCCTGCCGCAAGCAATCCTGCTCAAGACCGGCGAACTGCCGACCTGGTACGGCTTGATGCTGATCCTCAACAGCGCCGTGGTGGTGTTCGCGCAAGTACCGGTCATGAAACTGATCGAGAGCACCGGGCGTTTCAAGGTGCTGACGGTGATCGCCATCATCGTCGGCGGTTTTGCGGTGCTGTCTTCGCCTGCCGCATTCCACGTCGAAACCCTGGCCGGCGCACTGGTCTGGGTGGCGTTGCTGTCCATCGCCGAATGCGCGTTCAGTCATCTCGATTACTTCTCGGTCAAGCAGAACAACATGTTCGTCAAGGAAGTGTCGCTGGGCGTCGGTGCGGGTCTGACCGTGTTGATCATGCGGGTCATGCCACCGCCGTACAACGCGTTGGTGCTGGCCGCCATTGGCGCCGCCGGGATCATGGTCTGGTACGGGCTCAACCGTAAATCAATCGCGTCGCTGCATGACTGAGTCATCGCCGTTTCGGTTTTCACTTTGCAAGTCGGGGGTTTTATGAATACGACTTCGTGCGTAGTAGTGGTGGGGTACAACGGCAGTCGGGTTCACGATATCCAGAAGCTGCGCGATTTGTGCAAGTCGCTGTACAACGCGAGGCTGATCCTGCTGGTCGAGCAGATCCAGCCCCAGGACGAACAGGTCGCTGATCACGTTTGCACTACATCGCTGGCCGAGAAAGACGTGTCGGCCTCGCTTGAACTGGTAGTCGGTTGCCTGAATGCAGATCGCTGGAAGCTGATCGGCGTCCTGCCGTTTTCCGATCGCGGCGTGCTGCTCGGTGCGGCGCTGGCCGACCATTTCGGCCTGCCGGGCATTACCCCGGCCGAGGCACGGGCGGGGTTGGACAAACAGATTTTCCGCCAGCTCGAAGCCTGCGCCACGGTGGCACCCGAGGACTATCGGCCGATCGTTTCGAGCCGTATCGAAAGCCTGCCGGAGCTGCGCCAGCGGGTGATTGAGCTGGGCGGCAAAGCTTTCATCAAACCCGCCTGCGAAGGCGCCAGCCGAGGCTGCCGGGTTATCCGGCATCCGTCCGAATGCGACGAAGCCTGGCAGGCCCTCAAGCCCTATCGCGAGGGTGGCATCGTGCTCGAAGAGCTGATCCAGAACGCTCGGGAGTACAGCTGGGACTATGTCGCCGGAAGTACCTGGATCACCGAAAAAACCACCACCGATGGTGCCTACCGTGCCGAGATCCAACAAGTGGTGCCTGCGCCGCTGGCGGCCGATGCCCAGGCTCGGCTGATGGCCGCCGGCCGCCACATGGCTGGGCTGGTGTCGCAGGACAACGGAGCCTGGCACAACGAAGTTTTCCACAGGGCCAACCACCGCACCTCGGCCGTGGAAACCAACATGCGCCCCGGCGGCATGCATATCTGGGATCTGGCGCGTAAGGCGTTCATCGACTTCGACCCGTGGGAGCGCTGGGTTCGCTGGGCGGTGGAAGGTCAGGTCGATAGCCATGATCCAGTCGCGCGCGGCTACTGCGGCATCCGCCTGTTGAGAGCGAACACCAGTGGCCTGCTGCGCGATGTTCCGGACGTCCAGGCCCTCGCCCGGGCGCTGAATATCGAGCTGGTGGAAGCCGTGCTGAGCAAGCGCATCGGTGATTCAGTGAGCGCATTGGTGAAGGACAACTTCTCGTTCATCGGCCACATCGTGTTGTTCAACGAGCGGTACGAGCAGCTCAGCCTGGACCTGTCGCGTCTGGCCGAGGCCATTGAAACAAAGGTCGGGATCACCCCTCTGGCAGCACCGGCCAGGGCAGTGGGGTGAGGCGTGGGGCAAGTGGTAGCGATCGATGTTTCATGCAGTATTGATCAAGAGGGTTCAGTAAATGATTCAACACATGACCTGTGATGAGCGCTTCATCGCTCTGGCGCGGGAATTCGACTATGACATCTACGGCGAGAACACCGTTGGCGGTCATTACGCGCCGTTGATTCGTCACCACGACGAACTGTATATCAGCGGTCTGGTGCCGCGCATGAACGGCAAAATGCACTACACGGGGCGGGTCGGGCGCGACCTCGACATGGCGGATGCGCAAGCGGCCGCGAGCATCAGTGCGATCCGCGGATTGGCTTTGATCGTTGATGCCATTGGCTCGCTGGACAAGATCAAGTCGCTGATTCGGGTAACGGTATATGTGAGGTGCACGGAGGATTTCGTCGATCTCAGCGATGTCGCCAATGGTGCGTCGGATGTCTTCAGCCACGTGCTGGGTGATGCCGGTAAACATACACGCACCACGGTCGGTGTTTATCAGTTGCCAAAAAATGCAGCGATTGAAGTTGATATGATCGTGGCGTTGAGACCATCGGCGTTATAAGTGAAGTTGTTCGACTTTACACTGTTGAAATGTTCGCCTATGGTCGGTTGACTCCATTCGGCAGAATAAGTTGGAAACGGAAAAATGAATAACGTTCAGGGTGCGTTTTTTTCATATAAGGACTTTCGCCAGAGTCTGGATCGGCAACCGATAAAACCCCGGGTATGGAAAGGTGCCGAACTTGCCGATATGCGTCAGGCGCTTGAAGCCAGTGACATCGATATTGTTGCGCTGGCCCACGAAAGTCATATCGACGGTTGCCAATTGACACCCGGCATGGCGGTCTCCATGCAATGGCTGGTGCCGGGGTCAACGCTCGACGGCCATTGCCATGCCTGGTGGCATCTGTTCATCATCCAGTCCGGCAGCGGCGCGTTGTCGCTGGGCGAGGCCGAGCAGGTAGACGTTGGCCCAGGCGATGTATTGCTGGTGCCCGCCTGGACGCAGCATGGCTTCGTCAACTCCAGCGCCATCGAGCCGCTGACCATGCTCAACCTCAGCAACATGCCGCAGATGGCGTTGTTGTCCAACCATGCCGACCACGTTGGCCTGATCCCCCGCCAGCTGTAATTTCCCGTCTGCTGCACACCAGGGAGTCCGCCTACGCTGACTCCCTTTTTCGTTTTTGCGTACCCCCAAAATGCTTGCTGGCGAATAACACGCCACGAATTTCTGTATCGATAGAAACAGATAATTTCTGTATCTGTTCAGCGCTTAATCAACTTACTACGATCGCTTCAAATGCAACGGATTAATGTGTTTAGTGCAAGGGAGCGTTCCATGGAAAGTACCAGCTTAAAACTGTATCTCGGCGCGGATTATGTCAGTGCTTTTGCAATGTCGGCTTATGTGGCGTTAAAGGAAAAACAACTTTCATTTGATCTGGTGACGGTGGATTTGAAAGCCCGTGATAATTATCAGGATCATTATCGTGATCTTTCGCTGACCTGCAAAATTCCGCTGCTGGTTCACGAAGGTTTTGCGCTGTCGGAATCTTCGGCCATTGCCGAATATCTGGAAGAACTCGCTCCAGGTTCAAAAAGCATTTACCCAAAAGACATCAAGCAGCGTGCCCGTGCCCGTCAGCTGCAGGCCTGGCTGCGCAGTGATCTGCTGGTGGTACGCAAAGAGCGTCCGTTTGACCTGGTGTATTTCGGCAAGAAAGACACGCCACTGTCCGACGAAGCCCGGGCCGCTGCCGAGCGCCTGTTGTTCGTGGCCGACCGTTTGCTGGAGGAGGGGGCCGAGCATCTGTTCGGTGACTGGAGCATCGCCGACACCGACCTGGCAATCATGCTCAACCGCCTGGTCGCCAACGGTGACGAGGTGCCTGCGCGATTGGCGGCGTATGTCCGTCGTCAGTGGGATCGCGACAGCGTTCGCGCATGGATGGACCTGGAGCGCAAAGCGCCGGCCGTCGTGTAGCAATCGTCAGGGCAAACACCAGGAGCGCTGCCATGCAAGGAATGTTGGAGCAGGAAAGATACAAACCCTATAACGCACGCACCATTCGCGACACGCCCTATTGGGACAGGTTGACCCCGGCATTGCAGGAAGCCATGAGCGTCGTGGCGCGGGTCATGCCATTTCGCACCAACGACTATGTACTGGGGACGCTGATCGATTGGGACAACATTCCGGACGATCCGATTTTCCGCATGACATTTCCGCACAAGGACATGTTGCTGCCGGAGGAGTACGCCTCGCTCAAGCAGCTGATCGAGTTGGACGATCCCGCGGCGATCAAGCGTCGTATCGAAGCGATCTGGTTGCGCATGAACCCGCACCCGGCCGGGCAACTGACGCACAACAGCGCGACGCTCGACGGAAAAGTCCTCGCGGGCATTCAGCACAAGTACCGTGAGACCGTGTTGTTTTTCCCCGGTGCCGGTCAGACCTGTCACGCCTACTGTACGTTCTGTTTCCGCTGGGCGCAGTTCATCGGCGAGGAAGAACTCAAGTTCAATGCCCGTGAATCCCAGGAGCTTGTGAGCTATCTGCAGCAACACAGCGAAGTTACCGATGTGCTGATCACCGGGGGTGACCCGATGATCATGAACACCCGTTCGCTGGCCGGTTACATCGAGCCATTGCTGGATTTGCCACACCTGAAGAGCATCCGCATCGGCACCAAATCGGTGGCGTATTGGCCGCAGCGCTTCGTCAGCGACAAGGATGCGCCCGACCTGCTGGAGCTGTTCCGGCGCATCGTGGCGGCGGGGAAAAACCTGTCGATCATGGGGCACTACAACCACCCGGTGGAAATCCGTCAGGACATCGCGCGCCAAGCCGTTGAACGCATTCGCAGCACGGGGGCAACGCTGCGCATGCAGGCGCCGGTTATCCGCCACATCAACGAAAACCCGGCCGATTGGGCGGACCTCTGGACCGAAGGCGTACGACTCGGTGCGGTGCCCTATTACATGTTCGTCGAGCGCGACACCGGCCCCAGCCATTACTTCGCGATGCCGCTGGCCAGGGCCTTCGAGATTTTTCAGGCGGCCTATCGCACGGTCTCCGGACTGGCGCGAACCGTGCGCGGGCCGTCCATGAGCACCTTCTACGGCAAGGTGTTGATCAACGGCATCGAAACCGTCGCCGGCGAAAAAGTCTTCGTGCTGCAGTTCCTGCAGGCGCGCGATCCGCAGTGGGTGTTGCGCACCTTTTATGCGCACTTCGATCCGCACGTGACCTGGTTCGACGACCTGCGTCCGGCGTTTGGCGAGCGGGCGTTTTTCTTTCAGAGCGAAGCCCAGGCAAGCCCCGAATTGATACCGGTCCTGCTGCAAACGGCGTAGGACGATTTACAGGAGATAAGGACATGAGCGGTATCCCGTTTGATCAGCGCGAAGGATGGATCTGGCTCGATGGCGAATTTGTCGAGTGGTCCGAAGCGCGCCTGCATGTACTGACTCACGGCTTGCATTATGCAAGCACGGTGTATGAAGGGGAGCGCGTGTACAACGGAAAAATCTTCAAGCTGCGCGAGCACACCGAACGGCTGTATCGCTCGGCGCAACTGATGGACTTTGCCCTGCCGTTTGAGCCCGCTGAGCTGGAAGCGGCGAGCCACGAACTGCTGCAACGCAACGGTGTGGTCGAAGGTTACCTGCGACCGGTCGCGTGGCGTGGCAGCGAGATGATTTCCACCTCGGCACGTTTCAATCGCGTGCATGTGGCGATCGCTTGCTGGCAATGGCCGAGCTATTTCGACCCGGCGGCACGCATGGCCGGCATTCGCTTGAAAACCGCGATCTGGCGTCGACCGCCACCCAACAGCAGCCCCTTTGAAGCCAAGGCCTCCGGGCACTACCAGATCGCCACGTTGAGCAAGCATGACGCTGAGAACAACGGCTACCACGACGCCTTGATGCTCGACTGGCGCGGGCACGTTGCCGAAGCCACCAGTGCCAATGTGTTTTTCGTCAAGGACCGGACATTGCACACGCCGGTGGCGGACTGTTTCCTCAACGGCATTACCCGGCAGACCGTGATCGAACTGGCGAAGGCGCTGGATTACCAAGTGGTCGAACGGACGATCCTGCCGAGCGACCTGGGCGCCTTCGATGAGTGTTTTCTGACCGGCACTGCCGCTGAAATCACCCCGGTGCAATGCATCGACGAGCAGTCCTACCGACCGGGCAATGCCTGCCGCGATTTGATCGCCGCTTACACCTCAACCGTCAACGCCTGAACAACAGCCAGGAACTTCGCCATGTCAGATCAAGGGATAGTCGCGTCTACACCTTATGTTTCACTGGGCCATCGTCATCAACAATTGTCGGCGCAGGGCTGGGCGGTGCTCACCCCCGGGGAATTTGCTCACGATGTTGTAGGAACACTGCACGAGTTCGGTCAGGTCATTCCGCAGTTCAACGGTCAGGTCGCCTTCGCCATCACCCGCAAACCAGGGTATGAAGCGTTGCCGTACTCCCAGAGCATGAACGGCATCGGCCCGCACACCGAAGCGCCGGTCTATGGCCCGCCGCCCCGTTATCTGGCGTTGCATTGCCATAAACAGGCGACCTGCGGTGGCGGGCACACGGGGCTGGTGGACGGTTATGAATTTCTCAAGTCCCTCGAGCGCTCCGAACCGCAACTGCGCGAATGGCTCGACGACACGCCCGTGGAGTTTGTCGCCACCGCCAAGCCTGGCGAGCCGGCGCAAACCCGAGTCAGGGAGTACATCCTCACTCCGACCGAAGACGGCGATATTTTTCGCTTCAGCTACAACCAGTTTCACTATGGCGACGTGAACCCTTCGAAGGATGCGTTACAGCAGTCGCAGGTCGCCAACGGCACGTCGCCACTGGCCAGGTTTGCGGCGCTCGGCGAGGCCTACTTTGTCGAGCACAACACCCCGGTGCTGATTCCCGACGGGTGCCTGCTGATTTGGGATAACTGGCGGATGATTCACGCCCGCAGCCGATACACTGACCCGGCGCGCAACCTCACCCGCTACTGGCTGGCCTGATTTTTCCGTCGCCCTTCATTCTTCAGGCGCACCCCTCGCGGGCGCGCTTCTTACAGGTATTGCGTCATGCAAACAGCAATCGAGATTGCCCAAGTCGATCATCAACTGATCGTTCGGCTCAATCAGGCCTGGACCAAACGCGCCACGGTGTGTGCGCCGGACAAAGCCCAGGTCAACGAAGTGTTCGATCCGTCGCGCCCTGATTATCCAGAATGCATGGTGCCGTTTTTCCATCACCCGGCATTCCAGTCCTTGAGTGATGAACTCAAAAGCAGCGTGGTGACCTGGGGCTGGATCGGCTACAACCTGCGCACCGTGACCGCCGAGGAACACGTGGTGAATCCGGCGCTGAGCGTCATCGCCAATCAGTACCTGGGCAAGGACGACTGGCATTTTCGCGAGGCCATGCAACAGACGCTGATCGACGAGCACTACCACACGCTGATGCACCTGCGCGCTATCGAACGAACAAAACTTGACCGCGCACTGGATCAGGATCTGGACTTGCCGCCGTCAGTCACTTACCTGCGCCTGAAAACCTTGTGCGAAGAGCTGCCTGAGCAATGGCAACGGGACTTGGCGGCGATCACGTTCGCGGTGGTGGCCGAGATCAGCGTCAATGCCTACCTCGACCTGCTGGCGGATGACCAGACCATCCAGCCACAAAACCGCCGCGTCGCCGAACTGCATAACCGCGACGAATATGCCCACAGCAAGGTGCTGGCCGAGGTGGCCAAGGTCATGTACGCCAATATGCAGCCAGTCCAGCGGGAGTTCTTCGCACGCAACCTGTCGGTGGCGCTGAGTGCTTTTATCGCCCAGGACTACTCGATGTGGGAGGCGATCCTGACGCAATTGGGCGTCGAGGACGCGGCGTTGATCATTGCCGACACCCGCGAGAGCAACAAGAACGCGACGATCATGCGCGACTACAGTGGCCTGCATAAACTGGCCCGCGATCTGGGCATCAGTGAGCAGATCGACTTTGATTTCCGTCCAACCCTCAAAGCCACAGCAGCGGCCTGAATCCGGAGGTGTGCATGTCCGTTCCCGAGTACGAAGTGTTCGCCATCCGCGTCGGCGCCAATGCCCAACGCACCGCCCGAGAGAATTTTCTCTACGACGCCTGCTGCGGCGATCCGAATGCGCCGATGCCGCTGGATTATTACTTCTGGGTCATCCGCAACGAGCAACAGGTGATCGTGGTCGACACCTGTTTCCAGCCGGCTACGGCGGATCGCCGCAATCGCCAGATGTATCGCCTGCCGGAAGAATCCCTGCGCCAACTGGACATCGATCCGGCGCAGGTCGAGCACCTGATCCTCACGCATTTGCATTGGGATCATGCCGGCAATCTGGGGTTGTTTCCGAAAGCCACGGTGCATTTGCAGGAGGCTGAATTGCGCTTCTGCACCGGGCCGAAAATGGCCCATCACACGGTGAATAAAACCTACGAAGTCGAGGACGTGATGTCGGCCCTGCCACCGCTGTTCGAAGGGCGGATGCGTTTGCACAACGGCACGGTTGAAGTCATGCCCGGCGTGACCTTGCACGCCGTGGGCGGCCACACGCCGGGCAGTCAGGTGGTGCGGGTCAATACTGCGCGTGGTTGGATTGTGCTGGCGTCGGATGCCGCGCATCTGTGGGTCAACATTCGCCAACGCAGCCCGTTTCCGATCATCGATGACCTGGCGCAAAGCCTTGAAGCGTTCAGTGAAATCGACCGCCTGGCCGACAGCGAAGACCACGTCATCCCCGGCCACGACCCGCTGATCGCCGAGCGCTTCCCGCACTGGAATGATGACCCGCATATCATCAGCCTGCACCAGACCCCGATCTAAAGCTCACCCCTGACCTGTAGGAGCAAGGCTTGCCCGCGATAGCGGTGTGTCAGACACAGCAATGTTGCATGTGCTGACGCCATCGCCGGCAAGCCGTGCTCCTACAGGGGTTGGATCAGCCCTGAAGTTTGAGCAGGTTCCCCAACGTCCCCAGTGCCTCATCGATCCGCGGCGAATACGGCGTCCCACAGCCAATACGCAGAAAATTCCTGAACCGCTTGGCGTTGGAAAAGATATCCCCAGGTGAAATCTGGATGCCGACGTCCAGCGCTTCATGAAAAAGCGCCATGGACGAATACTGCACAGGCAATTCCACCCACAGCAACGTGCCACCCTGCGGATTGGTCACTCGGGTACCCTCGGGAAAGTAGCGCAGGATCGCTGCGCTCATTTGCTGGCGCTGTTGGGTCAGGGTTTTTCTCAAACGTCGCAGATAGCGCTCGTAGGAAGGTGTGCCCATGAACGCACTGACCGCCAGCTGTGACAGCTTCTCGCAGCCGCGGGTCTGGGTGTGCTTGAGCATTTCCACGCGGTCGTGCCACTTCCCCGCACTGATCCAGCCCAGGCGCAGGCCCGGGGCCAGGGTTTTGTTCAGCGAAGCGCAATAGATCACATTGTCGCTGCGGTCCCAGTGCTTGAGGGTGGACAGCGGTTGCTCGGTGTCCACCAGGTCACCGTAGGTGTCGTCCTCGATCAGCACCGTATCGTGCTCGGCGCAGAGTTTCACCAGTCGGGCCTTGTGGCTGTCGGGCATGATGCTGCCCAGCGGATTGTGCAGGTTGGGCATGACGATCAGCGCCTTGATCCGCTCCGGCCCTTGCAGCAAATGTTCAAGGGCCGGCAGATGAATTCCCGCATGGGGCGAAGCGGGGACTTCGAGCACCCGCAGGTTCAGGCTTTCGAGAATTTGCAGCAAGCCGTAGAAGGTTGGCGATTCCACGGCCACGGTATCACCGGGGTGGGTCACGGCACGCAGGGCCAGGTTGATCGCTTCGGTGGCGCCGTTGGTGATGACAATGCGTTCGGCTGTCAGATGGGTCTTGGCGGTCAGCATTCGGCGGGCAAGGACGCTGCGCAGCGTACTGTTGCCGCTGGTCGAACCGGTGGTGTCGAGCAGGTGCTGATCCTGGCGCAAAGTCTTGATCATGTTGTCCTGCAAGGTCTTCAACGGATAGAGCTGAGGTGCGCAATAGGCGCTGGCCAGATTGACCTTGATCGTCGCCCGCTGACTGGCTTTGAGCACCGCTGACACTTGCTCATGGATGCCGACATACACCCCGCTATCCAGCGGCGGGAGCAGGGTGATCGGCGCGGATTGTTTTGGCGTATCCGGCTGGCGAATGTAATTGCCCGAGCGCGGTCGCGCTTCCAGCACGCCATAGTCCTCAAGCTCCCGGCACACCTGCACGGCGGTCGACAGGCTGACGGCGTGTTTTTCCATCATCAGCCGTATCGAAGGCAGGCGCTCGCCGGTTTTCAGGGTGCCGCTACGGATCGCGTCCAGATAATGATTGGCCAGCTGACGGTAGAGAGGGAGCGTGTTCATGATGACCTCGGCAGTCGCACCGCTGAGGTCTTGGGCTGGAAACTGAGTTGACGCTTCCCGCAGACGGACCCGTGGTGCAGAAGGGGGAAGGGAAGTGGTGTTCTGGCGTTGATACTGGAAGAGTAATCGGGGATTCGCCGCAATCGCGGGCAATAAAAAGCCCCGCACGAGGGCGGGGCGCTAAGTGAGTCGCTGAGGTGACTGTGGCGATGGAGCTGGCTTGTGCTTGAGTGCGCTGCACTCACGAAAATCTGTAAGTGCCGTCAAATTCCGGGGGCCGCTGCGCAGCCCGACGCGAGCCAGCTCGCTCGCCACAAATAATGGGGTATCAGGTTATTGAGCGGTGATGCTATAGCCGTCGAACGCCGTCTGCTGTTGCAGGGCGGTGATGATGTTCTTGCGGTTGACCGCTTGTTCGCTGCCGGCATTGTCCAGGAATGTCTCGTTTTCCAGCTCGGCTTCATCGCCTTCGCCAACAAAACTGAAACCGAGGAATTCCAGGGCTTCACGGTCGACGCTCAAACGCGAGCGCGGGGTGCGCAGCGGCAGCGTCACACTCATGCCGTCCTTGCTGATGGTGAACACTTCGACTTCTTTCTTGGCCTTGGCAGCCTTGCTCTTGCCACCGCTCGGGTTGCTGATGGCCTGGTGGGTCTGGTTCAGCACTTTCAGCGCCAGGCCGTAGACAATTTCCTGGAACGCCGGGTCATCCTTGAAGCTGGACAGGATGCGGCTGATCGGGAATTTGCTGCTCAGGTCTTCGAGCGCGGCGATGTCGGCGGCTTCGGCGTCCTTGAGCTGCTTGAGCTGGCCCATCAGTTCGTACGCCTTGTCATCGTCGAAGCTGTCGTGGGCCTGACGGATCGCGGCGCGCAGCTCGCGGATCTGGTCGCTTTCGCGGGTGGACTGGAAAGCGTCCAGCACCATCTCGCTGATGGTTTTGGCCTGGGGCACGTGTTGTGAAAGATTGATGGAGTTTTCGTATTCCGCTTTGGACGACAAGGTGACTACGGATTCAGCGGTATTGGAATCGGACATTGAAATTTCACTACTTTTTTCAGCTTGAATAGGGGCGAGAAAGCACGGGGGCTTTTTCAGGTCGCCTAATCTATTGGACCGGGGCGGCGTTGTCACGGAGCAACGGGCGGTTGGTCGTTTTTTTGCCTTGCTGGATAATCGCGATCCCCTGTAGGAGCGAGCCTGCTCGCGATGTGATCGTTCCCACGCTCTGCGTGGGAATGCAGCCCGGGATGCTCCGCGTCCCTGCCAGAGCCGAACGCGGAGCGTCCGTTGAGGCATTCCCACGCGGAGCGTGGGAACGATCAAAATCGCTGGCAAGCCAATTCTCAAGCCTGCCCCGGTGTATTGAGGTTCATCGAACGCACCGCCAACGCAGTCGCTGTCTCTTCATCAATCGGCAACGAAAACCGAAAGGTCGCCCCGCGTCCCGGCACATCGATCAACTGGATCTCGCGCCCGTGCAATTGCAGGATGCGATGCACGATTCGCAAACCCAACCCGCCATCACGCCGTGCGCCGCCGATATTGAACGGGCGCAGGAACAACCCGTCGCGCAATTGCGGGGCAATCCCCGGTCCTGTATCGCTGACGGTCACTTCGATAAACGAGCCTTGCGGGCGCAAGCCAAGTTCGATTTCGCCACCTTGTGGGGTATGGCGCAGAGCGTTGTCGAACAGGTTGGTCAGCACCCGTTCGATCAAGCCGAGATCCGCGCACGCCACCGAGACGTTCGGGGCAAAGGTGGCCTTCAATTCGACCTCGCGCGCTTCGGCGGTGAGCTCGAACTTCTGGAAAATGTCCTGGGCCAGATCGGTCAGGGAAAACCGCTCCAGCACCGGCTGCACAAAACCATGTTCCAGCCGCACCAGCTCCAGCAGTGATTGCGCCAGCCCACCGACCTTGCGGCTCTGATCCAGCGCAATGCCCAGATAACGGCGGCGATCGGCGGGGGACAGCGTCGCGTCCTTGAGCGACAGGGTTTCCAGATAGCCGTGCAGTGAGGCCAATGGCGTGCGCAAGTCATGGGAGATATTGGCCACCAGTTCACGGCGCTCCTGATCCTGGCGGGTCAGCGAGCGCCACTGCTCGCCGAGGCGTGCCTGCATCTGCCGGAACGTGGCGTCGAGGATGGCAATTTCATCGTGGCTGGCGGTTTTTTCTACGGTAACGGGCAGGGCCGGGGTGACCGGGACGCCGTCAATGTCGAACTGGCTGACGGTTTCGGTCAAACGGCGCAACGGCCGGGTGATCAGGGCAAACGCGGTGAGACCGGCAATCAGGCACAGCAGCGCGACCAAACCGATGGACAGCAGGGCGGTGTTGAGTGCGGCACTGGTGGCACCGCGTTCGGCCAGCCGATCGTGGTCTTCGCCGAGCAGGACCACGTAGAGATAACCGGCGGGTTTGCCATCGACCTTCAGGGGCGCGGCGCTGAATACCTTGCGGGTCTCTACACTGCGCGGGTCGTCCCCGGGAATCGGCAGCGGGTCGCCCCGCAGCAGGCGCTGGATCGGTGCCAGATCAACTTTCTCCCGACGAATCCGGCCCTCGGGCGCGGCGCTGCCAACAATCCTGCCTTCGGTATCGAGCAGGTACACCTCGACACTCGGGTTGACCTGCATCAGCTTGCTGAACAGATCGCGCACCGCATTGGGCATCAGTCCCTGGGTGTCCATCAGCACCGTGTCATTGGCGATGTGTTGCGCCAGGTCGCGGGACAAGCCTTGCACCACTTCCTGTTCATGCATCTGGTTGGAGCGCACCTGCATCCACGCCGACGTGCCGCAGCACACCAGCAACAACACGGCGAACACCAGCGACAGGCGCTGTGTGAGCGTCAACCTCATGGCTGCGGTTCCTCCCCGGTGGCGAATTTGTAGCCACGCCCCCATACCGTGAGGATGCGCACCGGTTGCGCCGGGTCAGTCTCGATCTTGGCGCGCAGGCGGTTGATGTGGGTGTTGACCGTGTGCTCGTAGCCTTCGTGGCTGTAGCCCCACACGGCATTGAGCAGGTCCATGCGCGAGAACACCTTGCCGGGCTGACGGGCGAAGAAGTACAGCAAGTCGAACTCACGGGGTGTGAGGTCCAGCCGCCGACCGTCCAGCGCCACTTCGCGGGTGATCGGGTCGATGGCCAGGCCGTCGATGTTCAGGCTGCCGGCGTCCATCTTCAGGTTGCGCGCCATCGCATCGACCCGGCGCAACAGGGCTTTGACCCGCGCCACCAGTTCCAGCATGGAAAACGGCTTGGCCAGGTAATCATCGGCACCCAGTTCGAGGCCGAGGATCCGGTGCACTTCGCTGGAGCGAGCGCTGGTGATGATGATTGGCGTGTAGCGGGCCATGGCCCGGGCGCGGCGGCAGATTTCCAGGCCATCGACACCGGGCAGCATCAGGTCGAGGATCAACGCATCCCAGTTGCCTTGCTGCAACAGGCGCATGCCCTCATTGCCATCGGCACTGTGGACCACCTCGAATTGCTCATCACGCAGATGCAGGCAAATGAGGTCGGCGATGTGCGTATCGTCCTCGACCACGAGGACGCGTTTAGTCTGTTCCATCCAGCTCAATCCTTCGGCGCAATGAGCGCATTGTGCGGGTTTTCCAGCGCCCGAGTTATCACGAATTGTTTAACTTACTGTGAGGATTTGGCGATCACCCAAAGCCTAGGCTGTGTTCCATGAAACACCCCTGGTTTTGGGAGACAAGCATGTTTTCACGACGGCAATTTCTTGTAGCGAGCAGCGGGCTCGGGGTCACGGCCCTGGCGATCGGCCTGTTGCCGAAGTTATCCACAGGCTCGGCGTTGATCAGCGAGGTCAACGCGGCCGAGGCGTTCGAAGTGACCCACACTGATAGCGAATGGCACGCGATCCTCAGCGACGAGCAGTACGAAATCCTTCGCGAAGAGGGCACCGAGCGCGCCTACAGCAGCCCGCTGAACAACGAACACCGTGACGGTACGTTCGCCTGCGCCGGTTGCGATCTGCCGCTGTTTTCCTCGGCCACCAAGTTCGACAGTCGCACCGGTTGGCCGAGCTTCTGGGCACCACTGGACAAGGCTGTGGCCACTCGACAGGACCGCACTTTCGGCATGGTCCGCGAAGAGGTGCATTGCCGACGTTGCGGCGGGCATTTGGGCCATGTCTTCGATGACGGCCCGAAACCGACAGGCCTGCGTTATTGCATGAACGGACTGGCGATGAAGTTCGTGCCCAAAACCGTCTGATTTTTGCCTGCCTGCCCTTTGAATCATTCTGGAGTTGCTTACATGAAAAACCTGCTCACCTGGCGTCGTGCGCTGCTGGCCCTGGCCACCGTTAGCGTTATCGGCCCATGCTCGGCGTTCTCCTTGGGTGGTGCCGAAGAAGCGGTGGTGATTGCGCCGCCAGCGCTCGATGAAGTCACTCAGGCCCGCAGCGCAACCGCGGTGTTCGCCGGCGGTTGTTTCTGGGGCGTGCAAGGGGTGTTTCAACACGTCAAAGGGGTGAAGAATGCGGTTTCCGGTTACGCCGGTGGTGCAGCCGACACGGCGCAGTACGAGCGCGTCAGCGACGGCAATACCGGCCATGCGGAATCTGTCGAAGTGACGTACGACCCGAGCCAGGTCAGTTACGGCACCTTGCTGCACATCTACTTTTCAGTCGCCCACAACCCGACCGAACTCAACCGCCAGGGGCCGGACACCGGGACTCAGTACCGTTCGGCCATCTTCACCAAAAGCGCCGAGCAGCAAAAAATCGCCCAGGCCTACATTGCCCAGCTCGACGCGGCCAAGTCCTTCAACAAACCGATCGTGACCAAGCTGGAAAGCTACAACGGTTTCTACCCGGCCGAAGAAGAGCATCAGGACTTTCTCACCGAGCACCCGACCTATCCTTACATCGTGATCAATGACCTGCCGAAAGTGGCGCAGCTCAAGCAGCTGTTTCCCGAGCGTTATCAGGAAAAACCGGTGCTGGTGAAGGAGGGGAGGTAAGCGTCAGGAATGCTTGCCCCACTTCTGTACCGCGAATTCAACGAAACGGCGCAATTTCGGCAAACGGTGGCGATCCTGCGGGTAAACCAGATGCATCGGACGGCTGGGCGGGCAGTAATCCGGCATCAATGCCAGCAGGTTTCCTTGCCGCAGGTCTTCTTCGACCAGCGCGTCGGGCATCATCACGATGCCCATACCCGTCAGCGCCGCCTGATGCAGGCCGGCCGAACTGTTGATCAGCATCGGCCCGCTGACTCCCACGCTGACTTCGCCATCAGGTCCGGCCAGACGCCATTCCTTTTGCACCGACTGCCAGTCATCCCCGGCCGGATAGGCAAACGACAGACAATCGTGCTGTCGCAGGTCTTCAGGTGTTTGCGGTGTGCCCCGGCGGGCCAGATATTGCGGCGAGGCGCACATGGTCAGGGTGTAGTCGATCAGCGGGCGGGCGATCAGGTTTGAGGGTTCCAGTGCGCCGAGTCGAAACGCCACATCCAGGCCGTTCTCCAGAAGGTCCGGACGGCGGTTGGTCAGCACCACATCAAGCTTCACCCGCGGGTTTTGCAGGCTGAACTCACTCAGCGCCGGTGCCAGCCGCTCGGTGCCGAAGGTCAAGGGAGCGGTGATGCGCAAGATGCCGCTCGGTTCGTCGAGGGCCTGTTCTGCAAGCCGCTCGGAATCCGCCACCAGTCCCAACACTTCCAGACAACGCTGGTAATACGCGGCACCGAATTCGGTCAGGCGCTGACGCCGCGTGGTGCGGTGCATCAGGCGCACACCCAGACGCTGTTCCAGTGCCTTGAGGTGATTGCCGACCATGGTCGTGGACATTTCGCACTGAAAAGCCGCGGCGGTCATGCTGCCGGTTTCCACCACTTTCACGTAAACACTCATTGCCTGGAATAAATCCATTATCAAGCTCGGCTTTTAAATGATTGAAGTTTTGAGGCGTTTATCCAGCTCAGGTGGCTAACCATACTGCAAAAACACCGACCCTTGCTGGAGCTTGATGTCATGACCGCCGCTTGCCTGATGAGCACTTACCAACCCTTGGCCCTGAGTTTCAACAAAGGCCTGGGCACACGCCTGTGGGATCAGGCCGGTCGTGAGTATCTGGATGCGGTGGCCGGGGTGGCGGTGACCAACGTTGGCCATTCCCACCCGAAAATCGTTGCCGCCATCAGTGAACAAGCCGGATTGCTGCTGCATACGTCCAACCTCTACAGCATCGACTGGCAACAACGGCTGGCGCAAAAATTGACGCGGCTGGCAGGGATGGACCGGGCGTTCTTCAACAACTCCGGGGCCGAGGCCAACGAGACGGCGCTGAAAATCGCCCGGTTGCATGGTTGGCACAAAGGCATCGAGCAACCGTTGGTGGTGGTCATGGAGAACGCTTTCCATGGTCGGACCCTCGGCACGTTGTCCGCCAGTGATGGCCCGGCCGTGCGTCTGGGCTTCAACAAATTGCCGGGTGATTTTGTCAAGGTGCCGTTCGGCGACCTGCAAGCGCTCGACCAGGTGCAGCAAGCGCATGGCTCGCGGATCGTGGCGATCCTGATGGAGCCGATCCAGGGCGAAAGCGGCGTACAATTGGCGCCGCCCGGTTACCTCAAGGCGCTGCGCGAACGGTGCAACCGGCGTTCATGGTTGCTGATGCTCGACGAAATCCAGACCGGGATCGGTCGTACCGGACAGTGGTTCGCCTTTCAGCACGAAGGCATCGTGCCGGACGTCATGACCCTGGCCAAAGGCCTCGGCAACGGCGTGCCCATCGGTGCCTGTCTGGCCCGTGGCAGGGCCGCAGAGCTCTTTACCCCGGGCAGCCACGGCAGCACGTTCGGCGGCAATCCGCTGGCCTGCCGCGTCGGTTGCACCGTGCTGGATATTGTCGAAGAACAAGGGCTGCTGGAGAACGCCCGGCTTCAAGGGGAGCATTTGCTCGAAAGATTGCGCACAGAATTGGCGGGCCATCCGAACGTCGCGCAGATCCGCGGTCAGGGCCTGATGATCGGCATCGAACTGAAACAACCGATCCGCGACCTGAGCCTGATCGCCGCCCGGGACCACGGCTTGCTGATCAACGTCACACGCGGACAAATCATCCGCCTGCTGCCACCGTTGACCATCGATGAGCGGGAGGTGGAGATGATTGTCAGGGGCGTGAGTCGGGCGATTTCGCAAGTGTTCGAGCGATTTGAGTAATCGTTCAGCGTTGGCTTTGGAGCTTAAAAGATAAGTCGTTTCATCGAACACTTCGGGACTATCCAGAGTTTTCTTGTTCCTCTTCCTACGATTCAGCAACCACTGGAGAACTCGCATCACCCGCTCCTCATTCAGATAGACGCTGAGTATCTAATGCCCTGACAAGAGACGTTTCTGTAAGAGCTGTAGTCCCGTTCCGATTTGGAGAAAGACGCTGAAAGAATGATCAATGCGGGTTTCGAACCGCACTGAGGAAGTCCGTGATTTCAGTCTGAGTGGTCAACTGGATTCGGAAACCGGCAAATCCGTCCAGCAACCGCTGATGCGCCACAAACCCACTGGACCCATCACGTGTTCGATAGCTTGCGGCCCACTCCAGCAACGCCATCGATCGCTCGTCGTCGTTGACTTCGCGCTGGCGGATATTGGCGAGGCAAGCTTCATCTTCAATGCACAACCAGATCAGCGCTGTTGCGCGGTGCAGCAGTTCGCTGATGATCCAGCCATAAACCCCTTCGATCACCCAGCAGGGATCATCGGCGACGATGCGCGCCATGCCCAGGGCTTCGGCGCGGGGGCGGGGGATGCTGTGTTCGTCGGATAGCCAGTGAATCTGATCGAGATCGACCCATGGCACGCACAATTGCTCGGCGAGCCGTTGCGCTAGCCAGCTCTTGCCGGAACCTGAGTTACCGATGATCAGGGTTCGGGTGAGGTCCATGAGCGACACCAAATGAAATGGAAATCAGCCGGTTTTCAATCTTCTGTCTCGGGAGCCACCATGCGTGTCTTCGGGGAGCCATTCGAGTTGTGCTGATAAATATCCTGCGGCTGTCCCTTGTCATTGAAAAACACCTGGCCGATGCCCGCGGAGTTCCACAGTCGTTCACCTGCTTCAGCATGCTCCGGAACGTGCGGCACGATGCGCATGCGCCGACGTTTGGTCAGCCAGTTCAGCGGTGAGCGCGGTGAATACAGCCAGCGGTTGAGGCGGTCGAACCATTCCAGCAACGTGGGCGGAAATTCATTCTTGATGCCGCTGCTGGTGATCTGCCAGATACGCGGCCCAGCCTTGCGATGGCGAATCAGCACTTCGTAGACGAAGGAATAATGCACATCGCCCGACAGCACCACGTAATTACCCGGTGTGCGCGAGTGGCGGAAAATGTTCAGGATCACCTGGGCCGCGCCGCGATGGGCCATCCAGTTTTCCGCGTCCACCAGCAGCGGATAGCCGAACCAGCTGAACACCCGTTGTACCGTCTCGATCAGTTTCACGCCGAACACTGGCGCCGGTGAAACGATGATCGCCGACGGATGATCCAGCAGCTCCTGTTGCAGTTCGCTGAGGGCCTCCCAGTCGAGCAGGCCCGAGGGTTGCTTGAGGTTCATCTCGCTGCGCCAGCGTCGGGTGCGGGTGTCGAGCACGACCATGGCTGGCGTGGTGGGCAGCACGTAATGCCAATGCTGGAAACGCAACAGTTCATCGATCAACCGGTCCTGGACGTCGCTGTCGAGATAGCGGTCTTGCCCGGTGTCGCTGAATGCGCAGGCCTTCTCGACGACATCGACAAAGGCGTCCGGATTGTTGCCCCAGCCCTGGCACAGCATGTAGGCGATCAGCGCATTACCGATGATGCGTCTGGAGAACGGATGGCCGTAGGCCGTTTCTTCCCATTGCGCAGAGAGGTTCCAGTCATCGGTGATGTCGTGGTCGTCGAAAATCATCAGCGTCTGCACGTGCGCCAATGCCCGCGCAACGCGGCCCAGACCAGCCTTGAAACCGTCGATGCGCACCTGTTCCAGCGCATAGCGTTCACGACGTTCCTTGATCAGTTTTGGCGGCTTTGGCGCGATCAGCGACCATGGGGTCGGCGACCAGACCAGCAGGTACATGGCCATGACTTCGGCGAACGTCACCAGATGATTGTCGGCACTGCTGCTGGTGAAAATCGGCTTGCGCGCACCGCCGAAAAAGCGATCGCGCAGGGTTTCGTTGCTCTTGAGTGCCGGCAGCAAATCGGCGCGGTGGTAGTAGCACGCCGCGTGGCCGTACAGCTCGGCGCTGTCGCTGACCACGGCACCTTGCAGATGCTCGCCGAACAAACCCAAGCGCTCGATAAGGCCATGAATCGCCCGCAGCATCGGCCCGGCGACATCGTCGGCGTACACCTGATCGCCACTCATCATCAGCAGCGCCGGACGATCCTTGGCTTCGTGTGCTTGCGCCAACAGGTTGTCGACGCACAGCAAGCCGTCGGTCGCCGGGTGATGGGGCTTGCGGCAGGAACCGTGCAGCAACTGATCGATGCGCGAGCGCAGGACGAAGTTCGGGCAATCCGCCTCGCTGTAAAGCAAATGCGGCGCCCAATCGGCGATGCCTTTGCCGTCTTCCAGCAGCAGGTCGTATTCGATACGTTGGTCAAAGGGCAGGGCAGCGTCCAATGACACATCGATCAAATGCACGAAGGCGTGCGTGCCCACCGCAATCACCGTGCAGTGCCCGGCGTCGAGACGGATATCGGCAACGCCCTGCAAACGCAGGGTCAGTTCCAGCGCACGGGACCCCACCAGCCACATCACCAGTCGTGTGGGCTCCAGCCGCCGCAGCAGCGGGCCGGCGAGGACCGGGGGCAGGGATTGAGCGTCGGGCAGGGGCAGCGTTGCGGACATCCGGGGTCAAGACTCTTGAGGGCTCAGAGGCGGGCGATGATAGCGCAGGTGGCGGCGGGACAGGCTATTGTGGGTGTCAGAACATCTCGATTGGAAAGGGTCTGCCATGAACAACCGTATCCTGCCGGCACTGGCCATTTTGCTGCTGGTGCAATCCCCGGCCCATGCCATCAACGACAAGTACCGCCAGCAGCTGGAAAAGTCCGGTTGCACCCAGGTGAGCGAGTTGCAGGGCTGCGATATCCACAAGACCAAGGCGGAAAACGCCAAGGCCGGATTCAGCAACCCGGCCGTGCCTGCCGCTGGCGAAAAGACCAAGGAACCGAGCACTGGCACCCAGGAGGGAGCCGCCCCGCCTGTCACCAAATGAAAAGCCATTGTCGTCTGATGAGAAGCGTCTCAACAGGCCTGGTCCTACAGTCCAATCAGCGCAATTCGATGCAACACGCCCATATTGCAGATTGGAGAATAAGAAAAATGGCTAAAGCCGTACGCTTTTACGAAACCGGTGGTCCTGAAGTCCTGCGTTATGAGGACGTTGAAGTCGGCGACCCCGGTCCGGGCCAGGTGCGTCTGCGTCATGTGGCGGTCGGCCTGAACTATGCCGACACCTACTTTCGCAATGGCACTTACCCGATCCCGATGCCCAATGGCATGGGGGTTGAGGCGTCCGGCGTGGTCCAGGCCATCGGCGAGGGGGTGACCAATGTCCAGGTGGGGGATCGCGTCACTTACACCGGTTTCCTCAACACCCTCGGCGCCTACAGCACCGAGCGCCTGATTCCGGCCGCGCCGCTGATCAAGTTGCCGGAAACCATCAGTTTTGAAACCGCTGCCGCCATGACCATGCGCGGCCTGACGTCTTCGTACCTGATGCGCCGCATCTACGATTTCAAGGAAGGCGACAGCATTCTGCTGCACGCCGCTGCCGGTGGTGTGGGCCTGATCGTTTCGCAGTGGGCCAAACTGTTGGGCCTGAACGTGATCGGCACAGTCTCGACCGAGCAAAAGGCTGAAATCGCCCGGGCTCACGGTTGCGACCATACGATCAATTACAGCCATGAAGATGTTGCCGCTCGCGTTCGCGAACTGACCGACGGTGTGGGCGTCAACGTGGTGTTCGACAGCGTTGGCAAGAACACCTTCATGGGTTCGCTGGATTCGTTGAAACCCCGTGGCCTGATGGTCTGCGTGGGTACGGCGTCCGGGCCGATCCCGGCATTCGACCCGGTGATGCTGGCGATGAAAGGTTCGCTGTTCCTGACCCGTCCGGCCCTGGCCAACTACATCAGCGACCCGGCGGAAAAGGCCGAGCTGGCCGGTGAGTTGTTCGACCATGTCGGCAGCGGCCGGATCAAGATCGAGATCAACCAGCACTACGCCTTGCAGGATGCGGTGCAGGCGCACCGTGATCTTGAATCGCGCAAGACTACCGGCTCGTCGATTTTCGTCATTTAAGGAGCTGCCAGCCATGAAAGTCGAACAATTGACCTGCAGCATCGGTGCCGAGTTGACCGGCGTAAACCTGGCCGACGCGGTGCACGACGACGGTCTGTTTGCCGAAATCCGTGCCCAGCTGCTCAAGCATCGAGTGGTGTTCCTGCGCGATCAGGACATCACTCGCGCCGAGCACGTGGCTTTTGCCCGGCGCTTCGGTGAACTGGAAGATCATCCGGTGGCCGGCAGTGATCCGGAGCATCCCGGGCTGGTGCAGATCTACAAGAACCCCGACCAGCCGATGGACCGCTACGAAAACGCCTGGCACACCGATGCCACCTGGCGCGACGCCCCGCCGATGGGTTGCGTGCTGCGCTGCGTGGAGTGCCCGCCGGTGGGCGGCGATACCATGTGGGCCAACATGGTTCTGGCTTACGAAAATCTGCCGGATGATGTGAAAGTGAAGATCGCCGACCTGCGCGCCCGTCACAGCATCGAAGCCAGTTTCGGCGCGGCCATGCCGATCGAGAAGCGCCTTGCGCTGAAGGCGATGTACCCGGACGCCGAGCACCCGGTGGTGCGCACACATCCGGAAACCGGCGAAAAGGTGCTGTTCGTCAATGCCTTCACTACTCACTTGAGCAATTACCACACCCCTGACCGGGTGCGTTTTGGCCAGGACGCCAACCCTGGTGCGGGCGAGTTGCTGCGTTACCTGATCAGTCAGGCATATATCCCTGAGTATCAAGTGCGCTGGCGCTGGAAGCCCAACAGCATCGCCATCTGGGACAACCGCAGTACCCAGCATTACGCCGTCATGGATTACCCGCCGTGCCATCGCAAGATGGAGCGCGCCGGGATCATCGGCGACAAGACTTACTGATCCACCGCCTCTGCATTCGCTCTCGTAAACACGCCTGCCCGGCGCGACCCCGGGTGGGCGGGACAATCATAAGAACTGGAGTAAACCATGCAATTCTTCGACGATTCCCTGCACCCCGAAAACATGGAAAAAGTGGTTATCACCGTGGCCCCGTACGGCCCGGAGTGGATGCCCGAAGATTTCCCGGAAGACATCCCGCTGACCATGGACGAGCAAATCCACAAAGCGGTCGAGTGCTATGAAGCCGGCGCCACGGTCCTGCACTTGCACGTGCGGGAACTGGACGGCAAAGGGTCCAAGCGCCTGTCGAAGTTCAACGAACTGATCGCCGGTGTGCGTGCCGCCGTGCCGGACATGATCATTCAGGTCGGCGGCTCGATTTCCTTCGCCCCGGAAAGCGACGGTGAAGCGGCCAAGTGGCTGTCCGACGACACCCGCCACATGCTGGCCGAGCTGACGCCGAAACCGGATCAGGTCACGGTGGCGATCAACACCACCCAGATGAACATCATGGAACTGCTGTATCCGGAATACCTGGAAGGCACTTCCCTGGCCAACCCCCTGTATCAGGCTGCCTACAGCGAAATGACCGTGCCGGCAGGTCCGGCCTGGGTCGCCGAACACCTCAAGCGCCTGATGGCCAATGGTATTCAGCCGCACTTCCAGTTGACCGGCATGCACGCCATGGAAACCCTCGAGCGCCTGGTGCGCCGTGGTGTCTACAAAGGCCCGCTGAACCTGACCTGGATCGGCATCGGCGGTGGTTTCGACGGGCCGAACCCGTTCAACTTCTTCAACTTCATCCACCGCGCGCCGGACGGTTGCACCCTGACCTCCGAATCGCTGCTAAAGAACGTCATGCCGTTCAACACCATGTCGATGGCCATGGGCATGCACCCGCGCGTGGGCAACGAAGACACTATCATTGATCACAAGGGCGAGCGTTTCGGCTCGGTGGCGCAGATCAAGCAAACCGTGCGCATTGCCCACGAACTGGGTCGCGAAATCGCCACGGGCAAAGAAGCCCGTGAGATCTATCGCATCGGTGTGCAGTACGACAGCATCGAGGAAACCCTGTTGGCCAACGGCATGGCGCCCAACCGCAAGGCCGGGCAGAAAGGCGTGCCGCAACGCGGCTGACCGACACGGCGAGCGAGCGGCCGTGACCGCTCGCTCGACGCACTGCTACACGCTTGATAACAACAATAAAACAAAGCTTTGAGGAGGCTGCATGGCCTTTCACCCAATCGCCGACGATGACGACTCCGGTGGAGTCGTTGTTGCGCGTAAATATGCCTGGATCGTCTTTGCCCTGACGTTTGGCCTGTTGATTTCCGATTACATGTCGCGCCAGGTACTGAACGCGGTGTTCCCGCTGCTGAAAAGCGAGTGGGCGCTGAGCGACGGCCAACTCGGCCTGCTCAGTGGCATCGTTGCGCTGATGGTCGGGCTGCTGACGTTTCCGCTGTCGCTGATGGCCGACCGTTTCGGCCGGGTCAAGAGCCTGGCGCTGATGGCGATGCTCTGGAGTCTCGCGACCCTTGGCTGCGCATTGGCCCAGGATTACCAGCAGATGTTCATCGCGCGTTTCATGGTCGGCGTCGGCGAGGCAGCCTATGGCAGCGTCGGCATCGCCGTGGTGATTTCGGTGTTTCCGAAACACATGCGTGCCACCCTGGCCAGTGCCTTCATGGCCGGTGGCATGTTCGGCTCGGTGCTGGGCATGGCGCTGGGCGGGGCCATCGCCGCCAAACTGGGCTGGCGCTGGTCGTTTGCCGGCATGGCGCTGTTCGGCCTGGTGCTGGCGATGCTTTATCCGCTGATCGTCAAGGAAGCCCGCATTGCGCCGCAACGCGCCGCCAAGGCTGTCGCGGTGGTCAAGCGGCCGTTGCGCACGTTGTGGTCCAGCCGTTCGGTGGTGGCAACTTACTTCGCCAGCGGCTTGCAATTGTTCGTCGGTGGCACGGTGATGGTGTGGATTCCCAGCTACCTCAATCGCTACTACGACATGCCCACCGACAAGGCTGGCGGCATGGCGGCGATCATCGTGTTGTGCAGCGGCGCGGGGATGATCCTGTGCGGCATGCTCAGCGATCGCCTGTGCCGTCACTCGCCGGAGCGCAAAGTCAGCCTGGCCATCGGTTTTTGCCTGGGCAGTTGCCTGTTGCTGTCAGCAGCATTTGCCTTGCAAGCAGGGCCGTTGCAACTGGCGCTGATCTGCCTGGGCATGTTGATCGCCACCGGCACCACCGGCCCATGCGGCGCGATGGTTGCCAACCTGACGCATTACTCGGTCCACGGCACGGCGTTCGCCACGCTGACCCTGGCCAACAACATGCTGGGCCTGGCGCCGGGGCCGTTCATCACCGGCCGGGTGTCCGATCTCATCGGTTTGCACGCCGCGTTTCAACTGGTGCCGCTGGTCAGCCTCGCGGCAGCAGCGGTGTTCTTTTATGCCAAGTGTCATTACCACAAAGATATTGCCCGCCTTCAGGGTCAGAGCGTGCCTGACCCCGTTCGTGAAGCCGGGATAGAGGTGAAGTTGTGAGTCGTCGTTTACGTATTGATGTGTTTTTCGATTTCATCTGCCCCTGGTGCCTGATCGGTAAACGCCAACTGGAGCATGCGCTGGTGCAGTTCCGCAGTCGCCATCCGGATGTGCAGGTCACCACGGCGTGGCACGGTGTGCAGTTGCTGCCGCAGTTGCCGGTGGAGGGCGAGCCGTTCGCCGATTTCTACCGCAAGCGTCTGGGTAACGCCGATGCCATGACCATGCGCCAGGCCCAGGTTCAAGAGGCTGCCAGGGCGGTTGGACTGGCGATTGATCTGAGCCGCATCGAAACGATGCCCAACACTGCCGACGCCCATCGCTTGTTCCAGCGTGCCACGGCGCTGGGCAATGCGGCTCAGCGTGAAATGTTGCTCGAACGCCTGTTCGCCGGCTATTTCCAGAGACGCGAAAACCTCGGTGATCGCGAGACCCTGCTCGCCATTGCCCGCTCTTGCGGCCTTGACTCGGACACCCTGGTCGACTGTCTGAAAGGAGACGCCACACCGTTTGCAGCGCCACCGGAGGCGACCAGTGGTGTGCCGAGTTTCCAGTTCGACCAGCGCGTGACCGTCATCGGTGCACAACCGGCCCAGGCGCTGCTCGGGGCGATGAACGAAGCCCTCAAGCACAGTGAGCGCGAGCGGCAGCCGGCATGACCCGGCGCATTCCCGTACCTGCTGGCAAACACCCGCAGGCCGGTGGCCGTGCGCTGTTCGAATTCGAAGACAAAAGCCTGGCGTTGTTCAACGTCGACGGGCAGTTGTTTGCCATCGACGACAGCTGTCCGCATCAGGGCGCCTCGTTGTGCGGCGGGCGGCTTGAGGGCTGCGTGATTCAGTGTTGCGCCCATGGCCTGCGATTCGATCTGCGCAGCGGCTACATGCTCAATTCCACGCTGGTCAAAGTCACCCACTACCCGGTCGAGATCATCGACGACCAGGCGTTTATCGTCATCACTTGCGAGGAGTCCGCGCCATGAGCGCCATCGCTCTCACCCGTATCCACAGTCGCACGCGCGAACTGGCGCCGGGGCTTATCGTCAGCCTGATCGTGGCGGCCGCCGCGTCGTTCCTGTCCGAGCATTACGGTGCGCCGGTCATGCTGTTTGCCTTGCTGCTGGGCATGGCCCTGAATTTTCTGGCCGATGACGGCCCGTGCAAGGCCGGTGTCGAGTTCACCGCCCGCACAGTGCTGCGCATCGGGGTCGCACTGCTGGGCATGCGCATCACCCTGGAGCAAATGGCGGCGCTGGGCTGGAAGCCGATTGCGCTGGTGGTGATTCTGGTGGTGGTGACCATTGGTGTGTCAGTGATCGCGGCCAAGGCGTTGGGCTTCCAGCGCCTGTTCGGCATGCTGACCGGTGGGGCGACGGCGATCTGTGGTGCTTCGGCGGCGTTGGCGCTGGCGGCGGCGCTACCCAACCATCCGCAAAAAGAGCGCGCTACGTTATTCACGGTGATTGGTGTCTCGGCGTTGTCGACCCTGGCAATGATTGTCTACCCGATGATTGCCAACTGGCTGGAGTTGTCGCCGCAGGTGGCAGGTGTATTCCTCGGCGCGACCATTCACGATGTCGCGCAAGTGGTCGGCGCCGGTTACAGCATGTCCACCGAAACCGGTGACACGGCCACGGTGGTCAAACTGATGCGCGTGGCGATGCTGCTGCCGGTGATCGTCACCGCCGCGATGATCACCCGCATGCAGGGCGCCGACCCGACCGGCAAGCGCCCGCCATTGCTGCCGTGGTTTGCCGTCGGTTTCCTGATCCTGGCCTGCATCAACAGCACCGGCTGGGTGGCGCCGGCGGTGCAGGGCTCGGTCAATGAACTGTCACGCTGGTGCCTGGGGGTTTCCATCAGTGCCCTGGGCATGAAGACCCGCTTGAAGGAGCTGGCAGCGGTCGGGATCAAGCCGATTTTGCTGATGGTGGGGGAGACAGTATTCCTCGTCGTGCTGGTGTTGTTGCTGCTGCGCTGGGGTTTCTAGGATTCACACAGAGCGCTCGATGCAACCAGCCACGAAACCCGTAGGAGCAAGGCTTGCCCGCGATAGCGCCGGGTCAGGCGCCATTGATGCCGGATGTGCCGGCCTCATCGCGGGCAAGCCTTGCTCCTACAGGGAGAGGGTTGTTTATCGAGTTTTCGGACAGCCACAGAGAAATGAATGCTGATTTCGCTCTTTGCGGCGACCGTGCCAGCGGTCGCCGTTTTTTTTGCCTGCTGTCAGGACGGTTTCTGTTTCTGCGCCCGCCACGTCGCCGGCGGCATGCCGAACTGGCTGATGAACCACCGCGTGAACGAACTTGCCATCGAATAGCCGAGCATGTCGGCAATACGGCTCAGCGAGTAGTTCGGGTTGTCCAGATAACGCAGCACCAGATCGCGGCGCACATCGTTGATCACGTCGTTGAACGCACAGCCGTCGTCCTTGAGGCGACGTTGCAGGGTGCGCACGTTCATGCCCTGGCTCTGCGCGACTTGCTCGATGGTCGCGCGGCCCATGGGCAGCAGCAGGTAAATGGCTTTGCGCACTTCGAACAGCATCGAGGTGCCATCGTGGCTTTGCAAAGAATCGAGATAACTTTGGGCGTAGCGGGCCATGGCCGGGTCGGCGTTGGGGTTGGTCATGTCGAGGCTGGCATCTGAGCAGACGATGCCGTTGAACTCACTGCCGAATTCCAGGGTGCAGCCGAACAGCCGGCGATGCAGTTGCAGGTTGTCCGGTGCCTTGTGCATGAAGTTGACGCTGTACGGGTGCCAGTGCGAACCGAGCAGCGCCGCGCACAAGCGGAACATCACACCGATGGCCAGCTCGGTGGCCTGGCGGCTGGGCATCGGCGTTTCGGTGACGACTTCTTCGCGGATGATCACCATCTTGCCGGCCTCTTCAATGAAGATCGCCAGCGAATCGTTCATCAGGTGCCGGTAATGCACCACCACCTGCAAGGCATCGCGCAACGTGCGCTGATGGCTGAGCAACAGGCTGACCACGCCGAAGTCCGAAAGCTGGCGCGACTCGGCCATGCTCAAACCGAACGTCTGGCAACCACTGGCGGCGGCCGAGTCTTCCAGCAAGCGTACGGCGGCGTCGATCGCAATGCGGTGCTCGGGGGCTTGCAATTGCGCCCTGCTCAGGCCGACGGCGGCCAACACATCGCGCGGGTTGAATCCCAGGTACTGGGTGACCTCCAGGTAGTTGGTCAGTACAGCAGCGCGAACAAGCTTGGGCATGCGTAGGTCTTCCCTGGGCCGATGGCTTCTTTTTCTGATGGGCGGGCGTGGCGACTATATCCAGCGCATCGACCGTTGAACAGTTGTCTTGTTGGCGATGGACATCACGCTGGCGGGCGTTGAATCAGCGCTGCTTGCGCGAGCAATCCAGGCTCATCCGTTGATTACAGTGACCCTGCGCCAACCTGTGGGGTTATTCGACCAGCGGTCGAGGCGATAAAGTGTCGGACAATTTGTCATCAAAAGAAAAGTGCCTGACGTCCAATGTAAAGCGCCTCGAGTGGGCGCTCTTTAATGTCGACCCTACAAAAAGCCTCTGGCGAAAACAGCCAGTCGAGATATCGAGAAAGCGAAGGTGTTGACCGTGGACAAATTGCAAACTGCCGCCACCGTTCTGATCGTACCGGGCCTGCGCGAGCACGTTGCCGAGCATTGGCAAACGTTGCTGCAAGCCAAGCTAGCCAAGGTACGCAGCGTCCCGCCGCTGGAGACCGACAAGCTCGACTGCGGTGCTCGCGTGCGGGCGATCCAGCACGAACTGGAGCAGATCGACGGCCCGGTGATTCTGGTAGCCCACAGTGCCGGCGTGCTGATGGTCGCGCATTGGGCGGCGCAGTACAGCCGTCCAATCAAGGGCGCATTGCTGGCCGCGCCACCGGACCTCGATGCAGTCTGGCCGGCCAACTATCCCTCTTCGGAAACACTCAGCAATCAAGGCTGGAATCCTCTGCCACAAGGCCCGCTGCCATTCCGCAGCATCGTGGCCGGCAGCACCAACGATCACCTGGCCAGTTTTTCCGCCGTGACCCGCATGGCTGAAAACTGGGGCGCCGAATTGCTCGATCTGGGCGATGTCGGCCATCTCAATCCGGCCGCAGGATTTGGCCACTGGGCGCAAGCCGAGGCACTGATCCTGCGATTGGACCAATAAAACAGGACCGCTAATACAGGAACCGGCAGGCATCACGCCAGTCGGCATTTGCCCTCACTCCTGAAAACGCAGACCCGAAGAGGAATGCGCGAGGGCGGCTGCGCTTAAAACAAATACAAAAAGGCGGAGACAACGCAATGCACAACAACAAGAGTCACGGGTTCACCGCATCACGCTACACATTGCTGGCCTCGGCCATTCTCGCGGCAACGGTGCCGATGGCCCATGCGGCCGAGATCGAGACAGGTAACCCGGACTGGACCGTTCGCCTGGATAACACCGTCAAGTACAACTATGGCGTGCGCACCGAAAGTGCCGACAAACGCATGTTGGCTACGCCAAACAACAACGACGGCGATTACAACTTTCGCAAGGCCGGCACCAACATCACCAACCGCGTCGACCTGTTGACCGAGATGGACGTGGTCTACCAGAACCACATGGGCTTTCGCGTCAGTGCTGCCAGCTGGTACGACAAGGCGTACGAAAACACCGGTTCCAATTCCAACCCGTTCGTCAACGGCAACGGTTCGACCTCGGGCCTGATCGCCAACGACCCGCGCCTGGCGGGTGTCACCCGGGACGACGTCGGCACCGGCAGCCCGCACCTGAGCAACTACGCCCAGCGCTACTACACCGGCCCGTCCGGCGAAATCCTCGATGCCTTCGTGTTTTACAGCACCGAAGTGGGCGAGGAGTCGATACTCAGCGTCAAGGCTGGCCAGCACAACGTGTTCTGGGGCGAGACCATTCTCAACCCGGTGCACTCGGTCAGTTACGGCCAGTCGGGCCTCGACCTGGCCAAACTCGCCGCATCGCCGGGCACCGAAGCCAAGGAACTGTTCGTCCCGCGCAACCAGCTGTCGATGTCGTTCACCGTCAACCCGGAGTTGACCGTCGGCGCGCAGTACTTCCTCGATTGGGATGAGGCGCGCCTGCCGGAAGCGGGCACTTACTACGGCGGTTCCGACCTGGTCGGTTTCGGTGCGCAATCGTTCCTGCTCGGCAACACCAACGCTGTGGTTCCGGGCAGCCCGCTTGGTTGTGGCCTGGCGCCGTGCAACGGTTTGACCAACGTCCGTCGCGGTCATGACCTGACGCCGGACAAGCGCGGTGACTGGGGCGTCATGGCCAAGTGGTCGCCAGCCTGGCTGGACGGCACCCTCGGCGTTTACTACCGCGAAACTTCGGAGATCCTGCCGCAAGCCTGGCTGGACGCCCGTGGCCTGACCTCGGCCAACCCCAACGGCACCCGCCCGGCCGGGCAAGTGCCTGCGGTGATCAACACCCTCAACTCGCTGAACACCGCCACCTATCAGATGGCCTACGCCGACAACATCAAGATCGTCGGCCTGAGCCTGTCCAAGGATGTCGGCGGTGTGAGTGTGGGGTCGGACCTGAACATTCGCCACAACATGCCGCTGGCCAGTATCCCGGCGATCGTCAGCACCAACAGCCCGTTGGGCCTGGGCCAGGGTCTTGGCTTGCTGCCGGCGCGAACTGCTGCCACGGGTGTGATTTATGACACGCCGGAAAAGGGCGACAGCATGGCTGCCACCGGCGACACCCTGCATTGGACGATCAATGGCCTGATGACCATTGCCGATACGCCGCTGTTCGATTCGGCAACCCTGCTCGGCGAGTTGTATTACAGCAACCTGCTCAAGCTCGATAGCAAGAACGAGGCGCTCTACAAAGGCAAGGACAGCTATCGCGGCATCGACGCACCGACCCGGGACAACTGGGGCATCGCGGTCAACTTCACCCCGACCTGGTACCAGGTGTTCCCCGGTATTGACCTCAACGCGCCGATGTCTGTCAACGTCGGCCTCGATGGCGTGTCACCGGTCTCCGGTGGCGGTGCCAAAGACACCGGCAACTACGCCATCGGCCTCGGTGCCGTTGTGTACAACAAATACTTTGTCGACCTGAAGTACGTGGACTCCTTCGGCAAAACCGACAAGTGCAATGTCAGCGGCGTAAGCACCGGCCCGACCGGTGGCGACGGCTCTACGCCGAACGCCTTCAGCGGCAACGAAAACTACGCCTGTTACGCCGGTGGCTACTCGGCCTTCTCCGGAGGTGGCGCAACGACTGAGGACCGTGGCGCCGTTTACCTGACGATGAAAACCACTTTTTGATTCACCACTGATTTGCTCAATGCAAGCAGGAGAATAACAAGATGAAATTCGCACAAACCGTGTTGGCCGTTTCGCTGGCCATGGTCCTGGCCGCTCAGGCACAGGCCGCTGTTTCAACCCAGGAAGCCGCCAAGCTGGGCAGCAGCCTGACGCTGGTCGGCGCTGAAAAGGCCGGGAACGCTGATGGTTCCATTCCGGCCTACAACGGTGGCCTGACCACGCCACCGGCCAGTTTCAAATCCGGTGACAGCATGCGCCCGGACCCGTTTGCCAGCGAAAAACCGCTGCTGGTGATCGACGGCAAGAACGTCGATCAGTACAAGAACCTGCTCAGCGCCACCACCGTTGAACTGGCCAAGCGCTTCCCGACGTTCCGTGTCGATGTGTTCCCGACTCACCGTACCGTCTCGCTGCCACAGGCCATTCTGGACAACGGCGTGAAGAACGCCAGCGGTGCCAAGTCCCTGGAAAACGGCCTGGCCATCGACAACGTGCTGCCGGGCGTACCGTTCCCGATCCCTCAGTCGGGCAACGAAGCGATGTGGAACTTCCTGTTGCGTTATCAGGGCGTGAGCATCAACTCCAAGTACGACTCCTGGAACGTCGACTCTGCTGGCGTGCCGAGCCTGGCGACCACCGGGCAGGCGTTCATTTCCTACCCGATCTACGAAAACCTCTCGCAGCCGATCAGCAGCGCCGACGTGTACTACCAGATGAAACTGTCGTACACCGGCCCCGCGCGCCGAGCAGGCGAAGCGGTGATGCTCAAGGACGCCGCCAACCCGCTGCAACAACCACGCCGCGCCTGGCAATACCTGCCGGGTCAGCGTCGGGTGAAACTGGCGCCGAACCTGGCTTACGACACACCGAACCCGGGCACCGCCGGTGCGGGCACCTACGATGACGTGTTCGTGTTCAACGGGGCGCTGGATCGCTACGACTGGAAGCTGGTGGGCAAGCAGGAAATGATCGTGCCCTACAACACCTACAAGCTGACCTACGCCCAGGATCCGAAGTCGCTGACCACCGCCAACCACCTCGCGCCGGACTTCGTGCGCTGGGAAAAACACCGTGTATGGGTGGTCGAAGGCACGCTCAAGGCCGGTGCCCGGCACATCTACGCCAAGCGCCGCTTCTACCTCGACGAAGACAGCTGGAGCGCTCTGGCCTCTGACCAGTACGACGCCCGTGGTCAACTCTATCGCGGCTCCTTCGCCTTCCTCAGCCAGAGCTACGACAAGCAGGTGCCGGACTCCACGCCGTTCATGATCTACGACCTGGTGGGCGGTTCCTACAACATCAACGGCGTCGTCGGCCCGTACGGCGGCATCAAGTACATCGAGCCGCTCTCCAAGGCGCAGTGGTCGTCGGAATCCCTGGCCGGCGCCGGCATTCGCTAAGCCTGTGGGAGCGAGCAGGCTCGCTCCCACAACAGCATGAACGTCGGGCACACGCCTGTGTGTCCCGACGCGGCTTTCCGAAGAGGACGCGGTATGTGTTCGTATAAAAACTGCTTGCAGCTGGCGTTGGGCATAGTGCTCGGCGTATTACAGGGCGTCACCCACGCCACCGATTATGTCGACGTGCTGGACCTGCCCGCCAGGGTCAGCGCCTTGGCCATCAACAGCCCGTTGTCCGGCATGGCCCGCGCCGGTGAGCGCGTGATTGCCGTCGGCCAGCGCGGCCATATTCTGTTTTCCGACGATGCCGGCCAGCATTGGCAGCAGGCCGCCGTGCCCGTCAGTGCCGATCTCACGGCGGTGAATTTTCCGACCACCACCCAAGGCTGGGCGGTGGGCAATGACGGCGTGGTGCTGCACAGCAGCGACGCCGGCGCGACCTGGCACAAGCAGCTCGACGGCCGCCAGATCGGCGACATCCTGGTCAAGCACTACACGGCACTGGCCAGTGCCGAACCGGCCAACGAGCAGTGGCCATTGCTGGTGGCCGAGGGCGAGCGACTGGTCGAGCAAGGCGCGGACAAACCGCTGCTCGATGTCTGGTTTGCCAATGACAAAGTCGGTTATGTGGTCGGCGTATTCAACCTGATCCTGCGCACCGAAGACGCTGGCCAGAGCTGGACGCCCTATCAGGATCGCACCGACAACCCGCAAGGTTTCCACCTCAACGCCATCGCTTCGACTGGCGACGCGTTGTACATCGCGGGCGAACAAGGCCTGTTGCTCAAATGGGATGACAACGGCCAACGCTTCGCTGCTGTGCCAACGCCTTATCAAGGCAGCTTCTTCGGTGTGCTCGGCAAGCCGGGCGAAGTGCTCGTCTATGGCTTGCGCGGCAACGTCCTGCGCAGCACCGATGGCGGCCACAACTGGAGCGCGCTCGACAGCGGCCTGCGCGTGAGCATTACCGCTGGGCTGATCGATGCCCGTGGCAATTACCGCCTGTTCACCCAGGGCGGGCAGATGCTGGTCAGCCAGGGCACGGGCGCGCAATTGCGCCTGCTGCGCCAACCGGTGCCGACTCCGGTCGCCGGTGCTACCCAGTCCGCCACTGGCGCGTTGGTGGTCGCGGGCAGCCGTGGCGCCCAGACGCTAGCCCTCGAACCCTAAGAGCGAGAACCCAGACATGGGCAATATCAAACAAGACGCCATGCCGGTCATCCGCGAGCTGCGGGATTTCGATCGACACTCCGGCAACCTCCTCGAACGGCTGGTATTCAACTACCGCCCGCTGTTCATGCTGCTGATGGCGCTGGCCACCGTGGTGCTGGGCTTCATGGCCGTGACCCGCCTTGAACTGCGCCCCAGCTTCGAAAAAATGATTCCGCAGAGCCAGCCGTACATCCAGAACTTCCTGGAAAACCGCCAGTCATTGCGCGGCCTGGGCAACTCGGTGCGGGTGGTGGTCGAGAACACCCAAGGCGATATTTTCGACCCCGCGTACCTCGACGTGCTCAAGCAGGTCAACGACCAGTTGTTCCTCACCGAAGGCGTCGACCGCGCGTGGATGAAATCGCTGTGGAGCCCGGCGGTACGCTGGACTGAAGTCACCGAGGACGGCTTCCAGGGTGGCCCGGTGATGCCCGATACCTATTCCGGCCAGCCGGAGCAAATCGAGCAGTTGCGCCAGAACATCTCCCGCGCCGGCATCGTCGGCAGCCTGGTCGCCAGCGACTTCAAGTCGAGCATGTTGATCGTACCGCTGTTGGACAAAGCCGCCGCGGGTGGCCAACCGATCAACTACCACGCGTTCTCGCAGATGCTCGAAGAGCAGTTGCGCGACAAGATCGAATTCGCCGGCGACAGCGTCGCGCGTAAATCCGGGGAGGAGGGCAAGGGCCAGTACAAGGTGCGGGTGATCGGCTTCGCCAAATTGATGGGCGACCTGATCGACGGCCTGATCCAGGTGATGATGTTCTTCGGCCTGGCCGTGATCACCTCGCTGGCGATCATCTACGCCTACACCCGTTGCGTGCGCAGCACCTTGCTGGTGGTCGGCTGCTCGCTGATCGCGGTGGTCTGGCAACTGGGAATCGTCGCCTGGCTCGGTTATGCCATCGATCCGTACTCGGTGCTGGTGCCGTTCCTGATCTTCGCCATCGGCGTGTCCCACGCCGCGCAGAAGATGAACGGCATCATGCAGGACATCGCCCGTGGCACCCACAAACTGATCGCCGCGCGCTACACCTTCCGCCGCCTGTTCATCGCCGGTGTCACCGCGTTGCTGGCTGACGCGGTGGGTTTTGCGGTGCTGATGCTGATCGACATTCCGGTGATCCAGGACCTGGCGATCACCGCCAGCATCGGTGTCGCGGTGCTGATCTTCACCTCGCTGTTGCTGATGCCGGTGGCGCTGTCCTATGTTGGCGTTGGCGCCAAGGCGGCCGAGCGCGCCCTGAAAATCGACAACCGCGCCGAACACCACAAAGGGTTCGGCAAACTGTGGGACCTGCTCGACCGCTTCACCACGGCCAAGTGGGCGACCGGTGCGGTTCTGGTCGCGGTGCTGATGGGCATTGGCGGCTTCATGGTCAGCCTCAACCTGAAGATCGGTGACCTCGAAAGCGGTGCGCCGGAGTTGCGTGCCGACTCGCGCTACAACCGCGACAACGCCTACATCACCCAGCATTACGCGCTGTCCAGCGACCTGTTCGCGGTGATGATCAAGACCGCGCCGGAAGGCTGCCTGAACTACAAGACCCTGGTGCTCGCCGATCGCCTGGCCTGGGAGCTGCAACAGTACCCGGGCGTGCAGGCGACGACGTCGCTGGTCAACGCCGTGCGGCAGATCACCGCCGGCACCTATGAAGGCAACCCCAAGCTCAACAGCATCCAGCGCAACCAGGACGTGCTCAACTACGCCGCGCAGCAGGCCTCGGTCAACTCGCCGGAGCTGTTCAACAACAACTGCTCGCTGATGCCGGTGATCACCTTCCTCAAGGATCACAAGGCAGAAACCCTGGACGCGGTGGTGGCGATTGCCGACAAGTTCGCCAAGGAAAACAGCACAGAAGATCGGCAGTTCCTGCTGGCGGCCGGCAGCGCCGGCATCGAAGCGGCGACCAACATCGTCGTACGCGAAGCCAATCGCACCATGCTGCTGTACGTCTACGCGGCGGTGACGCTGTTCTGCCTGATCACCTTCCGCAGCTGGCGCGCCACGCTGGTGGCGCTGTTGCCGCTGGTGCTGACCTCGATCCTCTGTGAAGCGCTGATGGTCGCCATGGGCATCGGCGTCAAGGTCGCGACCCTGCCGGTGATCGCCCTTGGCGTGGGCATCGGCGTCGACTACGCCTTGTACCTGCTCAGCGTGCAATTGCACTTCCAGCGCCAGGGCTTGCCGCTGTCCCAAGCCTATCGCAATGCGGTGTCCTTCACCGGCCGTGTGGTCGGGCTGGTGGGCATCACCCTCGCGGCGGGCGTGGTGTGCTGGGTCTGGTCACCGATCAAGTTCCAGGCCGACATGGGCATCCTGCTGACCTTCATGTTCCTGTGGAACATGCTCGGCGCGCTGATCCTGATCCCGGCCCTGTCGTACTTCCTGCTGCGCGAACGGGTGCCGCAAACCGCGCCTGTCATGCCGGCCGAAACCACCGAAACCACTGAACGTCCCGGCATGCCCAATGCCCTGACCACTTCCGAGTAAGCCAACAATGTCTGAATACAAAGCTCCCCTGCGCGACATGCGCTTCGTACTCAACGAGGTTTTCCAGGTATCCCGGCTGTGGGCCAAGTTGCCTGGCCTGGCCGACGTGATCGATGAACAAACCGCTGCCGCGATCCTCGAAGAGGCCGGCAAGATCAGTGGTGAAGTGGTGGCGCCGTTGAACCGCGCCAGCGACGAACAGGGCTGCACCTGGAACAACGGCGCAGTCGGCGCAGCGGACGGATTCGCCGAGGCCTATCAGGCGTTTGCCGAGGGTGGTTGGGTCGGCGTCGGCGGTGATCCGCAGTTCGGCGGCATGGGCATGCCCAAGGCGATTTCGGCGCAGGTCGAAGAGATGGTCAACTCAGCCAGCCTGTCGTTCGGTCTGTACCCGATGCTCACGGCCGGTGCCTGCCTGTCGATCAACGCCCACGCCAGCGAAGCGCTGAAAACCAAATACCTGCCGAACATGTACGCCGGCACCTGGACCGGTTCGATGTGTCTGACCGAAGCCCATGCCGGCACGGATCTGGGGCTGATCCGCACCCGCGCCGAGCCGCAGGCTGACGGCAGCTACAAGGTCAGCGGCAGCAAGATTTTCATCACCGGCGGCGACCACGACCTGACCGAGAACATCATCCATTTGGTGCTTGCACGCCTGCCCGATGCGCCGGCAGGACCGAAAGGCATCTCGCTGTTCCTGGTGCCCAAGGTGCTGGTCAACGACGACGGGTCATTGGGCGAACGCAACGCGCTGTCCTGTGGTTCCATCGAACACAAGATGGGCATCAAGGCTTCCGCCACGTGCGTGATGAACTTCGATGGCGCGACAGGCTGGATTGTCGACGCACCGAACAAAGGCCTGGCAGCGATGTTCACCATGATGAATTACGAGCGCCTGGGCGTGGGCATTCAAGGCCTGGCGCAGGGCGAGCGTTCCTACCAGAACGCCGTCACATACGCCCGTGATCGCCTGCAAAGTCGTGCACCGACCGGGGCGCAATTCAAGGAAAAATCCGCCGACCCGATCATCGTCCACCCCGATGTGCGCCGCATGCTGCTGACCATGAAAGCGCTGAACGAAGGCGGTCGCGCATTCTCCAGCTACGTGGCCCTGCAACTGGACACCGCCAAATACAGCGCAGATGAAGCCACCCGTAACCGCGCCCAGGAACTGGTGGCCCTGCTGACGCCGGTGGCCAAGGCATTCCTCACCGACATGGGCCTGGAAACCACCTTGCACGGCCAAATGGTGTTCGGCGGCCACGGCTACATCCGCGAGTGGGGCCAGGAGCAACTGGTGCGTGACGTGCGCATCACCCAGATCTACGAAGGCACCAACGGCATCCAGTCCCTTGACCTCGCCGGGCGCAAGATCGTCGGCAGCGGCGGGGCGCTGTACCGGTTGTTCGCCTCGGAAATCCGCAACTTCACTGCCAACGCCTGCGCCGATCTCAAGGAGTTCACCCAGCCACTGAACGCCGCCGTCGACACCCTCGATGAACTCACCGCATGGCTGCTGGACCGGGCGCAAAGCAACCCGAATGAAATCGGCGCGGCCTCGGTCGAGTACCTGCACGTGTTCGGCTACACCGCGTACGCCTATATGTGGGCGCGGATGGCCAAGGCGGCCATGAGCACCCATTCCACTGACGACTTCTACGTCAGCAAACTGGCCACCGCGCGCTTCTACTTTGCCCGCGTGCTGCCGCGTATCCACTCGCTGAGCGCATCGGCCAAGGCCGGCAGCGAATGCCTGTTTGCGATGCAAGCCGAGCAGTTCTGAAAGGACAAGGAACCCCGACATGATGGCGACAAAAATAATTCCACCCGCCGAAGGCGCTTACGCCTACCCCTTGCTGATCAAGCAATTGCTGCTGTCCGGCGTGCGCTATGAACCGGGCCGGGAGATCGTCTACGCCGACAAACTGCGCTACACCTACCTGACGCTCAACGAGCGTATCCGCCGCCTGGCCAATGCGTTGACGGCGGCCGGGGTCAAGGCGGGCGACACCGTGGCGCTGCTCGATTGGGACAGCCACCGCTATCTGGAGTGCTTCTTCGCCGTGCCGATGATCGGCGCGGTGCTGCACACGGTGAACATTCGCCTGTCACCGGAGCAGGTGCTGTTCACCATGAACCACGCCGAGGATGACCTGGTGCTGGTGCATGATGATTTCTTGCCGCTGGTCGAACAAATCCACGGTCGACTGCAAACCGTAAGAGGCTACCTGCAACTCACCGATGACGAAGCGACTGCCACCTCGTTGCCTGTTTTGGGCGAATACGAGCACCTGCTGTCCGAGGCATCCGACCAATACGACTTCCCCGACTTCGACGAGAACTCGGTGGCGACCCTGTTCTACACCACCGGCACCACCGGCGACCCGAAAGGCGTGTACTTCACCCATCGCCAATTGGTCCTGCATACCCTGAATGCCGTCGGCACCCTGGGCGTGTACCAAGGCCAGCCGCTGCTGCGCTCCGACGACGTATACATGCCGATCACGCCGATGTTCCACGTGCATGCGTGGGGCGTGCCGTATGTCGCAACGCTGATGGGCATCAAACAGGTTTACCCCGGCCGCTACGAACCCAACAGCCTGGTGCGCTTGTACCGCGAAGAGAAGGTCACGTTCTCCCACTGCGTGCCGACCATTTTGCAGATGATCCTCAACTGCGAGGAAGGCAAGGCGACCCGTTTCAACGGCTGGAAAATGCTCCTCGGTGGCAGTGCCCTGACCCTCGGCATCGCCAGCGAAGCCTGCGCCAAAGGCATGCACGTGCACGCCGGGTACGGCATGTCGGAAACCTGCCCGTTGCTGTGCCTGACTTACCTGCGTGATGAAGACCTCGCGCTGTCACGCGAAGCGCAGTTGCCGATCCGCATCAAGACCGGCACGACGGTGCCGATGGTCGACTTGAAAATCATCGATGCCAACGGCAACGACGTCGCCCACGACGGCGAATCCCTGGGTGAAATCGTGGTCCGGGCACCGTGGCTGACCCAAGGCTATCTGAAGGAGCCGGCAAAAGGCGCTGAGCTTTGGGAAAACGGCTGGCTGCACACCGGCGACATGGCCTCCATCGACACGCTCGGCTGCGTGGAAATCAAGGACCGTATCAAGGACGTGATCAAGACCGGCGGCGAGTGGATCAGCTCCCTGGAACTGGAAAGCCTGATCAGCGAACACCCGGCGGTGATGTCGGTCGCGGTGGTGGGTATCGTCGATGAACAATGGGGCGAGCGCCCCATGGCCATGGTCGTCAGCGAGCCGGGGCAATACCTGGATCGCAAGATGCTGGAAACTCACTTGCAAGCTTTCGTCGACGGCGGCCGTATCAACAAATGGGCAATCCCCAAGCAGTTCAAGTTCGTCGCCGAAATCCCCAAGACCAGCGTCGGCAAGATCAACAAGAAACTGATCCGCGAAAGCGAAGCGAACTAAGCGCTACATCCTCGGCCGTGGCATGGTCGAGGGCATGCGTTGTTGCGGCGGGATAATCCTGCCGCTGCCTCCGTTGGCGGACGGCCGCGCCTGATCGTCCTGACGGCTGTCGTGGCAGGACGAACCGCTGATGGCCACGGCCACGGCGAACAGGAGAGGCGCGAGCAAGTGCTTGGACATGGGGATTTTCCAGTGCCGGGTCATTGCAGCTTAATCGCTGTTACGCGCCTGCCACGTTCCGTTGGTCCGGCTTCCGGTTGGCGATTCTTGTGCCAAGCTGTTCGGATGCCAATCCGCCTGCCGCCGCCAGGAAACCCAGCATATGAAACTCATCCACACGTCGCACATCCGTCGAGAGTTCTACAAAGCCGTCGGCTACTCCCTTCGAATCGTCTGGCCGATTCTGTCCACCATGCTGGTGGTCATCGTTATATTCGGCCTGATCATCAGCTACCTGGAAGGCTGGGATCCGTTCGACGGCATCTATTTCGGTTTCGTGACAGGCTTGACCATCGGCTATGGCGAATTGGTGCCGAAACTGCCGTTGTCGCGGCTATTGGCAATATTGTTGGGCTTCAATGGCGTGCTGCTGACGGCGATTTTTGCGGCGATCAGCGTCAGGGCAATTGAAACTGCCGTGCGTGTGACAGGCGCAGACAAGTAATGGGTCAACCCACTCCTGTGGGAGCGGGCTTGCCCGCTCCCACAGGTTTTGCAGTCAATTTCCAGGGGGCGGCAGGCTAAGCCTCCCAACCAGCCCCACTCACCGCGGCCTGCACCAGCGGGTGCAAGTCCGCGCCCTTATGCTCCGTCTGCCAGGCCAACAGCTCCTTGCGCATGCTCGGCGCCCAGAACATCTGCAGATGATTACGCACACTGAGCACGGCCTGCTCCTGGTCCGGTTGAGTGGCGAAGTACTGGGCGATCTGGTTGGCCATCTTGATCAGGTTGTCGGTGCTCATCGGCGTACCTCCGCTTTATCGCCACGGGCCTTGCGGCGGTCCTTGAGCAAGCGGTCCTGTTCGTCGCTGAATGCCTGGAAGCGTTTTTGCCACTCCGAAGGGTGATAAACGCGGCTGACTTCGACGGCCGTAACCTTGTACTCCGGACAGTTGGTGGCCCAGTCGGAGTTGTCGGTGGTGATCACGTTGGCCCCTGATTCGGGGAAGTGGAACGTGGTGTACACCACGCCCGGCGCAACCCGTTCGGTAATCCGCGCACGCAGCACCGTCTGCCCGGCGCGGCTGCCGATGCCGACCCAGTCACCTTCGTTGATGCCACGGCTCTCGGCGTCGGTCGGGTGGATTTCCAGGCGGTCTTCATCATGCCAGGCAACGTTCTCTGTGCGCCGGGTCTGGGCGCCGACGTTGTACTGGCTGAGGATGCGCCCGGTGGTCAGCAGCAGCGGATAACGCGTGTTGACCTTCTCTTCGGTAGGCACATAACCGGTGAGCATGAAGCGCCCCTTGCCGCGCACGAATTGCTCGATGTGCATGGTCGGCGTGCCGTCCGGTGCCGCGGCGTTGCATGGCCATTGCAGGCTGCCGTGACGCTCCAGTTCGGCGTAGCTGACGTTGGTGAAGGTCGGCGTCAGGCTGGCGATTTCATCCATGATTTCTGACGGATGCCGGTAATTCATCGGGTAGCCCAACGCGTTGGCCAGCGCCACAGTGCCTTCCCAGTCGGCCTTGCCACCCAACGGCTCCATGACCTTGCGCACCCTCGAGATGCGCCGTTCGGCGTTGGTGAAAGTGCCGTCCTTTTCCAGGAACGAACTGCCCGGCAGAAACACATGGGCAAACTTGGCGGTTTCGTTGAGGAAAATGTCCTGCACCACCACGCATTCCATGGCCGACAGCGCCGCGGTGACGTGTTGAGTATTCGGATCGCTCTGGGCGATGTCCTCGCCCTGGCAATACAAACCCTTGAAACTGCCGCCCAGCGCGGCCTCGAACATGTTGGGGATACGCAGGCCCGGGTCGGGTTGCAGGGTGACGTTCCACGCCTGTTCGAACTGGGTGCGCACTTCCACGTTGGAGACATGCCGGTAACCAGGCAGTTCGTGGGGGAACGAGCCCATGTCACAAGAGCCCTGCACGTTGTTCTGCCCGCGCAACGGGTTCACGCCTACACCTTCGCGACCGATGTTGCCGGTGGCCATGGCCAGGTTGGCGATGCCCATCACCGCGGTGCTGCCCTGGCTGTGCTCGGTCACCCCCAGGCCGTAATAGATCGCCGCGTTGCCGCCTGTGGCATACAGGCGCGCTGCGGCACGAATGTCGGCCGCGGGCACGCCGCAGATGGCGCCCAGTACTTCTGGCGAGTTGTCCGGGCGGCTGACGAATTCGCGCCAATTGGCAAAATCGCTGCCTTCGCAGCGGGCGTCGATGAAGGCCTGATTGAGCAGCCCTTCAGTGACGATCACGTGGGCCAAGGCATTGAGCATGGCGACGTTGGTGCCCGGGCGCAGCGCCAAGTGCAGCTCGGCGCGGGCATGCACCGAGTCCACCAGATCAATGCGCCGTGGATCAATCACAATCAGCCGTGCGCCTTCACGCAGGCGACGTTTGAGTTGAGAGGCGAATACCGGGTGGGCATCGCTGGGGTTGGCGCCCATCACCAGGATCACATCGGCCTGCATCACCGAATCGAAACTCTGGGTACCCGCCGATTCGCCAAGGGTTTGTTTCAGGCCATAGCCAGTCGGCGAGTGACAGACCCGCGCACAGGTGTCGACGTTGTTATTGCCGAACGCGGCGCGCACCAGTTTTTGCACCAGGTAGGTTTCTTCGTTGGTGCAGCGGCTGGAGGTGATGCCACCGATGGAATCGCGGCCGTATTTTTGCTGCAACCGACGGAATTCGCTGGCGGCGTAGGTCACCGCCTCATCCCAGCTGACTTCCTGCCACGGGTCGTTGATGTGTTTGCGGATCATCGGCTTGGTGATGCGATCCGGGTGGGTCGCGTAACCCCAGGCAAAGCGGCCCTTGACGCAGGAATGGCCGTGGTTGGCCTGGCCGTTCTTGTCCGGCACCATGCGCACCAACTGGTCGCCTTTCATCTCGGCGCGGAACGAGCAGCCCACGCCGCAATAGGCACAAGTAGTGATCACGCTGTGTTCGGGCTGGCCCATTTCGACCACGCTTTTTTCCATCAGCGTCGCAGTAGGGCAGGCTTGTACACAGGCGCCGCAGGACACGCATTCCGAATCGAGGAAGTTATCCCCACCGGCAGCGGCCACCCGGGATTCAAAACCGCGCCCGGTAATCGTCAGGGCGAAGGTGCCCTGGGTTTCTTCGCAGGCGCGCACGCAGCGGTTGCAGACGATGCACTTGCTCGGGTCGTAGTCGAAGTAGGGGTTGGAGGTGTCCTTCACGTCCTCCAGATGGTTCTCGCCTTCATAGCCGTAACGCACTTCCCGCAGACCAACCTGGCCGGCCACGGTTTGCAGCTCGCAATTGCCGTTGGCCGAGCAGGTCAGGCAGTCCAGCGGGTGATCGGAGATGTACAACTCCATGACATTGCGCCGCAGCGTCGCAAGCTTCGGCGTCTGGGTGTGGACGCTCATGCCTTCAGTGACCGGCGTGGTGCAGGACGCCGGGTAACCGCGCATGCCGTCGATCTCCACCAGGCACATGCGGCACGAGCCGAAGGCTTCCAGGCTATCGGTGGCGCAGAGTTTGGGAATGGTGGTGCCGAGCATTGCAGCGGCGCGCATCACCGAGGTGCCTTCGGGCACGCTGATGCTACGGCCGTCGATGCTCAAGGTGACTTGCACCTGGCTGTCGCGGGCCGGTGTACCCAGGTCGATATCGGTTTTCGGGTCGAAGAGAGTGATCATTGCTCGGCCTCCGAGGGCTGCAAGCCGAAGTCGGCGGGGAAGTACTTGAGGGCGCTGACCACCGGGAAGGGCGCCATGCCGCCCAACGCGCACAGCGAACCGTATTGCATCGTGTCGCACAGGTCCTTGAGGATGATCACCTGCTCATCGCGGACACTTTGGTCCGATGCGGCGAGCATGCGGTCGATCACCTCGACACCGCGGGTAGAACCGATGCGGCACGGCGTGCATTTGCCACAGGATTCCTCGGCGCAGAACTCCATCGCAAAACGCGCCATCTGCGCCATGTCCAGACTGTCGTCAGCCACCACCACACCACCGTGACCGAGCATCGCGCCAATGGCGGCGAAGGCTTCGTAATCCAGCGGTGTATCGAATTGCGACGGTGGCACCCAGGCGCCGAGCGGGCCACCGACCTGCGCAGCCTTCAGCGGCCGGCCACTGGCGGTGCCGCCGCCGTAATCTTCCACCAACTCCCGCAGGGTCAGGCCAAAAGCCCGTTCCACCAGTCCACCGTGACGAATATTGCCCGCCAGCTGGAAAGGCATGGTGCCCAACGAACGGCCCATGCCGTAATCGCGATAGAACTGCGCACCCTTGGCCAGAATCAGCGGCACCGAGGCCAACGTCAGCACGTTGTGCACCAGGGTCGGCTGACCGAACAGGCCCTTCAAGGCAGGAATCGGCGGCTTGGCGCGCACGACCCCGCGCTTGCCTTCAAGAGAGTCCAGCAGCGCGGTTTCCTCACCGCAGATGTAGGCACCGGCACCGACCCGCACTTCCATATCGAACGCTTGACCGCTGCCGCCGACATTGGCGCCGAGGTAACCGTTCGCCCGGGCAATCTGCAGCGCGTTGCGCAGGGTGGCCACGGCATCCGGATATTCTGAGCGCACATAGATGTAGCCGTAGGTGGCGCCGACGCACAGGCCGGCAATCGCCATGCCTTCGATCAGCAGGAAAGGGTCGCCTTCCATCAGCATGCGGTCGGCATAAGTGCCGGAGTCGCCTTCGTCGGCGTTGCACACGATGTACTTTTGCGCCGCTTCCGTCGCACGCACCGTGCGCCATTTGATCCCGGCGGGGAAAGCCGCGCCGCCACGGCCACGCAGGCCTGAGTCGAACACTGCCGTGGCAGTTTGCTCGCCGCCGATGGCGACGGCCCGGTTCAAACCTTCGAAACCGCCGTGGGCCCGGTAATCCTCCAGCGACAGCGGCTGAGTGATGCCAGCGCGGGCAAACAACAGGCGCTGCTGAGTTTTCAGATAAGGCAACTCTTCCACCAGACCCAAGGCCAGTGGATGCTTTGAAGGTTCGTCTTTTAATGAATCGAGCACAGAGGGCACATCGTCAGCGGTCAAAGGGCCGAAGCCGATACGACCTTGCGGGGTGTCCATTTCCAGCAACGGTTCCAACCAGTACAGGCCACGGGAACTGGTGCGCTGCAACTCCAGCGGCAGATTGCGTTCCTGGGCTTGAGTGATCAGGGCCGTGGAGACCTCGTCGGCACCCACTGCACGGGCCAGCGAATCACAGGGCAGATAAAGAGTCGGCATCACGCGTCCTCCCGGCAAGCGTCAAGCAAGGCATCGAGACGCTCGGCGCTCAGCCGCGCATGCACCTTGCCGTCCAGTTCCAGGGCGGGCGAACAGGCACAGGCACCCAGGCAATACACCGGCCGCAAGCTGATGCTGCCATCGGCGCTGCTGCCGTGGTCGTCCAGTTGCAGACGCTCACGCAACTGTGCCGCCAACTGCTCGGCGCCACGGCTCTTGCACGACTCGGCCCGGCACAGCCGCAGGATATGCCGCGCCGGCGGCGCAGTACGGAAGTCATGGTAAAAACTGATCACCCCACGCACCTCGGCCTGGCTCAGGTTCAGGGCATGGGCAATCTCGGGGACGGCGACATCGGGGACGTACCCAATACGCTCCTGAATATCATGAAGAATGGGCAACAGCGCACCCGCAGAGCCCTTGTGGCGCTCCAGCACACTGTTGACCACAGGCAGGTGCAACATCTCATCAGGCATTCAGCAATCCTCACGGTCACGGACAAACCAGATGGCTGTCGGTCGTCCGAAAGTGTCGGCTGCGGCACTCACACCACGTCACGGTATCGTGGCAATTCAGGCCGTTGGCCAGGGCACCCTGAGCGGGCATCTTGTTGTGCCCGGCACGGTCTTCGCCGCACCTCGACTGGGCATAAAAGGCAGCTTGCCACGCCGCTATTGATCGACCTGCACCAAAGCGACGTGCTCGGTTCTGCCTACGACCTCTTATTGAGTCTAGATGAGAGTGGCGCGGGGGCATTGACCCATGGACGTGCGCGCCTGATGTCTATCGGGCGCGCACGCCAAATGTAGGAGCGAGCCTGCTCGCGATAGCGCCAGCCGAACCACCACCAACCTCGAAGAAAAAGGTAGTGACGCCGGAAACATCCTACATCCCGCCAGCCATTACAAAATAGGAAAGGTCCGAATCGTCAGTTTAACGATATCCGAATGAGCGAATACTCGTTCCGAAATACGTAAATTCTCTCCTGTAAGTTTGATAAACAACTACTGCAAGGAACGGTCACATGGCGTTCGACGCTTACGTCAAAATCGAAGGTATTCCAGGCGAAGCGCTTGATGACCAACACAAGGACTGGATAGAAATTACCGGGTACAGTTTCAGCACTCACCAGGAAGCCTCGTCTACTGCCAGTTCCGCAGGCGGTGCCTCATCGGGGCGCACGACCGTTAGCGACTTCACATTCACCAAGAATCTGGACAAGTCCAGTTGCAAGCTCATAGAGGCCAGTTGCGCAGGGGACCATCTAAAAGAAGTCGTCCTGACCCTGCATCGCGCTGGAGGCGAGAAGCAGAAGTACTTCGAAGTTGTGCTGGAAGAAGTCATCATTTCAAGTTACGCACAAGCCGCAAATGAAGGTGTACCTACCGAAAGCATCAGCTTGAATTATGGGCGGATTAAAACGATCTATATCCAGCAAAAAAGAACGGACGGTGCTGGCGGAGGTAATGTGGCGGGTGGTTGGGATCGCATCAGCAACAAAAAATACTGCTGAGGTGCCATCCATGTCAGAGACCTATAGTTTTATAAATTCAAGAATGCAACCTTATTCCTATTTGAAATCGACCTTGCAGCTTGGCAAGAACTCAATGTCAAAATTCGATGTGTTGAATGCACATGTTGTCAATTCGGTGGTACTGCCAGGCGAGCTGGTAATCGTAGGTGATAATTCAACACCGTCGTGTACGGCTGAAGAAGCGTTCTACATGAAGAAGGCCTTTGAAATCCACTTGGCACTCATGGTCAATGGAATGCAAAGTGATGGATTTCTATTAGAGAATCATGAACTCATAACAAGAGCGCTTGGGTATTCATCTATTGGAATAGGTAGCGTTGGCAGTGCTTGGAGTAAGCACCTTGATGGTATCAAGCAAACTCTTGAAGAGATCGAAGCGGCTCATCGTTATCACATTAGAAGTGGGACGGCTCAGGCTCGAAATGATTTCTTGACGAAGCGCGAGCTGTTATTTAAACAGCTCGATGATCAGCTGAAAGGTTTTGCCAAATATGGCTCAGGCTTACGCAATCAAGGCTCGATACGAAATATGATTGAGATGTCCAAGCAAAGCTATTTACATTCAGGAGTGATAGCAGGTTACGCAGAAACTATTAGCGGCGTGGCGAGAGTTTCGAATATCCTGAAAAAGGGTACGTACTTAGGTGTCGGTTTGAGTGTAACTGCTGCTGGGGCCTCTATCTACGCTGCATGTACGACTGGGCGCGAAACGGAATGCAGGAAGGCAAAATATGTTGAGGGTAGTAAGTTGTCTGGAAATATTATTGTTGGGACCTTCGGAGGAACTATAGCGAGCGGTGCGGCTGCGATGGGTTGCGTTGCTGTACTTGGCTTAGCCACCGGAGGCCCTGGCGTCTTAGCTTGTGCAATTATTGGGGGTGGGTTAGGGG
>NZ_RCNY01000035.1:0-26844 GCF_004307635.1 Pseudomonas sp. Sample_22
TCTGCGTGGGAATGCAGCCCGTGACGCTCCGCGTCACTGGACGCGGAGCGTCCCTGGAGGCGTTCCCACGCAGGGCGTGGGAACGATCTGGAGGATGTTCTTCAGATTGGGGTCAGCCCCTTCGATCCAACAGATTCACCACCAACCGATCCACCCATCCCCAGGCCCGTTGCTTGATTCGCTTCCAGAGAGGACGGCGCTGCCATTCTTCCAGGCTGACTTGCTGGCTCAGGACAAAATCCTTTTCGAAACTCGCCGCCACGTCCCGGGTCAGTCCAGGGTCGAGCGCTTCGAGGTTGGCTTCCAGGTTGAAGCGCAAATTCCAGTGATCGAAGTTGCACGAGCCGATGCTCACCCAATCGTCGATCAACACCATTTTCAGGTGCAGGAAGCACGGCTGGTACTCGAAAATCTTCACCCCGGCCTTGAGCAACCGCGGGTAGTAGCGATGCCCGGCATAGCGCACGGATGGGTGATCGGTACGTGGCCCGGTCAGCAGCAGGCGCACGTCGACGCCACGGCCGGCGGCACGACGCAATGAGCGGCGGACCTTCCAAGTCGGCAGAAAGTACGGAGTGGCCAGCCAGATACGCTTCTGGCCGCTGTTCAGTGCGCGCGTCAAGGATTGCAGAATGTCGCGGTGCTGACGGGCGTCGGCGTAGGCGACGCGGCCCATGCCCTCCCCTGTGGCGGGCACTCGGGGCAGACGCGGCAAGCCGAAATGCGCCGCGGGTTTCCAGGCGCGGCGATGACGGTTGGCGATCCATTGGCGATCGAACAGCAGTTGCCAGTCGAGCACCAGCGGGCCGGTGATTTCCACCATCACTTCGTGCCATTCACTGACGTCCTCGCCCGGCGTCCAGAACTCATCGGTGACACCCGTGCCGCCGACCACAGCCAGGCTTTGATCCACCAGCAGCAACTTGCGGTGATCACGGTAGAAGTTACCGACCCAACGCCGCCAGTTCAGACGATTGTAGAAGCGCAATTCCACGCCGGCCGTCGTCAGGCGCTGACGCAAGGTCAGGGTGAACGCGAGGCTGCCGTAATCATCGAACAGGCAACGCACCCGCACACCGCGCTCGGCAGCCTGGACCAACGCTTGCACCATGGCCTCGGCACAGGCGCCCGCCTCCACCAGATACAACTCCAATTCGACCTGTTCCTCGGCACGGGCTATCGCCACCAGCATGCGCGGGAAAAACTGCGGGCCGTCGATCAGCAGTTCGAAGCGGTTGCCTTCACGCCACGGAAAAATTGCCCCGGCCATGTCAGCGCGCCGTGAAAATCAGCACCGCACCCACCGGCACCGACAGACTGATGGCCGATAAACCGGCGACCTTGCGCAGTGCTTCCAGCCCCGGCGCCAGATCAAAGTCTTCGGCGTTGATCACCAACGGCTCCAGCGTCACCACCTGGAAGCGCCGGTCATCCAGGCGCGTCGCCAGCAATTCGGCGTTGTAGGTGTGCTGTTTGCCATGCAGGTCGACCGTCAGCGGCAGACGCAATTCCAGTTGCGCGCCGGGGGCGAGGTCGTTGATCGGGCGCAGGTCGATTTGTGTGGAGATCAATGCTTCGGGAAATTTATCGATCTCGAACAGATTGTTGCGCATGCGCTCATCACGCAGCGGAATGCCGCTGTTGATCGAATCCAGTTCCACTTCAACCTGCGCCAGCCCTTTGGGATCGACTTTGCCATGCAGCACCAAAAAGCGCTGCACTTCGGAAACATTGGCGCTTTTGGTGCTGACGAATGACAGCCGCGAGGACTCGCCGTCCAGATACCAGTTGGCCTGGGCTGACAGCGAAGCGCCGGCCAACAGCACTGAAGCGAGGGTTTGGGTGACTGACCGCTTGGACATAAAGACTCGTGGGGGCAAGTAAACCTGTGCTGAACCTTAACCGGCCTGACACAGGTTGCAAGAAATGTGTTGCCTTGAGTCTCTAAACAGCCACAAGTTCCAATCAGGCCATCGCCTGCTGCACATCGCCAATGGTCGTGGCCAGGCTGTTGAGGTGCAGGCTCAGCACCCGTTCCACCGGCGCCTGATCCATCGGCCAGTGCAACGCCATGCTGCCGACCAGCCGGCCGTCGGTACGGATCGGTAAAGCCACCGCTCGAATCAGGAACGGCAGGCGCACCGGGTATTCCCAGTAACCTTCGGTGCGCTGGCCGAACCCCTGGTGCAACGCCGTTTGCGAAGCGTTGAACAGCGTGTCGTCATTCAACCGCTCACGCTCGGCCAGACGTTCTACTTCATGGCTGTCCAGTTCTCCCAGGCAGGCCCGGCCCATGGCCGAATGAAACAGGCTGGCGTGCTGGCCGACGATCTGGCAGTTGTTCGGATAACGCTTGCGTAGCACCGTCGGAATGGCGCTTTCCATGACCTCGATCCGCTCGCCGTCGAAACACGACAAGTCCGCCACCAGCCCGGTGCGTTCGCTCAATTCCAGCAACAGCGGCGCGGCGTTTTCCACCAGCCGCCGCTTGAAACGCTGCTGGCTGTCACCATACAGACGCTTGGCGCACAAGCGGTAACGCCGGTCGCTCAAGCCGCGGTAGATCCAGCCCTGCTCCTGCAGGGTCAGCAACATCCGTGACACTGTGGACTTGGGCAGGCTCGTCAGGTAATGCAATTCCTCCAACCCCAACGCCTGATGCTCACCCAGCAATTCGACGATCGCCAGAGCGCGCTCGACGGAACGTACATTGCCGGTTTCTGCCTTGCTCTCCATAGGTTCGAACTCCCTAAGCCCGTATCGCTGCTCTTTTACAAAGCACAGCAAGATGCGGGCCTGTCCGCCAGGCTCAAGAGTTTTGCAGACAACCGGGCGGTCGGCGCTTGACCCATTGGGTGAGTTGCTCGTGGGCATACGCCAGTTGCAGCACCGCCAAGTCAGCCTGGGCCGGGCCGATGATTTGCAGGCCCGTCGGCAGTCCGGCCGGGTTGAAACCCACCGGCACGTTCATGCTCGGCAATCCGGCCAACGTCGGCCCGATGACCACCTCCATCCAGCGGTGGTAAGTGTCCATGCTCTGCCCGCCGACGACGCGCGGCCACGGTGTTTGTGCATCAAAAGGAAACACTTGAGCAGTGGGCAGCAACAGAAAATCGTAACGTTCGAACAATTCGTTCAAGGCCCGAAACCAGTCGCTGCGACTGACCGAGGCCTGGTAGACATCCGCTGCCGTCAGACGCAGTCCGCCTTCGACTTCCCATTGCGCTTCGGGTTTGAGTTGCTCGCGTTTGCGTGGGTCGGCGTACAACGCACCGAGGCTGCCTTGCACCAGCCAATGGCGATGGGTCAACCAGGCTTGCCACAGGCGTTCCATGGCGTAGTCCGGCTGACAGGCTTCAACCTTGCAGCCCAGTGCCGCAAAGTCGTGCAATGCCGACTCGCACAGGCTCATCACGCCTGGGTCCATCGGCAGGTAACCGTTATAGTCGCCCAGCCATCCGACGCGAACATCGTTGAAATCCTGCGCCAGGGACTGATGGAAAACCTGCGGGTCCTGAGTCAGCGACAATGGCGCGCGCGAGTCGTAGCCGGCCTGCGTGCCGAGCAATCGAGCGACATCGGTAACGGTGCGGCCCATCGGCCCTTCGGTGGCCAATTGCTGGACGAACAGCTCCGGCGCCGGACCGTACGGCACGCGCCCCTGGGACGGACGAAAACCGAAGACGTTGTTGAACGCCGCCGGATTGCGCAGCGAGCCCATCATGTCGCTGCCATCGGCCACCGGCAGCATGCGCAACGCCAGCGCCACCGCCGCCCCGCCGCTGCTGCCACCGGCGACCCGTGTCGGGTCGTAGGCGTTGGTGGTGGTGCCGAATACGCTGTTGTAGGTTTGCGAGCCGAGGCCGAACTCCGGAACGTTGCTCTTGCCGATGATGATTGCGCCACTGTCGCGTACCCGCGCAACACTGATGGCATCGTGTTGCGGGACCTGTTCGGCGAACAGTGGCGAGCCCATGGTGGTGCGCAACCCGGCGGTGGCGGCCAGGTCTTTGACCGCTTGCGGCATGCCGTGCATCCAGCCACGGGACTGGCCTTGATCCAGCTGCCGGTCGCAGGCGTCGGCTTCGCTCAGCAGTTCATCGTCCGCTCGCAGCGACACCAGCGCATTGACCTGCGGATTGAAGCGCTCGATCTGCGCCAGATACGCTTGCATCACTTCACGGCAAGACACCAGCCGCCCGTGGATGGCCCGGGACAGCGTAGCGGCGTCCATTTCTACAATCGGATTGATGCTCAAGGCTTCACCTCAAGGTTGAGTTCGACAGATCGCTTTGCCCGTGGTGCTTCCTGCATGCAGTAAGTGCCCAATAGCGTCAGCAGGCAAGCGAACAACACATAGAACGATGGCGCCACCGGCGTCGCCAGGACTTTGCTCAGCCAGGTGACGATCAGCGGCGCGAAACCGCCGAAGACCATGACCGCAACGTTGTAGGCCACCGATACCCCGGTAGAGCGCACTTCAATCGGAAACTGCTCGGCCAGTGCGGTCGGCGCCGGGCCGAAAAAGCCGCCGATCGAACTGCACAGCAACAGTTGCATCACCAGCAAGCGCTCGATGGAGGGGGCTGCCGCCACCCACACGTACAACGGATAGACCATCAGGAAAAACGCCAGGGTGAAGGCCATCAAAACCGGGCGTCGGCCGAGGCGATCCGACAATGCGCCGGACAATGGAATGACCACGGTCATCAACGCCACGGCCAGCATCTGCACCAGCAGCACCTGGTCCAGCGGCAAGCCGAGATTCTTGTGAGCGAAGGTCGGCATGTTCACCAGGACCACGTAGAACGACACAGTCGCACCACACGCCAGGCCCATCGATACAAGAATGGCGCGGCGGTGTTCGCGGATCACTTGCAGCAAGCTTGGACTGGCGCCCTTGGCCTGTTTGCGCGCCTCAAGAAACTCCTCCGGTTCTTCCATGTGCTTGCGAATCCACAGCCCGACCGGGCCGATCAGCAAGCCGATGATGAACGGAATGCGCCAGCCCCAACTGTCCAGTGCCTCGGGGGTCAGCAAATGGGTGAACAACGCCACCATGCCGGCCCCGGAAAACACCGCCAGGCATTGCCCGACCAATTGCCACGAGCCATACAAACCCTTGCGGTGCGCCGGTGCGCTCTCCACCAGGAACGCCGTGGCACTGGCGTACTCGCCACCCGTGGCGAAGCCTTGCAGCATCCTTGCGACCACGATCAACAGCGGCGCCCCCATGCCGATGGCGGCGTAGTTGGGTGCAAAGGCGATCAGCGCGATGGACACGGTCATCAGGCGGATGATCATCTGCATCGCCGCCTTGCGTCCTTTGCGATCCGAATACATGCCCAGCAGAATGCCACCCACCGGGCGCATGAAAAAGCCGACGCCGAAGGTCGCCAGCGCCATCAGCAGCGAGGCGTACTCATCCTCGGACGGGAAAAATTGCCGGGCGATGATGCTCGCCAGAAAGCCGTAAACGATGAAGTCATACCATTCCAGTGCGTTGCCGACAACGGCGGCGACCACCTGCCGGGTGCGCGAAACGCCTGTGCTCGAAGTGTGCATGGGCAACTCTCCAAAAACCTGATGGGTAACGGCGGGCACGACGGCGCGCGCCCGGTCCAGCGGCAGTAGAAAGTGAGGAAATCAGGCCGGCTTGAGCCAGCTCTCGGTCAGCGCGCCCCAATACGCCGCGCCGGTCAGCAGGATGTCGTCGTTAAAATCATACGCGGGGTTGTGCACCATCGGCCGCGATACGCCATTGCCGATAAACAGGTAGGCGCCCGGGCAACGCTGGAGCATCCAGGCGAAGTCTTCGCTGCCCATGAGTTTTGGCGTGTTGCCGTCCACCGCATCGGCGCCGAGCAACTCGACAGCGACCTGACGGGCGAATTCGGTTTCGTTGGCGTGGTTGACCAGCACCGGATAGGCCGGACGATGCTCGATGCGTGAACTGCAACCAAAACTCCTGGCCTGGGATTCGATGATCGCGCGCACCCGTTCGAGGGTCTGTTCACGCACTTGTGCATTGAGTGCGCGCAGGCTCAGGCGCAGGATCGCCTGCTGCGGTATCACGTTGGCGGCCTCCCCGGCCTGCAACGCACCGACCGTGACCACTGCCGCTTGCTGCGCATCGATGTTGCGCGCCACCACCGTCTGCAAAGCCATGACCACGCTGGCTGCCGCCACCAATGGGTCGACCGCCAGATGCGGCATCGAACCATGTCCGCCGACGCCTTCGATGGTTACGGTGAGCAAGTCCTGCGACGCCATCATCGGCCCTTCACGAAAGCCCAAATGTCCGGCAGGCAGACCCGGCATGTTGTGCATGCCGAACAGCGCATCGCAGGGGAAACGTTCGAGCAGGCCATCGGCGAGCATGGCCTCGGCACCACCCTGGCCTTCTTCGGCCGGCTGGAAAATCAGGGTCAGGGTGCCGTCGAACTGCCGGGTCGCCGCCAGATAACGCGCGGCGCCCAACAACATGGTGGTGTGGCCGTCATGCCCGCAAGCGTGCATGCAGCCCTGATGCTGACTGCTGTAGGTGGCGCCGGTGTTCTCGATGATCGGCAGCGCATCCATGTCGGCGCGCAATCCCAGTTTGCGCGAGCTGTTGCCGTTGCGCAGGACACCGACCACGCCGGTCTTGCCGATCCCGGTGTGAACCTCGTAGCCCCAGTCAACCAAGGATTTGGCCACCAGCGCCGAGGTGCGGTTTTCCTCGAAACCGAGTTCGGGGTGGGCATGGATGTCCTGGCGGGTGGCGTGCAGGTCGCTGGCCACGTCGCTGAGCCAGGCAAGGATGTGCTGATGTCGAGTCATGACGATTTCCTCAGGCCGAGTGAATTCCCGTTCTTGTTGTTCGCTGTTCTTTTGTGGAGCGCGAGACGCATCAAAGGCAGGGGCTCACCGCCAGATAACCGCGAGTCGCGCACGAGGACAATCGAATGTGGTTCCACAGAGTGGAACCTGAGGGGAAAAAGCTTTGATGACCAATGCAAAACCTTGTGGCGAGGGAGCTTGCTCCCGCTGCGCTGCGAAGAGCGGCGCTAGCACCTCAACCGTGTTGTATCTGACATACCGAGGTTGCTGACTTTACGACTGCTGCGCAGCCGAGCGGGAGCAAGCTCCCTCGCCACAAAAAGCATCGCCACATTCAGGGCGATAAGCGGCAACCCTGGCGTTCGCCGATCCACGCGGCGCTGTTGCTGCGGCCCATACCGCTGACGGTGACGCGCTTGTCGAGGGTGTCATCGGTAAACCCGCTGGTGGGCAGCCACTGCTTCACATAACCACGGCAATAACCGGCGTCGTTGTTCATCACGTACCGGCACGAGCAATATTCCTTCGCGGTGTAGGCGCTGATGATGTCGGGGAATGCCCACAGAGCCACACGCTCGTGCCAGATCCAGCCCAGCAAGGCGAGCAGCAGGACCAGAAGCAACGAACTGATCGGCCGGCGCCGGATAAAACCGCTCATGGTTGCACCTTCCCGGCAACGGCCTTCAGTGCGAGCTTGAGCAATTCGTTGTGACGATAGCTGCCGTCGCGGTCATCGCCGTAACGCACGATCACCAGTTTTTCGCTCGGAATCACGTACATCGCCTGGCCCCAATGGCCCAGCGCCGCGAACGTATCGACGGGCGCATCGGGCCAGGGTTGTGCCGCTCCGTCTGCTGCACGATTGAGCCACCAATGGCCACCGGGAACGGTTTCGTCCTGATGCGCGTGATAATTGGCGAACGGCTCGCGGTTGAAGGCGACCCAATCCCTGGGCAGCAATTGTCTGTCGCCCCAACGACCGTCGCGGGCCATCAGCAAGCCGACTCGCGCCAGATCCCGCGCGGTCAGGTAGGCGTAAGAAGACGCGACGAACGTGCCGCTGGCGTCGGTTTCCCAAATGGCGTGGCGAATACCCAGTGGCTCGAACAAGGCTGTCCATGGAAAGTCCGCATAGCGATTAGCACCGACGATGCTTTTCAGCGCGGTGGACAACAGATTGCTGTCGCCGCTGGAATAGCGAAACGTCTGGCCTGGCGCCGCGTACCGGCCATGATCGGCAGTGAACGCGGCCATGTCCGCGTGACCTCGGGTGTAGAGCATCGCCACCACCGAAGATTTCAACGGTGCGTATTCGTAGTCTTCCTGCCAGTCAATGCCTGAGGCCCAGTGCAACAGGTCGGCCATGCTCGTGTCCGGGTGTTTTTTCAGGGGCGGATAAAACCTCTGCACCGGGTCCTGGAGCTTGAACAGGCCTTCGCCGTACGCCACGCCCAGTACCGTGGCCATCAGGCTTTTGCTGATGGACCAGGTCAGGTGCGGCGTCTCGGAGGTGGTCGGCCCGGCGTAGCGTTCGTAGATCAACTGGCCATCGCGGATCACCAGCAAGGCATCGGTGCGCAGGCCTTTTCGGGTGCTGTCATCGCGCAGTGGGAAGGCATAGTTTTCCAGCGCCTCAAGTGCTGGGCCATTCATCGCCGGACCGCTGGACCATTGCTCGGCGGGCCAGTTTTCGGCTTGAGCCGATAGGCCGAGCAACAACAGAAAAATCAGGGACAAGCCTTTGAACATGGCGGGGGCTCTTGGGAACGAACCCGCTGAGCCTAGTCGAGGTTGATGACAGTTCCGGGATTTGTGATGCCTGGAAGATTGCCATCGCGGGCAAGCCCGCTCCCACAGGAACCGCTGGCGAATACAAGACTTGTGGGAGCGGGCTTGCCCGCGATGAGGCCCGTCAGATCGCCGCCAATGCCTTGGCCAGCCGCTTACCCCTGGCCCCCGCCGCCAGATCCATCACCGCTTGATCCCTCTGCCACATCGCCGCCCATTCCGCTGGCCCATCGGCCAGTGCTTCATTTACCTCAACCTTGAGCGCCTCGAACTGCGCAAACAACCCGCCGAGCAACACGTGCCCGGCCGCATGACTCGGCGCCTGACGGCTGGTTTCCGCACACCCGGCCAATAACGCCAACAATCGTAATTGCAAGCTCTGCGGCCAGTCACAGTCCTGCCCGACGCCATACAGCCACGCCGTCATGGCGCTCAACACATAGACATCTTCCAGGGTGCGGAACGGTTTGACGTAAGCGTCCCAGCCATCCCCGGCGAGCAATTCGCACAGCGCGTTTTCCAAGAATAAACGGCCGTGGCTGATCTCCGGCATCAACGGGAGCGGCGGCAGCTTTTCCACACGCACGCCCGGCTCATCCGGATAAACCACCGCCAGACTCAGACGCGGCTCGTCGCCAGGTGGCTCGCTGCGGGCGGCGATCAGCAGCCAGTCGGCGGCATCGCCGGCGGTGACGAAATCCTTGCGCCCGCTCAGGCGCAAACCGCTCAGGCGGGTTTGCATGTCCGCCGGGCGCAGGCTGCGCTGTTCGGTGGCGCACAAGGCTCCGAGGCTCAACGGCGCGCTCGGCCAAAGCATGCGCAGTGCCGCTTGATAGCCCACCAGAAATGCCAGTCCCGGTGTTGCCATCAAACGTCCGCCCGCCACCGCCAACTCGAATGGGGAAACGGCGCCCAGGTGATCTAACAAGGTCGTGAACCCTTCTCCCAGGTCGGGGTTGGCGGGCAAGCGATCACGGCGTTTCAACAGGGTTTGCCAGGGCATAAGAGGCTCCTTGTGGGCTGTCATATAAGCATCACCAAAGCTTCATGGCGATGACACCGGGGCTACATAGCCTGACTTTGCACAACAAGGCTGGATAAAGAAAGTCGATCCGCTGTAACCCAAAGACGGGTGAGCAGCCCGCACGGAGATTCGCCATGACTCAGATCGCCCGCATCAGCGATACCGGCAACGAACGCCGCCTGCAAGCCGAACGTCTGATAGGCGCCGAGGCTTTGCAGGAAGCTCAGGCCTTGCGTTTCAACGTGTTCAGCGGCGAGTTCAACGCCAAGCTCAAAGGCGCGGAACTGGGTCTGGACATGGATGACTATGATGTTCACTGCGCCCATATCGGCGTGCGTGACCTGAACACCGGGCGACTGGTGGCGACCACCCGCTTGCTCGACCACACCGCCGCCAGCAGCCTGGGCAAGTTCTATAGCGAAGAAGAATTCAGCCTGCATGGCCTGGTCCATCTGCAAGGCCCGATCCTGGAGATCGGCCGTACCTGCGTCGACCCGGCCTACCGCAACGGCGGCACCATCGCCGTGCTCTGGGGCGAACTGGCCGAAGTGCTGAACCAGGGCGGTTACAGCTACCTGATGGGTTGCGCCAGCATCCCGATGCAGGATGGCGGTATCCAGGCCCACGCGATCATGCAGCGTCTGCGGGAACGTTACCTGTGCACCGAACACCTGCGCGCCGAACCGAAAAAACCGCTGCCGACCCTGGATATTCCCTCCAACGTAATCGCTGAGATGCCACCGCTGCTCAAGGCCTACATGCGCCTGGGCGCGAAGATCTGCGGCGAGCCGTGCTGGGACGAAGACTTCCAGGTTGCCGACGTGTTCATCCTGCTCAAGCGCGACGAACTCTGCCCGCGCTACGCCAAACACTTCAAGGCGGCGGTGTAATGAGCCGGCTGCGGGTGTACGCGCGAATCGCGCGAGTGTTGCTGGTGGTGGCGCTGGGGCTGAGCATGGCCAGTGTGTTCGGCGTGTTCGAACGCTTGGGCCTGGCCCATTCGATGGAACGTCGTCAGCGCTGGTCGCGATTTTTCATGGCACGCTTGAGCAACGCCCTGCCCTTCGACGTGACGGTCCACGGTCAATTGCCGACAGCGCCGATGCTGTGGGTCAGCAATCATGTGTCCTGGACTGACATCCCGTTGCTGGGCATGCTCACGCCGCTGTCGTTCCTGTCCAAGGCCGAAGTGCGTACCTGGCCTGTGGCCGGTTGGTTGGCGGCAAAGGCCGGCAGCCTGTTCATCCGCCGTGGTTCGGGTGACAGCCAGTTGATCCGCAAACAGATGACCCGTCATCTGCAGCATGCGCATCCGTTGCTGATGTTCCCGGAAGGCACCACCACCGATGGCCGCTCCCTGCGCACGTTCCACGGGCGGCTGCTGTCCGCCGCCATCGATTCGGACGTGGCATTGCAGCCGGTGGCGATTCGTTATGTGCGTGACGGTGAACTCGATACGCTTGCACCTTTCATTGGCGATGATGACTTGCTCTCGCACTTGATGCGCTTGTTTGCCAATGACCGCGGCGCTGTCGAGATCCACTTGCTCAAGCCAATCGTCTGCGAAGGTCGCGAGCGTGCGGCACTGGCGTTCGAGGCGCAGCAAGCGGTGCAGAAGGCGTTGTTTGGTGATGTGGTGAAACCTGCTGAACCGCGTCGTGCCGGCGAATTGATCGCCGCGTAAGCACTTTTCTGTAGGAGCAAAGCTTGCTCGCGATGGGATCGACGCGATTTGACTGATGACCCCGTTATCGTTCATCGCGAACAAGCTTTGCTCCTACAGGGGGTTGTGTCAGCGGTTCTGCGCAAAATCCTGCAACTGCGGATAGAACAACCGGAAATCTTCGCTCAACGGCTCGTACAACATCCGTAATTCCTGCATCGCGGCCGCCAGCTCTTCAGGCCGGGTCAAGCGCCGGGAAATCCCCCGCAGCACCTGTTCCAGCACTTCGAACTCCCGATACGAACCCAGCCAGTCATTGGCCACCATGTGCGGGGCAATCTTCGCCAGGCGCTCCGGCAGTTGTCGTTCACGGGACAGCACCCGATACACATCCGAAGTGAACAGCTCCAGTGGCCGGTCGGCATACAGCTTCCAGTCCCGCGCCAGGCAATGATCGAAAAATACGTCGAGCACGATCCCGGCATAGCGGCGACGCGTCAGGGAAAAGCGCGACAACGCGGCATCCACTAACGGATGACGATCAGTAAATACGTCGATGCTGCGATGCAGCTGGATAGCGGCCTCGATCTCGGGTTCGAACTGCCCTTGCAGCCTGCCTTTGACAAAATCGCCATACAGACTGCCGAGCAATTGACCGGGACGCTGGCCACCGAGGTGAAGATGTGCGAGATAGTTCATGGGCGCAGCTTAGCACCGCGCTCCGGTATCTACACCCAGCATATCGTTATAACCCGATATACCGATTTATTCGGTCGTCAGATCGAAATCATATTGGTATATCGCGAAATACCGATTTAAAGTTCGCTTCATCGCGATATAGCGTTTTACTGATCACGAGCCCCCAACCATGAACCTTGACCTCGACGAAATAATAAAAGCCCTGGCGCACCCGGTCCGCAGAGACATCCTGCACTGGCTCAAAGACCCGACCGTCGAATTTCCAGACCAGTCCCATAGCAACGAGCACGGCGTTTGCGCCGGGCAGATCGATCAACGTTGCGGCCTGTCGCAGTCCACGGTCTCCGCGCACCTGGCGACTCTGCAACGCGCCGGCCTGATCAGCAGCCGCAAAGTCGGCCAATGGCACTTTTTCAAACGCAACGAGGAAACCATTCAGGAGTTCCTCAAAATCTTCAGCAAAGAGCTCTGACGCCAAGTCAGAAAAAAGGATTCAGACGATGCCCCTTTCGCTACTCATCCTGGCCTTGAGCGCCTTCGCCATCGGCACCACCGAGTTCGTCATCATGGGCTTGCTGCCTGATGTGGCGGCCGACCTCGGTGTGTCGATCCCCGGCGCCGGCTGGCTGGTGACCGGTTATGCCCTGGGCGTGGCCATCGGTGCGCCATTCATGGCCCTGGCCACCGCCAAACTGCCGCGCAAGGCTGCATTGGTGGCGTTGATGGGCATTTTCATCATCGGCAACCTGCTCTGCGCAGTGGCCAGTGACTACAACGTGCTGATGTTTGCCCGCGTGGTCACGGCGCTGTGTCACGGTGCGTTCTTCGGCATCGGTTCGGTGGTAGCTGCTGGCCTGGTGCCTGCGAACAAACGCGCATCGGCCGTGGCCCTGATGTTCACCGGCCTGACCCTGGCCAACGTGCTCGGCGTACCCCTGGGCACCGCTCTGGGCCAGGAAGCCGGCTGGCGTTCGACCTTCTGGGCCGTGACCGTGATTGGTGTGATCGCGCTGATCGGCCTGATCCGTTTCCTGCCGGCCAAGCGTGATGAAGAAAAACTCGACATGCGCGCCGAACTGCGAGCCCTCAAAGGCGCCGGCATCTGGTTGTCCCTGAGCATGACCGCGCTGTTCGCCGCGTCGGTGTTTACCCTGTTCACCTATGTCGCGCCGCTGTTGGGCGAAGTCACTGGCGTTTCGCCCCGGGGCGTGACCTGGAGCCTGATGCTCATCGGCCTGGGCCTGACCCTCGGCAACATCATCGGCGGCAAGATGGCCGACAAAGGCCTGGCCGCCACGCTGATCGGCGTTTTCATCGCCATGGCCGTGGTGTCGACCGTGCTGACCTGGACCAGCGTCGCCGTGATCCCGACCGAAATCACCCTGTTCCTTTGGGCCACCGCGTGTTTTGCCGCCGTGCCTGCCCTGCAGGTCAACGTGGTGACCTACGGCAAAGCCGCGCCGAACCTGGTCTCGACCCTCAACATCGGCGCATTCAACGTCGGTAACGCCTTGGGCGCCTGGGTCGGTGGCAGCGTGATTGCCCACGGCTTCGGCCTGACCAGCGTGCCGCTCGCAGCCGCAGCGCTGGCGGTGCTCGCCCTGCTGGTGACCCTGATTACTTTCCGTCAGAACGGCAATCCCGAACTGGCTCCTGCTACTAACTGATCTTCAAAAGAGAGCGATTAAATGACGACTATTTTCGATCCGATCAAACTGGGCGACCTCGAACTGTCCAACCGCATCATCATGGCGCCGCTGACCCGCTGCCGCGCTGACGAAGGCCGCGTGCCGAACGCGCTGATGGCCGAATACTACGTACAACGCGCCTCCGCCGGCCTGATCCTCAGCGAAGCGACTTCGGTCACGCCAATGGGCGTCGGCTACCCGGACACCCCGGGTATCTGGTCCAACGATCAGGTGCGTGGCTGGGCCAACGTGACTAAAGCAATCCATGGCGCGGGCGGCAAGATCTTCCTGCAACTGTGGCACGTCGGTCGTATTTCGCACCCGTCGTACCTGAACGGCGAAGCCCCGGTTGCACCGAGCGCCATCCAGCCTAAAGGTCATGTCAGCCTGGTTCGCCCACTGGCCGACTACCCAACCCCGCGTGCCCTGGAAACCGCTGAAATCGCCGACATCGTCGACGCCTACCGCACCGGTGCCGAAAACGCCAAGGCCGCAGGCTTCGACGGCGTGGAAATCCACGGCGCCAACGGTTACCTGCTGGACCAGTTCCTGCAAAGCAGCACCAACCAGCGCACCGACAACTACGGCGGCTCGGTGGAAAACCGTGCGCGCCTGCTGCTGGAAGTGACCGATGCCGCAATCGAAGTCTGGGGCGCCGGCCGCGTCGGCGTGCACCTCGCGCCACGTGCCGATTCCCATGACATGGGCGACGACAACCTGGCCGAAACCTTCACCTACGTCGCTCGCGAACTGGGCAAGCGTGGCATCGCCTTCATTTGCTCGCGCGAGAAAGAAGGCGCCGACAGCCTCGGCCCTCAAATCAAGGAAGCCTTCGGCGGCCCGTACATCATCAACGAACGCTTCACCAAGGACAGCGCCAACGCCTGGCTGGCCGCCGGTAAAGCCGACGCCGTCGCCTTCGGCGTGCCGTTCATCGCCAACCCGGACCTGCCGGCGCGTTTGAAAGCCGATGCGCCACTGAACGAAGCGCGTCCTGAACTGTTCTACGCCAAAGGCCCGGTTGGTTATATCGACTATCCAACGCTGTAATCTTCAGCTGTAGAAATGCAAAAAGCCCCGACTTGAAAGAGTTGGGGCTTTTTTTGTTTCTCACCATTCGTTAACAACAATAATTAGTGCCAAGCATTTACACACTCAGCAAACAATATCCAGCTTTAACATTTGCCAGCCCAATCACAAAAAATCATTATTGCCCCATCGACACACCACATTGTTTTCAATGGAGAGAAACAGCAATGGACTATGCACAAGAATCAATGCTTCTGAAAGAAGAAAAGCTCAAAGCCATCTACGAAGAACGAAAGAACACTCAATGGAAGGAATTCAACCAGGGTAAAAACTCGATAGAATTGCTTGTTTACATCCAGAACAACACCAATGAAACAATCCAGCTTATCGAGACGGACTTCGAAATCGAAGATTTGTCCGAATGCGATATCCCGCCCTACTCCATCGCAGTGATGGGCGCACAGAATGTTTTTGACCACAACAGACTCGGGGCGACACGGCCCGGTGACAACATCTTTATCAAGAAATTCTTGACGTACGCAGCAGGCGGCAAGCAATGTCGTCTTGATACACATCTGCTGGTGAAGTCCTCGTTCGGCTTCATTGCTCCCACCCGAACGCCGGTCTGGGAGCATCAAGCACGCTCCACAGGCCGAGAATTCCTGCACTGCTCATCTCAATTGAGAGATCATGACCCTCAAGCGCCCCATAGTTACTGGCTGGATGTGCATATCGGAAAGGAACAGCCCGGAACCCTGATCGCAAATGCATTACAGGCCGACCTGGACGCCATCGAACTGGCAGAACAGACTTACCTGGACAATATGGAACACAGCTCATCAGCTGGAACCTATCCCTTTTTGGGGATGTATGTTGATCTTTTCAAAGATGCCATATTTCGCAGTCAGGACGACGCGGACAAGAACACCACCACTACAGTATTTTTTATTACCAACGAAACTTCCGAAAGGTTTGAGCTCATCGACAGCAACGTCCACCCACGGCATTTACACCCCATTGCAAAATCCCTGAAACCCAAAACGATTATCTACTTCTGCGAGAAAACCGTGTCCAACTCTGCCGGTACACGTGCACACAAGTTTTTTACCTTCAGCAATGAAAAGGGAGACAAAGTCTTTCGAATCAATACAGACATTACACCGGGTGATCCAACGCACCTCAAAACCTGGAATCATGAAGCCATTTCAATTGGCGCCACTCACGTAAGCTGCACGTCTACATTGAATAACTCACTGACCGAAGCGCCTTATAGCTATCTGGTAGATATCCGAGTCGAATAAACACCAACGCTCCAAGCCAACCCAAATATTCCACACAGGAAAACCAAGACATGGACGTCTCAAAAAAGCTTGTCTTCAGCGTAATCATCACCAACAACACTTCATCAATTTTTTGGCGCGACGATACAACTTTCGAGGATGCTCCGCCTGAATGCCCGGCAAAATTGATGCCTTACAGCAGCACTCCAGTGACGCTTGAAGCGTCCATCCCTGCGCATCTCAATCCAGCAATCAGACAATACAACATGCAAAGCCTGTTTACTTTTCAGGCCACCTACACCAACTATAGTCAAACGGTAGAATTCGCGAGCAGCCTCAAGTACTTTTATCACTCAAACATCAGCCCTTTAGCTCCGATACTAAAGCTGGTATGGGAACATGACGCGAAGTCGATAGGAGATATACCTGTTTTGACGGCTTCCAGTTTAATCAAGAAAGAAACCCAACACCCTTACAGTTACTCGATGTCAGCCACTATCCTGTCGACATAAAAACTAAAAAGTTGACAAACAAAAAAGAACTAAAAAGCACCTTTGGCTCCAGAATAACCGACACCTTTTCCGCACGGCGACCTAATACTTCCGGTTGCCCCCTCGAAGCCAGGGCATAAAGCCCTGGCAGAGGATGGGTGTCACTTTTTCTTCTTCGTCGACGTTTCTGACTTCGCAGATTTCTTGGTTTTTTCTGGCTTGCTATCTGCTTTCTTTGCAGACTTCTTTGGTTCGGCATCTTTTTTCTTGTCCTTCTTTTCGGACGATTTCGAAAGCGCCGACGCTGCCGCTGATTTCTTGGTCGATGTTGATTTTTTGTCCTTCAAGTCCTTGCTGGCTTTTGAAGTGTCACCTTTGCTTTTCTTCTCGTCTTTAGCCACGTTGACCACCTCTCGAAGCATGCCGGTATTGGCACCTTGCCTGCGGGAATTTCCACAGGCTGATCATTAGGCGAGCGCGTCCAAACGCGGTTCCATTTATTTGATGCCTCGAGAAGGGCTTAGGTTGAAGCGCCACAGGTACCTGTCCACACCAGGCACCGGGACCTTCAGCTCAGCCTTCTCGCCCTCCTTATCCGGCCCCTGCAATGTTCAGTAATCCGCCAACCAGTCGATAATGGAATACCACTCAGCTATCGGCCTCCCAAAAAATGGATCAGGTTCTTTCCCTTCTCTCCGATACCATTCCCAATGCCCGAACCCTGGAGCAACTGACGCGCCCCTTGCTCACTCTGCTCAGTCAAGTCACCGGTATGGAGTCGACCTACCTGACGACCATTGATACCGACGAGGGCGTCCAGCGCATCGAGTTTGCACGCAACGTCGGTGACATGGTGATTCCGGAAGGGCTGGTGGTGCCTTGGGCAGATACTTTGTGCAAGCGGGCGCTGGACGAGAATCGCATGTACTCGGATAACGTTGCCGAATGTTGGGGCGACTCGCAGGCCGCCGCGGCGTTGGGTATCAGTACGTATGTAAGCGCGCCGATCAGGTCCCAGGATGGGCAAGTGTTGGGGACGGTGTGTGCCGCCAGCTCAAACCAGGTGCCTCGTCGTTCTGAAGTGGAGCCCTTGCTGAAGCTGCTTTCAGGGTTGCTCGGATATTCCCTTGAACGTGAGCAGCTGGTTAAGCAACTCCAGGCCGCCAACGTCGAGTTGACCAATCTGGCACTGACAGACCCACTCACCGGCCTGTCCAATCGACGCGCCGTTCTCAACGATGCCGAGCGCCTGTTCGCCCTGGCCCAGCGTGAGAACAAGTACATACTTTTGGGTGTCATCGATCTGGATGGGTTCAAGCTCATCAACGATACCCACGGTCACTTGGCAGGAGACCAGCTACTGCGCGGCGTGGCCGCCCGATTGCAGCATGGCCTCAGAATCAGCGACATCATCGGGCGGACTGGAGGTGATGAATTCATCGTGATTGCCCTGGGCACGCCCTCTGAACACTCGGACCCGGCAAAAGACAGGGAACACGCGGCCGGGTTGCTGCAGGACCGCCTGTCCAAAGCGACAAAAGGGAAATATGAGCTGGGCCACGGTTTTGGTGAGGTTGACTACAGCGGCGCAAGCGTTGGGGTAGTGGCAGTGATACCGGGCAGCTTGACAGTGGACGAGGCCATCAAACTGGCAGACGGCGAGATGTACAAGGTGAAACAGCAACGAAACCGTCAAGGGATATAGGCGCTCGCCCACACAAGCGACACAAAATTCCTACAAATTACCGCGCCGACTATCTGTCACCGCGGCGAGCGGGCGTATATAAAAGCACCCGTCTGCCGCCGTGCGCGTGAAGAACTGTTCATTTGCGGCCTTGACCGTTGACACACGCGGCACCGATTAGCATGTTGTTTCACTTGCGCAGGCTGGGACTCAAACGCAGTGTGTCCAACGCGATGTCGACCCAACGCTCGGCCTCGGTGTGCAGCTGGAAGCTGTCCGGTGCCAGCAACCACTGATAAAGCAGGCCGTCGATCCAGGCATGAATACTGATGGCAGCGCGAACGGTATCGAGGTCTTCCGGCAATTGCCCACGGTTGACCGCATTACGCAGGGTCAGACCGATGCGCGTGTTGCATTCGAGGCTGGCCGTTCGGCGCTGCTGACGCAGGTCGCACATTTCATCGGTGAATTCACACTTATGGAACAGAATTTCGTTGATGCGCCGGGTCTTGGGGTCCAGTGCAACTTCATGAAACAAATGGATCAACAGCCGCCGCATACAGCCCAGTGGATCGGGCTCGTCTTCACTCTCCGCGGCTTTGGCCAACTCATCCAGTGGTTCGTGCAGGCTGTCGAGCATGGCCTGCACCAGATCGGCCTTGTTACTGAAATGCCAATAGATGGCCCCACGAGTGACTCCGGCGAGGGTGGCGATATCCGCCAGGGTCGTACGGGCCACGCCCCGCTCGTAAAAGGCTTTTTCAGCCGCCTCGAGTATCTGGGCGCGGGTTTCTTGAGCTTCCTCTTTGGTACGACGGACCATGGCAGTACAACCTCAATCAGGATGCTTCAGCGATGTCTGAATATCAGCTGAATAAAAGTGGGGCGATCGCTCTTGGGTATCGTCCCCGGGCCTACAATTCCAACCTTTCGATGGCTGCTGTAACGGCGAAGATACACCGCCAAGGTATTTACAAACAGCCGTGAACGTAAGTATATTCCTTAGCATGCTACTTATCCACCCGGAACCCACTTTTTACCTTTCATCTTTTCTTGTGCGTTTTTTACGCGCCTGACCCGAGGATTTTCATGCAATTCAAGCCAGCTCTCACCGCTCTGGTCGCCGCCGTCGCCCTGGCATCGCTGCTCAGCGGATGCAAAAAGGAAGAAGCGGCGCCGGCCGCACCACCGCCTCAGGTCGGCGTTGTCACCCTGCAACCGCAAACGTTTACGCTGACCTCCGAACTGCCCGGCCGCACCAGTGCGTTCCGCATTGCTGAAGTGCGCCCGCAGGTCAATGGCATCATTCTCAAGCGTCTGTTCAAGGAAGGCAGCGACGTCAAGGCCGGCCAGCAGCTGTACCAGATCGATCCGTCGGTCTACGAAGCGACCCTGAAAAGCGCCGAAGCCAACCTGCGTTCGACCAAATCGATCTCCGATCGCTACAAGCAATTGGTCGACGAGCAAGCCGTGAGCCGTCAGGAATACGACACCGCCGTGGCCAATCGCCTGCAATCGGAAGCTGCGCTGCAATCGGCGCAAATCAATGTGCGCTACACCAAGGTCTATGCACCGCTGACCGGCCGTATCGGTCGCTCTTCGGTGACCGAGGGCGCACTGGTCAGCAATGCCCAGGTCGAAGCAATGGCCGTGATCCAGCAACTCGACCCGATCTACGTCGACGTCACCCAATCCTCGGTCGAATTGCTTGAGCTGCGCCGTGAACTGGAAAGCGGTCGCCTGCAAAAGGCCGGCGATAACTCGGCCAAGGTCAAGCTGACTCTCGAGGACGGCAGCCAGTACAAACTCGACGGTAAGCTGGAATTCTCCGAAGTCTCGGTTGACCAGACCACCGGTTCCGTGACCCTGCGCGCGGTGTTCCCCAACCCTGACCACACGCTGCTGCCAGGCATGTTCGTGCACGCCCAGTTGCAGGCCGGTGTGAACAGCGCGGCGATTCTGGCCCCGCAGCAAGGCGTGACCCGCGACCTCAAAGGCACACCGACCGCGATGGTCGTCGGCCCGGACAACAAGGTTGAACTGCGCCAGCTCAAGGCCAGCCGTACCGTCGGCAACCAATGGCTGATCGAAGACGGCCTGAAAGCCGGTGATCGGCTGATCACCGAAGGCCTGCAATACGTCAAGCCTGGCGTCGAAGTCAAAGCCAGCGAGGCGACCAACGTAACCGCAAAGAACCCGGCCCCCGCACAGGCAGCTAACAAAGCCGCTGGCGGCAAAGGGGAGTAAACCATGTCGAAATTTTTTATCGACCGTCCGATTTTCGCTTGGGTAATTGCCCTGGTGATCATGTTGGTCGGGGCACTGTCGATCCTCAAACTGCCGATCAACCAATACCCGAGCATTGCGCCGCCCGCTATCGCTATCTCCGTGGCCTACCCGGGTGCCTCCGCGCAAACCGTGCAGGACACCGTGGTTCAGGTGATCGAGCAGCAGCTCAACGGTATCGACAACTTGCGTTATGTATCGTCGGAAAGTAACTCCGACGGCACCATGACCATCACCGCGACCTTCGAGCAAGGCACCAACTCCGATACCGCGCAGGTCCAGGTCCAGAACAAGCTGAACCTGGCCACCCCGCTGCTGCCGCAAGAAGTGCAGCAACAGGGTATCCGCGTAACCAAGGCCGTGAAGAACTTCCTGTTGGTGATCGGCGTGGTGTCGCGTGACGGCAGCATGACCAAGGACGACCTGTCCAACTACATCGTGTCGAACATGCAGGACCCGATCTCGCGGACCGCCGGTGTCGGTGACTTCCAGGTGTTCGGTTCGCAGTACGCCATGCGTATCTGGCTCGACCCGGCCAAGTTGAACAACTTCAACCTGACCCCGATCGACGTCAAGACCGCCATCGCCGCCCAAAACGTACAGGTGTCTTCCGGTCAACTGGGCGGCTTGCCTGCCCTGCCCGGCACCCAGCTGAACGCGACGATCATCGGCAAGACCCGCCTGCAGACCGCCGAGCAATTCGACAAGATCCTGCTCAAGGTCAACAAGGACGGTTCTCAGGTTCGCCTCAATGATGTCGCCGAGGTCGGTCTGGGTGGTGAGAACTACAGCATCAACGCCCAGTTCAACGGCGCTCCGGCTTCCGGTCTGGCGGTGAAACTGGCCACAGGCGCCAACGCGCTGGATACCGCCAAGGCACTGCGCACCACCATTGACAGCCTCAAGCCGTTCTTCCCGCAAGGCATGGAAGTGGTGTTCCCGTACGACACCACGCCGGTGGTGACCGAGTCGATCAAGGGCGTGGTTCACACCCTGGTTGAAGCGGTAGCGCTGGTGTTCCTGGTGATGTTCCTGTTCCTGCAGAACTTCCGCGCCACCATCATCACTACCATGACCGTTCCGGTGGTGTTGCTGGGTACGTTCGGGATCCTCGCGGCAGCCGGTTTCAGCATCAACACCCTGACCATGTTCGGTATGGTGCTGGCCATCGGCTTGCTGGTGGACGATGCCATCGTCGTGGTGGAAAACGTCGAACGGGTAATGAGCGAAGAAGGCCTGTCGCCCAAGGAAGCCACCAAGAAATCCATGGGGCAGATCCAGGGCGCCCTGGTGGGTATCGCCCTGGTACTGTCGGCGGTACTGCTGCCGATGGCGTTCTTCAGCGGTTCCACCGGTGTGATCTACAAGCAGTTCTCGATCACCATCGTCTCGGCCATGGCCCTGTCGGTACTGGTTGCACTGATTTTCACTCCGGCGCTCTGCGCCACCATGCTCAAGCCGATTCGCAAAGGCGAGCATCACACGCCCAAACGCGGCTTCTTCGGCTGGTTCAACCGCAACTTCGACCGTGGCGTCAAAAGCTACGAGCGCGGCGTGGGCAACATGCTTACGCACAAGGCGCCGTATCTGCTGGCGTACCTGATCATCGTCGTCGGCATGATCTGGCTGTTCACCCGCATTCCAACGGCATTTCTGCCTGAAGAAGACCAAGGCGTATTGTTCGCCCAGGTACAGACGCCGGCCGGTTCGACCTCCCAGCGTACCCAAGTGGTCGTGGACCAAATGCGCGAATTCCTGCTGCGCCCGAGCAAGGACGGCGGTGAAGGCGATGCGGTGAACTCGGTGTTTACCGTGACCGGCTTCAACTTCGCCGGCCGTGGCCAAAGCTCCGGTATGGCGTTCATCATGCTCCGCCCTTGGGACGAGCGTAACGCCGACAACAGCGTGTTCAAGGTGGCGGCCCGTGCCCAACAGCACTTCTTCACCTTCCGTGACGCGATGGTGTTCGCCTTCGCCCCGCCAGCGGTACTGGAACTGGGTAACGCCACCGGTTTCGACGTGTTCCTGCAGGACCGCGCCGGTATCGGTCACGAAAAATTGATGGAAGCGCGCAACCAGTTCCTCGGTATGGCGGCGCAAAGCAAGATTCTGACGCAGGTCCGTCCGAACGGCCTGAACGACGAGCCGCAGTATCAGCTGGAAATCGATGACGAGAAGGCCAGTGCCCTGGGCATTACCATCGCGGACATCAACAACACGCTGTCGATCGCCCTGGGTAGTAGCTACGTCAACGACTTCATCGACCGCGGTCGAGTGAAGAAGGTTTACGTGCAAGGCCAGCCGGGCGCGCGCATGAGCCCCGAAGACCTGAAGAAATGGTACGTACGCAACAGCGTCGGCACCATGGTTCCGTTCTCGGCGTTCGCCAAGGGCGAATGGATCTACGGTTCGCCGAAACTGGCCCGTTACAACGGTGTGGAAGCGATGGAAATCCTCGGTGCCCCGGCTCCGGGCTACTCCACCGGTGAAGCCATGGCCGAAGTCGAAGCCATCGCCAAGAAACTGCCGGCCGGTGTCGGTATTTCCTGGACCGGCCTGTCGTACGAGGAACGTTTGTCCGGCTCGCAAGCGCCAGCGCTGTACGCCCTGTCGCTGCTGATGGTGTTCCTGTGTCTGGCGGCGTTGTATGAAAGCTGGTCGATTCCGATCGCGGTGATGCTGGTGGTGCCGCTGGGGATCATCGGTGCGCTGATGGCCACCAGCCTGCGCGGCTTGTCCAACGACGTGTACTTCCAGGTGGGCTTGTTGACGACCATCGGTCTGGCGGCGAAAAACGCCATTCTGATCGTCGAATTCGCCAAGGAATTGCACGAACAGGGACGCAGCCTGCGCGAGGCGGCTATCGAAGCCTGCCGGATGCGTCTGCGACCGATCATCATGACCTCGCTCGCCTTCGTTCTTGGTGTAGTCCCCCTGGCGATCTCCACGGGCGCAGGCTCGGGTAGCCAGCATGCCATCGGTACCGGGGTGATTGGCGGTATGATCACCGCAACCGTACTGGCGATCTTCTGGGTCCCACTGTTCTTCGTCACTGTGTCGGCTATGGGTCAGCGTAAAAACGTCGACGAGCAAGACGCACCTGAAACTCCTAAAGAGGCTGGCTAATGAGCAAGTCGCTACTCTCCCTGGCAGTCGCCGCCTTCGTGCTCGGTGGCTGCTCGCTGATACCTGATTATCAGCAACCGAATGCTCCGGTGGCGGGCCAATACCCTCAAGGGCCGGCGTATTCGCCGGCCCAGGCACCGGCACAGGCCGCTGCCGAGCAGGGCTGGAAGCAGTTTTTTCGTGACCCGGCATTGCAGCAATTGATTCAGGTTTCTCTGGAAAACAACCGTGACCTGCGTGTCGCGGCGCTGAACATCGACGCGTTTGCGGCTCAATACCGCATCTCCCGCGCCGACCTGTTCCCGGCTGTGTCGGCCAATGGCACCGGCAACCGTCAGCGGCTTCCGGCCGATGCATCGCAGACCGGTGAAGCGGGCATCAGCAGTTCCTACTCGGCCACCGTCGGCATCAGCGCCTATGAACTCGACCTGTTTGGCCGTATTCGCAGCCTGAACGAAGAAGCGCTGCAGCGTTACTTCGCAACTGAAGAAGGCCGTCGCAGTACACAGATCAGCCTGGTGGCCAGCGTGGCCAATGCCTATCTGACCTGGCAGGCCGACAAGGAACTGCTCAAAGTCACCCAGGACACCCTCGCCGCGTTCGAGGAGAGCTACAAACTCACCGCGCGCAGCAATGAAGTGGGGGTCGCTTCGGCGCTGGACCTGGCGCAGTCGCGGACTTCGGTGGAGAACGCCCGTGCGCAATTGGCCCGTTACACGCGCCAGGTCGCCCAGGATGAAAACAGCCTGGTACTGCTGCTCGGCACCGGCATTCCAGCCAACCTGCCAGCGGCCAAACCGTTGAATGAGGACCTGTTGGCCGAAGTACCGGCCGGCCTGCCGTCGGACCTGCTGCAACGTCGTCCGGACATCCTCCAGGCCGAATACAACCTGAAAGCGGCCAACGCCAACATTGGCGCCGCACGCGCAGCGTTCTTTCCGAGCATCAGCCTGACCGCCAACGCCGGGACCCTGAGCCCGGACCTGTCCGGTCTGTTCAAGGGCGGCTCGGGCACCTGGCTGTTCCAGCCGCAGATCAATCTGCCGATCTTCAATGCCGGCAGCCTGCGTGCCAGTCTGGACTACTCGAAAATCCAGAAAGACATCGGCGTGGCGAACTACGAGAAGTCCATTCAAACGGCCTTCCAGGAAGTCGCCGACGGTTTGGCCGCACGCGGCACCTACACCGACCAGGTACAGGCGCAGCGTAATCTGGTCAGTGCCAACCAGGACTACTACCGTCTGGCCGAGCGGCGTTATCGCATCGGTGTCGACAGCAACCTGACGTTCCTCGATGCTCAGCGTCAGCTGTTCAACTCTGAACAGTCACTGATTACCGATCGGCTGGCGCAGCTGATCAGCCAGGTCAACCTGTACAAGGCCCTGGGCGGTGGCTGGAACGAACAGACGGCGAAGAACGAGCCGTTGAAAGAAGAAGCGCCGAAGTTGAAGTTGTTCTGATAGCGCTGTGAAAACACGAAGCCCACCGATTGGTGGGCTTCGTGTTGGCGGCGGGAAAGGTTGTGCTGACTTCATCGCTGGCAAGCCGGCTTCCACCTTGTGCGTCCCGTGCACAATTTTTGTGGGCGACCATGACCTTGTGGGAGCTGGCTTGCCAGCGATGAGGACCGCAAAAAACAATACAAAAACGACTGTTAATCTTATGTTCGATTATCGCCCAGAACCTGCTTTCCAAGATTGAACCACCCAGTACATTCCCCGCACCATCCGAGCCACAAAACCAATAACAACAGGTTCGATGCCATGCCCCCGCGCCCTGTCCCGTCCGGCTGATCCCGGTTCGTTCGCCCCTGATTTGCACTATTCGTCTGCAACCCCTGGTTGCGGCATCACACCCGCTTTGTCTACAAAAATTAGAGAGCCCCAGCCCATGACCTCTTCCACCGCGCAGTACTTTGTTCCCAGTCTGATCGCCGCCGCCCTCGCCAGTGCCGCCCTGCCCGCCTGCGCCGAAGAAGCGGGGTTTGTCGAAGGCGCCAAGGTCAACCTGAACCTGCGCAACTTCTACATCAACCGTAACTTCACCAACCCGACCAAGGCTCAAGGCAAGGCTGAAGAATGGACGCAAAGTTTCATTCTCGACGCCAAGTCCGGGTTCACCCAAGGCACCGTCGGGTTTGGCATGGATGTGCTGGGGTTGTACTCGGTGAAGCTCGATGGCGGCAAAGGCACTGGCGGTACGCAACTGCTGCCGCTGGACAGCGACGGTCGCCCGGCGGACAACTTCGGCCGCACCAACGTCGCATTCAAGGCCAAGCTGTCGCAGACCGAAGTCAAGGTAGGCGAATGGATGCCGGTATTGCCGATCCTGCGTTCGGACGATGGGCGTTCGCTGCCGCAAACCTTCCGTGGCGGTCAGATCACGTCGAAGGAGATCAATGGCCTGACGCTCTACGGCGGCCAGTTCCGCCAGAACAGCCCCCGCGATGACAGCAGCATGGACGACATGTCGATGACCGGCAAAGCGGCGTTCACCTCCGACCGCTTCAACTTCCAGGGTGGCGAATACCTGTTCAATGAAAAACGCACGCAGATCGGTCTGTGGAACGCCGAACTCAAGGATATCTACAGCCAGCAGTTCATCAACCTGACCCACAGCCAACCGTTGGGTGATTGGACGCTGGGCGCCAACCTCGGATTCTTCCATGGCAAGGACGATGGCAGTGCCCGGGCCGGCGAGCTGGACAACAAAACAATGTACGGCCTGCTCTCAGCCAAGTACGGCGGCCACACCTTCTACGTCGGCCTGCAAAAACTCACGGGTGACAGTCCCTGGATGCGAGTCAACGGCACCAGCGGCGGGACCCTGGCCAACGACAGCTACAACTCCAGCTATGACAACGCTCGTGAGAAATCCTGGCAGGTGCGCCACGATTACAACTTCGTTGCTCTCGGCGTTCCGGGCTTGACGTTGATGAACCGCTACATCAGCGGCGACAACGTGCACACCGGCACGGTCACCGATGGCAAGGAATGGGGTCGTGAAAGTGAACTGGGCTACACCGTGCAAAGCGGCGCACTGAAAGACCTGAACCTGAAATGGCGCAACTCGACCATGCGCCGGGATTACAGCAACAACGAGTTCGATGAAAACCGCCTGATCGTCAGCTATCCGATCAGCCTGCTCTAAACCTCATCACCGATCGTTCCCATGCTCTGCGTGGGAATGCAGCCAGGGACGCTCCGCGTCCCGTCCAAAGCCGAACGCGGAGCGTCCGTTGAGGCGTTCCCACGCAGAGCGTGG
>NZ_RCNY01000035.1:26854-100227 GCF_004307635.1 Pseudomonas sp. Sample_22
CCCGTCCAAAGCCGAACGCGGAGCGTCCGTTGAGGCGTTCCCACGCAGAGCGTGGGAACGATCCAAATAACCGCCTGATCGTCAGCTATCCGATCAGCCTGCTCTAAACATCACCACCGATCGTTCCCATGCTCTGCGTGGGCATGCAGCCAGGGACGCTCCGCGTCCCGTCCAAAGCCGAACGCGGAGCGTCCGTTGAGGCGTTCCCACGCAGAGCGTGGAAACTATCCAAATAACCACCTGATCGTCAGCTATCCGATCAGCCTGCTCTAAACATCACCACCGATCGTTCCCATGCTCTGCGTGGGCATGCAGCCAGGGACGCTCCGCGTCCCGTCCAAAGCCGAACGCGGAGCGTCCGTTGAGGCGTTCCCACGCAGAGCGTGGAAACGATCATTCGCCCGGATCACTCCCGCGATTCAACCCCCAACTCATCCCACACCGACTCGGCCAGGTGGAACGTTGCGTTGGCGGCGGGGATGCCGCAGTAAATCGCGCTCTGCATGATCACTTCCTTGATCTCGCCACGGCTCACACCATTGTTGGCGGCGGCACGCAGGTGCAGTTTGAGTTCACCTTCGCGGTTCATGCCGATCAACATGGCAATGGTGATCAGGCTGCGGGTGTGGCGCGGCAGACCCGGGCGGGTCCAGATGTCGCCCCAGGCGTGGCGGGTGATCATTTCCTGGAATTCCGAGTTGAACTCGGTCAGGGTTGTCAGGCTGCGGTCGACATGGGCGTCGCCCAGTACCGCGCGACGCACCTTCATTCCTTCGTCGTAACGCTGCTTCTCGTCCACAACAATCCCCTCAATGAGCCGACAAAAACGCCAGGACCCGCTCGCTGAACGCAGCGCCGGCCTGGACGTTGGACAAGTGCGCGGCGTAGAACTCGGCGTATTCGGCGCCCGGCACATGCTCCTGAATGAAATGCCCGCCAGACGGTGGCGTCACTGCATCCTGAGCGCCAGCAATCACCAGCAGCGGCGCCTTGATCGACGACAACTGATCACGGAAATCGGCATCACGCACCGCTGCGCAATTGGCCGCGTAACCTTCTGGCGAAGTCGCCGCGAGCATGTCGGTAATCTGCTTGGCCGCTGCCGGGTTGGCTTCGGAGAAGTCCGGGGTGAACCAGCGTGCAATCGAGGCGTCACGCAGCGCAACCATGGCGGCCTGACCATCGCGCAGGACCATGTCGATGCGTGGATTCCAGATCGACGGATCGCCGATTTTCGCCGCCGTATTGCACACGATCAGTTTGTTCAAGCGCTCGCCGGCATTGATGCCCAGCCACTGGCCAATCAACCCGCCCATGGACAGACCACAGAAATGCGCACGCTCAATGTGCAAGGCATCGAGCAGCGACAACACGTCACGACCCAGTTGCTCGATGCTGTACGGTCCCGGCGTTACCAGCGATTTGCCGTGGCCTCGGGTATCGAAACGCAGCACGCGAAAATGCTCGGTGAACGCCGGGATTTGCACGTCCCACATGTGCAGGTCAGTGCCCAGAGAGTTGGATAGCACCAGCACCGGTGCATCGACCGGTCCATCGAGTTGGTAATGTAGTTCGCCATCGGCGAGTTGAACGAAAGCCACAGCAGTCTCCTTCAGGCAGTCAATGCACAATGGTCAGCCACCGCGCGCTCGACCCAGGTTTTCGCCTGGCCGAGGTAGTGAGCGGGGTCCAGCAGATGATCGAGTTCGGCGGCCGTCAGTTCGGCGGTCACCTGCGGTTCGTCGCCAAGCACCGCACGCAGGTGGCGCTGTTCGGCCACGGCGCGTTTACAGCATTGTTCCAGCAGATGGTGCGCGGCATCGCGGCCGACCCGTTGCGCCAGGACGATGCTCACCGCTTCGGCAAGCACTAGGCCTTGGGTGAGGTCGAGGTTGCGGGCCATGCGCTCGGCGTCCACCTCCAGCCCTTGAGCGATCAACAACGCTTGTTGCAGGCTGCCGGACACCAGGCAGCAGATTTCCGGCAGGGTTTCCCACTCGGCATGCCACAAGCCGAGGCTGCGTTCATGTTCTTGTGGCATGGCGCTGAACAGCGTCGACAGCAGACCCGGAACACGCGTCGCCGCGCCGATCAATACCGCTGCGCCTACCGGATTGCGCTTGTGCGGCATGGTCGAGGAACCGCCCTTGCCCGGCGCCGATGGCTCGAACACTTCAGCGGCTTCGGTTTGCATCAACAGGCTGATGTCGCGACCGAGTTTACCCAGGCTGCCGGCGATCAGACCCAGCACCGCGCCGAACTCCACCACGCGATCTCGCTGGGTGTGCCACGGCTGGTCAGGCAAGCTCAGTTGCAGCTCTTCGGCCAACGCTTGAGCAATCGGCAGCGCTTGCTCGCCGAGGGCCGCGAGGGTGCCGGAAGCGCCGCCGAACTGCAGCACCAGCAAACGCGGCTTGAGCTCGGCCAAACGTTGACGACTGCGGGTCACCGCCCCCAGCCAACCGGCGATTTTCATGCCGAGGGTGACGGGTGTGGCGTGCTGCAACCAGGTGCGTCCGGCCAATGGCGTACTCACATAACGCTGAGCCTGACTCGCGAGGATTTGCCCCAGTTGCGCCAGATCGTTTTCGATCAGTTCCAACGCCCGGCGCAGTTGCAACACCAGGCCGCTGTCCATCACGTCTTGACTGGTCGCACCCAAGTGCACGTAACGTTCAGCCTCGGCATTCTGCGCAGCGATCTGCTTGCCTAACGCCTTGACCAACGGAATCGCCGAGTTGCCGGCGACGGCAATCGCCTCGCCAAGGGCAGCGAAATCGTAATGCCCGGCCTGGCACGCATTCTCGATTGGCCCGACAGCACTCATCGGAATCAACCCGACCCGTGCTTCGGCCCGGGCCAATGCCGCTTCGAAATCGAGCATCGCCTGCACCCGCCCCTGATCGCAGAACACCTCACGCATATCGCGGGCAGTGAAGTAGGCATCGAACAACTGATTGCCCGGTCGCTGGTTCATAAACAGTCCCTGAAGGCGCGGGCCTTTGTGGCCCGCGCGTGAAGATCAAAGGTCGTGATGCAGATACTTCGCCTGTTTCGGCAGACGCAGGCTGAACAGGAAGGCTATCGCCATCATCACCGTTACGTACCAGTAGAAGGCGTTTTCCATGCCGACGTTCTTGAGGCTCAAGGCCACAAATTCCGCCGAACCGCCGAAGATCGCATTGGCCACCGCATATGCCAGGCCGACACCCAGTGCGCGCACTTCGGGCGGGAACATCTCGGCTTTCACCAGACCGCTGATCGAGGTGTAAAAACTGACGATCGACAGTGCCAGGGTAATCAGCACAAAAGCCAGGAACGGGTTGCTGACGCTTTTCAGGCTCAGCAGGATCGGCACAGTGCACAAGGTGCCCAGGGCACCGAACCAGAGCATCGAGTTACGTCGACCGATCTTGTCGGCGAGCATGCCGAACACAGGCTGCATGCACATATACAGGAACAGCGCGCCGGTCATGATGTAGCTGGCGGTCTTGGCGTGCATGCCGGCGGTGTTCACCAGGTATTTCTGCATGTACGTGGTGAACGTGTAGAAAATCAGCGAGCCACCGGCGGTGTAGCCCAGCACGGTAATAAACGCCGCCTTATGGTCGCGGAACAGCGCCCTGATGCTGCCGGCGTCTTTGTTCTCGCGCATTTCCTTGCTGGTGGTTTCTTTCAGCGAGCGACGCAGGAACAGCGAAATCAACGCCGCCACCGCACCGACCACGAACGGAATCCGCCAGCCGTAGGCGCGCAGGTCTTCTTCAGTGAGGAACTGTTGCAGGATCACCACCAGCGACACTGCCAGCAACTGCCCACCAATCAGGGTCACGTACTGGAACGACGCAAAGAACCCGCGCTGGCCCTTGAGCGCCACTTCGCTCATGTAGGTCGCAGTGGTGCCGTATTCACCGCCCACCGACAAACCTTGCAGCAAGCGCGCGAACAGCAACAGGATCGGCGCCCAGACACCTATGTCTTTATAGGTCGGCAGGCAAGCGATGAGCAGCGAGCCGAAGCACATCATCAGAATCGAGATCAGCATCGAGTTCTTGCGCCCGTGCTTGTCCGCGACACGGCCGAAGATCCAGCCGCCAATCGGCCGCATCAGGAACCCGGCAGCGAACACGCCCGCGGTGTTTACCAACTGCACCGTGGGGTTGTCGGACGGAAAGAACGCGGGGGCGAAATAAATCGCACAGAACGCGTAGACGTAGAAGTCGAACCATTCGACGAGGTTGCCGGACGAAGCGCCGACAATGGCGAAGATCCGCTTGCTGCGTTCTTCACCCGTATAAAGAGCTGTAGGAGCCGTGGGAGTCGTCATCGTTTTTCACTCAATAGGGACAGTAGAGTCTAGACACACTTTGCAACAGTCCCGTTCCGCAGAAGCATTACCTGAGGCCAAAACACGCACTTGTGGCGAGGGAGCTTGCTCCCTCACCACAAGTTTTGAGTCCATTCAATAATCGAAGAACACCGTCTCGGCATCGGTGCCCTGCAGAATCACATTCCACTGATACACGCCCGATGCATCCTTCTTCGCCAGCAACGTGCTGCGGCGCTCGGCCGGCACGCACTCCAGCAACGGATCGTCGACGTTGGCCGGTTCACCCTCGAAGTAGATCCGCGTCAGCAGGTGCTTGACCAAGCCACGGGCGAACACCAGAACCACAAGGTGCGGCGCCTGGGTCGTGCCCTTGAGGCCTTCGACCGTGCCCGGCTTGATGGTGGTGAAACGAAAACGCCCTTCGGCATCCACCGGCACCCGGCCGAAACCTTCGAAATTCGGGTCCAGAGGTTTGTCCTGGTCATCTTCGGGGTGGTCGTACTTGCCGGCGGCGTTTGCTTGCCAGACTTCCAGCATGGCGTCGTTGACGACATCGCCGTTGCCATCGACCACTTGCCCGGTGATCGCCACGCGCTCGCCCAGGGTTTGTTCGACGGTCAGGTTTTCGCGGTTCAGCCAGGTCAGGCCGATGTGATAGTACGGCCCTACGGTGTGGGACGTGGTCGCAGTCAGCGTCATCTTATTTCTCCATCGGCGTGGCGTCGCGGCCGCGCAAAACGATGTCCCAGCGATAACCGAGGGCATAGGAAGGGATGGTTTTTTCCAGATCGAACGTGGCGATCAAGCGCTCTTTGGCGCTGGTATCGGGCACGCAGTTGTAGATCGGGTCGTAAGCCAGCAGCGGGTCGCCCGGGAAATACATTTGCGTGACCAGGCGCGTCAGGATGCTCGGCCCGAACAGCGAGAAATGGATGTGCGCCGGGCGCCAGGCGTTGTGATGGTTGCCCCACGGGTACGCGCCGGGCTTGATGGTCTGGAACTGGTACCAGCCATCGGCGTCGGTCACGGTGCGGCCGGTGCCAGTGAAGTTCGGATCCAGCGGCGCGTCGTGCAGGTCACGGGCGTGGGCGTAACGACCGGCGGCGTTGGCCTGCCAGATCTCCACCAGAATCCCCGGCACCGGCAGACCGTTTTCATCCAGCACGCGGCCATGAATGATGATGCGCTCACCCTGCGGCTGACCTTCGTGCTGAGCGGTCAGGTCATTGTCTTTTTCGTTGACGCGCTCGGCGCCGACGGTCGGCCCGGTGATTTCCGACAGCGAATGGGGCAGAAACACCAACGGCTTCGATGGCGAGCGCAGGTTGGTGGATTGATAGCTCGGGTGCAGGTACTCCGGCTGAGTACCCTCCTGCGGGCGACGATAACCAGGCTTGTCAGTCATTACACTTTCCTCAGTTCTTATTAGTCGACAGGGCGTGTCAGACCCGTTCGATTGCCAAAGCCAGACCCTGGCCGACACCGACGCACATGGTCGCCAGGCCTTTCTTGCCACCGGTCTTTTCCAGCTGATGCAACGCCGTCAGGACCAGACGCGCACCGCTCATGCCCAACGGATGCCCCAGGGCAATGGCGCCGCCGTTTGGATTGACCTGCGGCGCGTCGTCGGCAATTCCCAGCTCACGCAACACCGCCAGACCCTGGCTGGCGAAGGCTTCGTTGAGTTCGATCACGTCGAAATCGCTGACCGCCACACCAAGGCGCTCGATCAGTTTACGTACCGCCGGCACCGGGCCAATGCCCATCACACGCGGTGCCACACCGGCGCTGGCCATGCCCAGCACTTTGGCGCGGGCAGTCAGACCGTGTTTTTTCACCGCTTCGGCCGAGGCGAGGATCAGCGCCGCGGCGCCGTCGTTCACGCCCGAGGCATTGCCGGCTGTGACGGTTTTGTCGGGACCGTTGACCGGTTTGAGTTTGGCCAGGGCTTCCAGGGTGGTGTCGGCGCGAGGATGTTCGTCCTGGCTGACGATGGTTTCACCCTTCTTGTGGGCAATGCGCACTTCGACGATTTCTTCGGCGAAAAAACCTGCGGCCTGGGCGGCAGCGGTGCGTTGCTGACTGCGCAAGGCGAATGCGTCCTGATCGGCGCGGGACACCTTGTAATCATCAGCAACGTTGTCGGCGGTCTGCGGCATCGCGTCCACACCGTACTGGGCTTTCATCAGTGGGTTGATGAAACGCCAGCCGATGGTGGTGTCTTCCAGTTTCATGTTGCGCGAAAACCCGGCGTCCGCCTTGCCCATCACGAACGGCGCGCGGGACATCGACTCCACGCCACCGGCAATCGCCAGCTCCATTTCACCGCTGGCGATGGCGCGGAACGCCGTGCCGATGGCGTCCATGCCCGAGGCGCACAGGCGATTGAGAGTCACGCCGGGAATGGTCTGCGGCAAACCGGCCAGCAGCAGCGCCATGCGCGCCACGTTGCGGTTGTCTTCACCCGCCTGGTTGGCGCAACCGAGGAACACCTCGTCGACGGCATTCCAGTCCACCGATGGATTGCGCTCCATCAAGGCCTTGAGCGGCACGGCGGCCAGGTCGTCGGCGCGAACCGCAGACAAACCACCACCAAAACGGCCGATGGGGGTGCGAATCGCGTCGCAGATGTAAACGTCACGCATCATGCTTCTCCAGGTGCTTCAGATGGGTAAAGCCTTCCGACTTTGAAAAAAAGGCGCCGATGCGCAGCGCCGGAGTGGCTGAAGAGTAAGCCCGTGAAAAACGTCAAACAATCCGATAATCGACTGAGTGTTCGCTTATCGAACACATTGTTATCCGGCTATTGGTACCCGAAAGCTTCGCGGGCAAGACTCGCCCCTACAAATCCAGGTGCCTCTGTAGGAGCGAGGCTTGCCCGCGAAGATGCCATCAACCACGATGAAGATTCAGACGCCTGAAATCAGGTTGCATCCGCATGGCTGACCAAACCCTTGATCACCACCGCGGCGGTCGCCAATGCTGCCGGAATCACCAACGCCGTCAGCACCTGCTCGAAGTTCCAGCCCAGGCCCAACAGCGTGGCGCCCATCCAGGCTCCGAGGATCGCACCGAAACGGCCGATACCCAGCATCCACGAAACACCGGTGGCACGTCCCTGAGTCGGATAGAAGCGCGCGGCCAGCGATGGCATCGCCGATTGCGCGCCGTTGACACACATCCCCGCCACCAGCACCAGGGTCGCCAACAACGTGATGTTGCCCAGGCTCTGCCCTACCGCGTAGGCAAATACCCCGGCCAGCAGGTAGAAAGTACCGATCACCTTGTGCGGATTGAACCGATCCATCGCCCAACCCACGCCCACCGCGCTCAATACCCCACCGAACTGGAACAATGCGCCGATGAATGCCGCCTGTTCCATGCTCGCGCCGCTATCGCGCATGAGGGTCGGCAGCCAACTGGTCAATAGGTAAACAATCACCAGCCCCATAAAGTAAGTCAGCCACAGCAACAATGTGCCAACGCTGTAGGTGCCCGAGAAGATCACCGCGAACACGTTGCGCGCCTTCACGGTTTTCTGTTCCGGCACACTGAAGCTGGAGGCTTGGGCCACCACAGTCGGATCAATCGGCGCCAGCGCCTGGCGCACCTTGTCAGTACCGCGATTGCGCACGACCAGGTAGCGTGCCGATTCCGGCAACCAGAACAGCAAAACGACAGCAAGGATCAGTGGCAGAATCCCGCCGATCAGCAGCAGGCTGTGCCACCCGAACGCCGGAATCAACTTGGCGGAAATGAATCCGCCACCGGCCATGCCCAGGTTGAAACCGCAGAACATGCTGGTCACCAACAGGGATTTCTTGCGCTCCGGGGTGTATTCCGACAGCAGCGTCGTGGCGTTGGGCATACCGGCGCCCAGGCCCAAGCCGGTCAGAAAGCGCAACACCAACAGTTGCTCGACGTTGGTGCTGTAAGCCGAGGCCAGGCTGAACGCACCGAACAGCAGCACTGCACCGACCAGTACGACTTTTCGTCCAAAGCGGTCAGCCAGCGGGCCGGAACCCAGTGCGCCAAAGACCATGCCGATGAGCGCGGCACTCATCACCGGGCCGAGACTCGCGCGATCGATCCCCCAGTCCTGAGAAAGCGCAGGCGCAATGAAACCCATGGCCGCCGTGTCGAGGCCATCGAGGAAGACAATCAGGAAACACAGAATCACCACTCGCCACTGATAACGCGAAATGGGTTGAGCATTGATGAAGGACTGCACGTCGAGGCAGTTCCCTACAGCAGACTGAGGCTGGTTCATTATTTTTATTCCGTGGATCACAGTCGAACGGGGAGCCAGCCAATGCTGGCGCAGCCGCGACATTAATGATCCGGAGGAAACAGCGTCAATTCACCCGAAGCAACTCTGTGCGATTATCGAACACCTTAGGCAAACAGTTGAGCGCTGAGATCGCGGCTGGCGCTTAACAAACCAGGGAGGAAGCGTTGTTCCAGCTCATTACGGCTGACCCGACCCGCATGGGTACTGACGTTGAGGGCCGCCACCACTTGACCGGACGCGTCGTACACCGGTACCGCAATCGAGCGCAGCCCCTGCTCCAGTTCCTGATCGACGATGCACCAGCCTTGCTGCCGGACTTCCTTCAAGCATTCGAGCAATGCCTCTGGAGTGTGGATCGTGCGACTGGTCTTGGCCTGCAAATCGGCGTGCTCGAGGTATTCCCCCAGGGACGAGTCATCCAGCGCCGCCAGCAGGATCCTGCCCATTGACGTGCAATAGGCCGGCAAGCGCCCACCCACCGACAGATCGACCGAAATCAGCCGCTGGGTCGTTGCCGAGCGGGCGATGTACAGAATGTCGTCGCCTTCCAGGGTCGCCATGTTGCAGGCTTCGTGCAGTTGCTCGCTCATGCGGTCCAGATACGGCTGGGCCGACACCGCCAGCGGTGTCGAGGATACGTAGGCATGGCCGAGGGTCAGCACTTTGGGCAGCAGGGAATACGTGCGGCCGTCGGTAGTGGCGTAGCCAAGTTTGATCAGGGTGTGCAGGCAACGTCTTACTGCAGCGCGGGGAATTTCCGTGCGGTGACTGATCTGCGCAATGGTCAGGTGCCGTTTGCGCTCCTGAAACGCTTGCACGACAGCCAGTCCCCTCGCCAGCGATGTCATGAAGTCCGGATCACCTGTGAGTGCCTGGATTCGCTTGGCGGGCGACGCGACGATGGGCGGTGCCACAGAAGCAAAGGAATTGCGCAGTTGATCGTTCATTACAGATTCTCTTCCCACACGGATCAGCGAGTATTACAAGTGGCTATCGGTCCGGCGCACAAGCCGTGCCGGCTCCAGATTGGGCGATTATCGAACCGTTGACCGATAATCGCAATCGCCGTACATCATCCGAGCCAATCAAAGAGCGTGTTTCAAGCATTCACCACGGTGACAATGCAGACTTGCCAAGGTCGATGTAATTGCCAAAAAGTTGTTCGACTTAATGGCGCCAGAAAGCTATCACTGAACAGTGATAGCATTCAGCGCTCTAGTTGGCCGTGAAAGTAACGAGTAACAAAACGATCACACATCGCGACCTACTTTTAACTCTGTAGAGATAGAGTTCTGTGAATCGCTCGCTATAATGCAAATCAGTAGCCAGACGGTTTTCTACTTGCCGACTCCGCTACAAGGTGGCGCGATGTTCCATCGCTGCCGCCCCCGGCAAGCGCCCGACGCTGACTGCATTGCATCGTCAACGCGCTCGCTGAAAACAGGAAGCTGATGCTGCGTCAGCTATTTATCTCTGGTGCCGTGGTCGCCTGCAACATGGACGTATTGATCGCCCTGCCGTAAAACAATGCCCTCACCGGCCTTGTCGATGCGTCGAGAATGATCGATACATTGGATGCAGCGCGTTTCACCAGAATTTATCTCAACTCAATCAGGTAGCACTGTGACGAAAGACGAACTGCGCGCGGAACTTGAGCGCCAGGAACAACGTTACAAGGAAGTTTACGGCGGGGAAGTCACCACCTACGCCGCCCAACCCGAACCGGAGCGCAAACCCTGGCGTAAACGCGCCACCGTTCAGGATCAGGTTTTCAAGCAAGAACTTGAAAAAATGGAAAAGGAACTCAAAGCCGAAGAGCCTTGATGGTCCCGGCTTTAATCCTTACAAGGGTCTGCGATTGCACCCGTTAAAAGCGGGATGCATGGATGTTGCCTTTTGCGCCCGCTACAAGCGGGCAGCGGCCACCTTGCTCATCCGACAAGGTAAAGGGCGCATATCCGACCCTCTTCTCAGAAATTTCACACAAGCGTTCAGGCCCCTCCTCCGAGCGCGCGAAACCCTTTTGCCATGGGTGTTTTCAAATAAATTCAATGACTTGCAAGGCCCGTAAAATCACCGACACGCAGGACTGCGGCTCAAATTAATTCGTTGAAGAATGTTACCAACGAGCAGCTAGTGCATTGATTGGCACGCTTTTCTGGCATAATCCCGCCCCCCTTATGACCGGGTCAGAAAACCTTCATGATCGATTTATTCAGCGGACTGGATGCTTGGGTGCTAGTGAGCCTCCTGCTCGCCCTGACTTTTGTCCTCGCCTTCGAGTTCATCAACGGATTTCATGACACCGCTAACGCGGTAGCCACTGTTATCTACACCAAAGCGATGCCGCCTCATCTGGCGGTGTTCTTTTCCGGTGTGTTCAATTTCCTCGGCGTGTTGCTGGGCGGCGTTGGCGTGGCGTATGCCATCGTCCACTTGCTGCCGGTGGAGCTGCTGATCAATGTGAACACCGGTCATGGACTGGCCATGGTGTTTTCGTTGCTCGCCGCCGCCATCGCCTGGAACCTGGGCACCTGGTACTTCGGTATCCCCGCTTCCAGCTCCCATACGCTGATCGGTTCGATTCTCGGTGTAGGCCTGGCCAACGCCCTGATCAACGAGATTCCGTTGGCTGATGGCGTGAACTGGCAGAAGGCAATCGATATCGCCATGTCGCTGGTGTTCTCGCCGATGGCAGGTTTCCTGATTGCAGCGCTGATTCTGATCGGTCTGAAATGGTGGCGTCCGCTGTCGAAGATGCACAAGACGCCGGAACAGCGCCGCAAGATTGATGACAAAAAGCACCCACCGTTCTGGAATCGCCTGGTCTTGGTGATATCCGCCATGGCCGTGAGTTTCGTGCACGGTTCCAACGATGGCCAGAAAGGTATCGGCCTGATCATGCTGGTGCTGATCGGTATCGTGCCGGCGCAGTTCGTCCTTGATCTGAACAGCACCACCTACCAGATCGAACGCACCCGCGATGCCACCTTGCATCTGAATCAGTTCTACCAGCGCAACGCCGAAACCCTCGGCGAGTTCCTGGCACTGGGCAAAAGCGTGGAAGGTGATCTGCCGGAGAAATTCCGCTGCAACCCGCAGCAGACCGAACCGACCATCAACGCGTTGCTGGGCACCCTCAAGGGCGTAGCCGACTACCGCTCGCTGTCGGCGGAAAGCCGCATCGAAGTGCGCCGCTACCTGCTCTGCCTGGATGACACCGCGAAGAAAGTCAGCAAGCTGCCAGGCCTGCCCGCCCGTGAAAAGGCTGACCTGGACAAGCTGCGCAAGGACTTGACCACCACCACCGAATACGCGCCGTTCTGGGTGATTCTGGCGGTGGCCCTGGCCCTCGGCCTGGGCACCATGGTGGGCTGGAAACGCGTGGTTCTGACCATCGGTGAGAAAATCGGCAAGCAGGGCATGACTTATTCCCAGGGCATGTCGGCGCAGATCACCACTGCCAGCCTGATCGGCATGGCCAACATCTTCAGCTTGCCGGTGTCCACTACCCACGTGCTGTCTTCAGGCGTGGCCGGTACCATGGTCGCCAACAAAAGCGGTCTGCAAGGCGGCACCGTCAAAACCATCCTGCTGGCCTGGGTGCTGACCCTGCCAGCCACGGTTGCCCTGTCGGCCGGTTTGTTCTGGCTGGCCTCGAAGGCACTCGGCAGCTGATCAGCTGCCGAACGAAAAAGGCGCGCTCCGCAAGGACCGCGCCTTTTTTATTACCGGATGATCGTTCCCACGCTCTGCGTGGGAATGAATCCCGTGACGCTCCGCGTCAGAATTGGACGCAGAGCGTCCATGGCGGCATTCCCACGCAGAGCGTGGGAACGATCAAGAACGCAGAGCGTGGGAACGATCAACTTCAAGGAATCGCAGGCAAAAAAAAGGGCAACCGAAGTTGCCCAAAATGCCTTGCGTGCTCATTGCATCCAGAAAGACCTACGGTTTTTTCCGCTTGTGCGAATCCTTCCAGATAAAAAATCCGAATCCTGCAAAAAAAACGAACATGAGGCTGACGGTCAGCACTCCGGCGATCACCACGTTGTCGAAAAACATGACGCGTCTCCTGCTGTTGCCCTGTTGCGATAGGGCTAAGTTACCCAAACGGGCAGGAGAAAGAATTGACCGGGATCAATGTTGCCCGAGACCGGGCTCAAAGGAGGGGAAAAACTGACCTGCATCAACCGATGACGGGGGATTCAACGTTTTTTCGGTTTGTTCTTCGGTTTTTTCTTCGCCTTGCCCAGCGGCATGGCTTGCTCGAACGCCTGACGCACTTCATTAAGGCGTTTTTCGTTGAGGTCATGGACACGCTTGGCGCGTTCGGCGTTGAGGTCGATCAGTTTGTCGTCTTGGCTCATGGCGTTCAGTGCATCACTGGCAAATGAATTCAGCTGCCGAGGCAGGTTTGCGCCAATAATGCGGTCTGGCGACAGCGCTGACCAGCCACTCGCTCAAATCTCGATGTCGACCCACAATCCCTGGCGGGGCTGATCTTCCATCAATGGCGCCACCGGTACGGTGTTGTCGGCATTGAGTTCGTCCCCTGGGATGGCCAGATGCGCTTCAGGGTCTTCGTCGGCTTCACGGCGACGTCTTTCCTGTTCCTGCTTGCGCCGCTGTTCTTCGCGCAGCAGCAAGGCGGTTTCTTCAGGGTCACGCTTGTTCAGGTCGATGGTGCTGTCCGTGGAGCTTTCCTGCACGGGCACCACAGGTGCTATGTCCGGGCGCGGGCGGACCGGGTCGTGCTGAGAGGTGATCGGCACGGCACTCAAGGGAAGCATCGGTGGCAGCATATTTTTTGGTCTCCTGTCAGCAGGCTGTCGGCTGCGCAAATGGCGACTTGAGCCATCGGTCGCAAACTGTGACTCAATCGACACTGCCTTAACGGTCGCAAGCTAGGATTTGTTCAGGCCACGCGGATCAAAAAAACGCAGCCTACGGCACCTCCCACACAGGTATTCCTTTGGTCTGGAGACCTGATTCCGTTAAGATAGCCCGCTTTTTCAAGGTGGGAGTCAGGCAGCATGGCGCAGCAGTATCAACCGGGGCAACGCTGGATCAGTGACAGCGAAGCCGAGCTGGGTTTGGGCACCGTTCTGGCACAGGACGGCCGCTTGTTGACCGTGCTCTATCCGGCCACTGGCGACACCCGCCAGTACGCGCTAAGGAATGCGCCCCTCACCCGCGTACGGTTTTCGCCGGGTGACTCGATTACTCACTTCGAAGGCTGGAAACTGACCGTTCGCGAAGTCGACGATGTCGATGGCCTGTTGGTCTACCACGGCCTCAACGCGCAGAACGAAGTGGTTACCCTGCCGGAAACCCAGCTGTCGAACTTCATTCAGTTCCGCCTGGCCAGCGACCGTTTGTTCGCCGGGCAAATCGATCCGCTGGCCTGGTTCTCCCTGCGTTACCACACCCTCGAACACACCAGCCGCCAGTTGCAGTCCTCCCTCTGGGGCTTGGGTGGCGTACGTGCGCAGCCGATCGCGCACCAATTGCACATCGCCCGTGAAGTGGCCGACCGTATTGCACCGCGGGTATTGCTGGCTGACGAAGTAGGCCTGGGCAAGACCATCGAAGCCGGTCTGGTGATCCATCGCCAACTGCTCTCGGGCCGCGCCAATCGCGTGTTGATCCTGGTGCCGGAAAATCTCCAGCACCAGTGGCTGGTGGAAATGCGCCGACGCTTCAACCTGCAAGTCGCACTGTTCGACGAAGAGCGCTTCATTGAAAGCGATGCCTCCAACCCGTTCGAAGACACCCAGCTCGCGCTGGTGGCCCTGGAATGGCTGGTGGAAGACGAGAAGGCCCAGGACGCACTGTTCGCCGCCGGCTGGGACTTGCTGGTGGTCGACGAAGCGCACCACCTGGTATGGCACGAAGATCAGGTCAGCCCTGAATACTCGCTGGTCGAGCAACTCGCCGAAACCATTCCCGGCGTACTGTTGTTGACCGCAACGCCGGAGCAACTCGGCCAGGACAGCCACTTCGCCCGTCTGCGCCTGCTTGATCCGAACCGCTTCCATGACCTGCACGCCTTCCGCGCCGAGAGCGAAAACTATCGCCCGGTGGCCGAAGCCGTTCAGGAATTGCTCGACCAGGGCCGCCTGTCGCCGCAAGCGCACAAGACCATTCAAGGTTTCCTCGGCAACGAAGGCGAAGCCCTGCTGACCGCCGTCAACGATGGCGACACCGAAGCCAGCGCCCGTCTCGTGCGTGAGCTGCTGGACCGTCACGGTACCGGTCGCGTGCTGTTCCGTAATACCCGCGCCGCCGTGCAAGGTTTCCCGGAGCGCAAACTGCACCCGTACCCGCTGCCATGCCCGGACGAATACCTCGAACTGCCGTTGGGCGATCACGCCGAGCTGTACCCGGAAGTCAGCTTCCAGGCCCAGCCGGACGCCAATGAAGAAGAACGCTGGTGGAAATTCGACCCACGCGTCGAGTGGCTGATCGATCAACTGAAGATGCTCAAGCGCACCAAAGTGCTGGTGATCTGCGCCCACGCCGAAACCGCCATGGACCTGGAAGACGCCTTGCGCGTGCGCTCCGGCATTCCGGCCACGGTGTTCCACGAAGGTATGAACATCCTCGAGCGTGACCGCGCCGCCGCCTACTTCGCCGACGAAGAATTTGGCGCGCAAGTGCTGATCTGCTCGGAAATCGGCAGTGAAGGTCGCAACTTCCAGTTCTCCCACCACCTGGTGCTGTTCGATCTGCCGTCCCACCCGGACCTGCTGGAGCAACGTATCGGTCGTCTGGACCGGATCGGCCAGAAACACACCATCGAACTGCACGTGCCGTACCTGGAAACCAGCCCACAGGAGCGCCTGTTCCAGTGGTACCACGAAGCGCTGAACGCGTTCCTCAACACCTGCCCGACCGGCAATGCCTTGCAGCACCAGTTCGGCCCTCGCCTGCTGCCGCTGCTGGAAGAAGCCGACGACGGCGAGTGGCAAGCGCTGATCGACGAGGCCCGCACTGAGCGTGAGCGTCTGGAAGCCGAATTGCACACCGGCCGTGACCGCTTGCTGGAGCTCAACTCCGGTGGCGCTGGCGAAGGCGACGCGCTGGTCGAAGCCATTCTTGAACAGGACGACCAGTTCGCCCTGCCGATCTATATGGAAACCCTGTTCGACGCCTTTGGCATCGACAGCGAAGACCATTCGGAAAACGCGCTGATCCTCAAGCCGAGTGAAAAAATGCTCGACGCTAGCTTCCCGCTGGGCGACGACGAAGGCGTGACCATCACATACGACCGCAATCAGGCGTTGTCCCGCGAAGACATGCAGTTCATCACCTGGGAACACCCGATGGTCCAGGGTGGCATGGATCTGGTGCTGTCCGGCTCCATGGGCAACACCGCGGTGGCGCTGATCAAGAACAAGGCGCTCAAACCTGGCACGGTACTGCTGGAACTGCTCTACGTCAGCGAAGTGGTCGCCCCGCGCTCGTTGCAACTGGGCCGCTACCTGCCGCCCGCTGCACTGCGCTGCCTGCTCGATGCCAATGGCAACGACCTGTCGCCCCGGGTGTCGTTCGAGACCCTGAACGACCAACTCGAAAGCGTCCCGCGCGCCAGCGCCAACAAGTTCATCCAGGCCCAGCGCGATCAACTGACCCCGCGGATCAATGCCGGCGAGGACAAAATCTTCCCGCGTCATGCCGAGCGCGTGGCAGAGGCACAACGCCGCCTGGCCGCCGACACCGACGAAGAACTGGCACGCCTGACCGCGTTGCAAGCGGTCAACCCGACCGTGCGTGACAGCGAACTGGTTGCGTTGCGCAAACAACGCGAGCAAGGCCTGGCGATGCTCGACAAGGCGGCTCTGCGACTGGAAGCGATCCGGGTGTTGGTGGCGGGTTAAGTCCCCTGCTCCAACGCTAAAAAAAAAAAGGCCCGCAATACTGCGTAAGCTGTTCACTTAAGAGAACGTTAGCATCCTGTGGCGAGGGAGCTTGCTCCCGCTGGGCTGCGCAGCAGCCCCCTTCAGGGCCGCTTCGCGCCCCAGCGGGAGCAAGCTCCCTCGCCACAAGTACAGTGGTCGTCCTTAAGTGAACAGCAATACTGCGGGCCTTCTTTTTTGGATCTTATGCCGTCGCCACAGACCCCTCAGGCACAACCACCCCTCCCAATCCATCCTTCATCCGCTTGGCATCGCGCACAAAACACCGCGACGCCAACACCAGAAACACCATGGTGAAAAACAGCGCTACCGGAATCAGGTACATCGCGTCGTGCAGGCCGACGGCCTTGAACGCTTCGGTCATTTGCCCGGCGCCCGCGGCGAGCATCGCCGTGTGGGCGAAGTGGTCGGACAGTGCGCCGACAACCACCGGCCCCAACCCGCCGCCCAGCAGATACAACCCGGCAAAGAACAGCGCCATTGCCGTTGCCCGCAGACGCGGTTCGACCACGTCCTGAATCGCCGTGTATACGCAGGTGTAGAAGTTGTAGGCAAACAACCAGCCCAGGCTGAAAACCGCCACGAATACACCGATCTCGATCCGCCCCGAATGCAGCGCCCACGCCGTGCAGACCGTGGAGATGATCAGGCTGAACGCCGCAAACAGCAGGCGACCATTGGCGATTCGCTGATGAATCTTGTCGGCGACCCAGCCCCCCAGCGTCAGGCCGAACAAACCGGTCACGCCGACGATAACACCGGTCGCGACTGCGGCTTCCTGCAATGGCATCAGGAAGTAACGCTGCAGCATCGGCACCAGGAACGAGTTGCAGGCATAGGTGGCGAAGTTGAAGCACAGCCCGGCCATGACCAGCCACAGGAAGGTGGGTACCGCCAGCACCCGACGGATTGGCCGATCAACCTTTTCCTGGGAAACCTGCACGGTTTCCGCGGCGCCGCGCTTGGGCTCCTTGATGAAAAACATGAAGACGGCGAGGATCAGTCCCGGTACGGCGGCAATGAAGAACGGTGCGCGCCAACTGTCGAAGGCCTTGACCATCGCGCCGATGGTGAAGAACGCCAAGAGCAGGCCCAAGGGCAGGCCAAGCATGAAAATGCCCATGGCCCGTGCCCGACGGTGAGCCGGGAACAGATCGCCAATCAGCGAATTCGCCGCGGGCGCATAGCTGGCCTCGCCGATGCCGATGCCCATGCGCACGATCAGGAAACTCCAGAAACTTCCCACCATGCCGTTGACCGCCGTCAGCCCGCTCCAGGCTGCCAGCCCCCAACCCATCAGTTTTGCGCGCGAGCCGGTGTCGGCCATTCGCCCCAGAGGCAGGCCGGCAATGGCGTAGACGATTGTGAACGCGGTGCCGATGATCCCCAGTTGAAAGTCGCTGAGGTGCCATTCCATGCGGATCGGTTCGATAATGATGGCCGGAATGGTGCGGTCGAAAAAGTTGAACAGGTTGGCCAGGAACAGCAGGAACAGAATGCGCCAGGCATTCGCCGCTTGGGTCGAGTTCTGCATGGGTCCGTCTCTTTTATTGTTATGGGGCTTCACTGCCAGTGCATCCGAGCCCGGAACCTGCAATCTAGTCAGGCGCCCCACCGCTGTCTGTAATTATTCGTAAAGCTGATACCCAGCCATCGTCTCCGGCGCGGCCTGTGCAACATTTTATTTCCAAACGATCTAGGGTTCATTCCAAAAGGATTGCAGGACAATGTGCCACTATCGCTTGCGTTCCGTATGTGACCTCTATACTCCATGACATTCGCTGGCGTTGATTGCGCCAGCCAGGAAGTAATCGATGGGGCATGCTATGGAGTGGCTTGGTCTGCATTTCATTACCGAGCTGCCAGAGAGTGGGCAGGTCATACTCAACTGCATACATGACCCTTTTCTGGTGCTTTTGGCTTATCTGGTTGCCTGTGCTGGCAGTTTTGCCACGCTGGACATGGCCGAGCGGGTGGCTCATGCAGAAAAGAAGGCGTCACAGCGACTCTGGCGCTGGGTCGGCGCCGGATGCCTCGCGGGCGGAATCTGGGCCATGCACTTCATCGGCATGCTCGCATTCCAGGCACCGATAGATATCCACTACCAGTTGCCCATTACCCTCGCCTCGCTGCTGATCGCCCTGCTCGCTTCGTGGCTGGCGATGCACACCCTCAGCCTTGCGCAGTTGAGCTTCTGGCAATGTTTCAGGTCAGCCATCGGTGTCGGCCTGGGCATCGCCGCCATGCATTACGTGGGCATGTCTGCAATGAGTTCGCCGGCGCAGGCCTACTATCAACCGCTGTTGTTCGGCCTGTCGATCGTGATCGCTATCGGCGCCAGCATGGCGGCCCTGTTGCTGTCGAGTTACTTGCGCAACGAAACAGGGACGTTTCATCAACTGCTCAAGTACGGTGCCAGCCTGGTACTCGGGGCGGGGATCATCAGCATGCATTTCACCGGCATGGCTGCCTTCAATCTGGTGCTGCCCAGCGACAGCCTCCTGGCCCAGCCCGGAGAAAACAATCACTTTCAACTCGGCCTGACCGTAGCGATCATGACGCTGCTGATCATCGGTAGCAGTATCAGCGCGGCGCTGGCGGACAAAAAGTTGCAACACAAGGAACACGATTTGCAACGGGTCAACTCGTTGCTCAGCCAACTGGACCAGGCGCGCATGTCCCTGCAACAGGTGGCGCACTACGATCCATTGACCAACCTGATCAACCGTCGCGGTTTCAACCAGCTGTTCGCCGAGAAACTCAGCGAGAAAACCCACGAGGGCGGCAGGCTCGCGGTCCTGTTCCTCGATATCGACCACTTCAAGCGGATCAACGACAGCCTTGGCCACGATGCCGGCGATGAGTTGCTCAAGGTCATTGCCGGGCACATCAGAAGCTCCATACGCAGTCACGCCGATGTGGTGGCGCGCTTCGGTGGCGATGAGTTCTGCATCCTCATCGACCTGCATGATCGAGAAGAAGCGCGGCACATGGCCCAGCGCATCATGCAAAAAATGAAAGAGCCCATTGAACTTGCCGGACGGCGCATGGTGATGACCACCAGCATCGGCATCAGCGTGTTTCCGGAAGACGGCAAATCCTGCGAAGAGCTGTTGAAAAACGCCGACCTGGCGCTGTATCAGTCCAAGGGCAGCGGTCGCAACGGTCTGAATTTTTTCAGCGCCAATCTCAAGGCCCGCGCCACGCTGGAACTGCAACTGGAAGAAGAACTGCGTTACGCCCTGCGTGAAGACGCCGGCCTGATGCTCTATTACCAGCCGATCTACGACCTGAAAACCGGCCAGGTCAGCAAACTCGAAGCGTTGATTCGCTGGCAACACCCGACCCACGGCTTCCTCGCCCCGGACCGTTTCATCACCATTGCCGAAGCCAACGGCCTGATCACCGAACTGGACCATTGGGTATTGCGCAAGGCGTGTGAAGACTTGGGCGAGCTATCGCGGCAAGGCTGCGAGGTGCTGAGGATCGCCGTCAATTGTTCGCCCTTGAGCCTGGCCCGCGAAGAGTTGTCCTCCGAAATCGAACGGGCGCTGCGTGACGCCGGGGTCGCGCCGCAACGGCTGGAACTGGAAGTGACCGAGAACGCACTGATGGGCAACATCGCCGATACACTGGTGCTGTTGCGGCAGATTCGCGCCCTCGGCGTGTCACTGTCGATCGATGATTTCGGCACCGGTTATTCGTCCCTGGCGTATCTCAAGCGCTTGCCGTTGAACACTCTGAAAATCGACCGTTCGTTCATCCAGGACATTCCCAACTCGACTCAGGACATGGAAATTGTCCAGGCGATCATCGCCATGGCCCACACCCTGCACCTGGAGGTGGTCACCGAGGGTGTGGAAACCTTCGAGCAGTACCAGTTTCTTGAAGGCGCCAGTTGCGATTACGTTCAGGGTTACCTGCTCAGCCGTCCGGTACCGCTCGCCGAATTGCTCCCGGTGCTGAATGAAATCAATCAGCGCAAACACTCCTACTCAGTCACGACGCTGAGTCTGGTGCACGGTACATCTGCACTAATGTAGACGGGTCTTTTTCCAGATTCCCCTGGGCGCCGTGCAGGCGCATCAATTGCGCCGCCAGACCGCTGACCGGAGTTGCCGAGCCCTGTTCGCGGGAAAACTTCACCGCCGTGTCCAGGTCCTTGAGCAAGGTCCGCACGTGCCACTTCACCGGTTCGAAACGACTGTCGGCCATTTGAGGAGCCAGGATCTGCAGCGGCTTTGAATCGGCAAAGCCACCGGCCAGCGCTTCGGCGATCAAATTGGCATCGACACCCGAACGCTCTGCCAGGGCCACCACTTCGGCAATTACCAGCGCGTTGCAGGCAACGATCATCTGATTACAGGCCTTGGTCACTTGCCCGGCTCCGACCGCCCCCATGTGCGTCACGCGCTGGCCGAGGCTCAGCAATACCGGTTTAACCCGCTCAAGCGCCGCCCCATCGCCACCGACCATGATCGCCAGGCTGCCAGCCTGCGCCCCGACGACACCACCAGACACAGGCGCATCGAGCCAGCCCATGCCGGTTTTGCTGACGAGCTCAGCTGCCATTTCTCGCGTTGCCGTCGGTTCCAGGCTGGAAAAGTCCACCAGCAACTGGCCATTTTTCGCACCCTCGATCACTCCCGCGGTGCCGAATACCACCTCGCGCACCACCGCCGTGTCCGCCAGGCACAGCATCACCACGTCGGCGTGCTGACACAGTTCGGCCGGGGTCGCGACCTGACGTGCCCCGGCCTCGACCAGCGGCGCGCACTTGGCCGGATTGCGATTCCACACCGTCAGCGGGTAACCCGCCGCGAGCAATCGCTGGCACATCGGCAACCCCATCAAGCCAATTCCGGCAAAACCCAGCGAAGGTAGCATTGACATCATTTTGCCTCCTTTTGATTAAAGATCGCCAAATCTTGGCCGATTTATCATGACTTAGGAAAGGATTCCCCCGAGCGACGTTCAGGCCCCGGCACTGACGCTTGGGCCAAATACGCGCTGATAAAAGACGCGAGATCTTATTCCGTGACGGTTTGACGACAGCCTGTCGCCCGACCAACCAGCCCAGGTACATGGCGAACAATGACTTCTAAAAATAACCCGGCCACCGCGATTTCCGACCTGACGCTGAGCCCGGCGGCGAACAGCCCCGCACCGTCGAAGCCATTGCCGCCATCGCGCCCGCTGGCGAGCCAGCAATACCTGTACTTCACCGAAACCAATACCGACCGCATCCTCGACAACCTCGACGGCCTGCGCGACATGGTGTTCCCGCGTCCGCCCCACCTGGAAGGCGACAACGAACAGTACAGCGATCAGGAATTCCCGTCGGTGTGCCTGATCGGCCTGGGCCGCTGCGGTTCGAACATTGCGCTGGATGTCGCGGAGCTGGTGTACAACGCCCGCAAGTTCTACCTCAACGAATTCAACAGCGAAGATCGCCTGTCGCCGGACAAACGTTTTGCCGAAAAGGGCTACAGTCCGGCCCAGTGGATCCGCAACAACCTGCGCCTGGGCCAGAACAAAAACACCAAGCCGGTATTTCTGGTCGAGCCACTGGTGATGCTCGGCGACCTGGACAAAGACATCGCCGGTCGCATCCGCTTCTCGCGCAAAGGCGAAAAAAGCGGCTTCCTGCGCGATTACAGCAAAATGAAAATCATGGACTTGTCGGAAGTCCATGCCGGTGGCGCCGGTAACGCGCCGATTCTCGGCCAGTACCTGGCCAAGATCATCCTGAACAAGGACACCCAGCGTTTCTCCAGCCCTGACTGGAAAATGATTCACTCGTACCTGATCGACAGCTGCGGCATCAAGGCCAACCAGTCGCGCCTGTATTTCTCGATCTTCAGTGCTGGCGGCGGTACCGGTTCGGGCATGGCCTCGGAATTCGGCCTGGCCCAGCAGCACTCGTACATGAACAAGACGTTCGACACCAAACCGATGGACGAGCACGACAGCAAGAGCGGCCACTCCTTCGTCTTCGAACCGATCTTCACCAGCGGCATCTGCGTACTGCCGAACATTTCCGATCATCGCAGCGAAATGTCTGAAGCACTGCACATCAACGCCGGTCGCTTGCTGTGCAAATACCTGTCGGAGGAATGGGACTTCTCCTACAACTTCGCCAATGAAGACAGCAGCGAAGCGAGCGTCATGGGCCGTATCCGCCCATGGAACGCAATGATGCTGATCTCCAACGACATCATGCGTTATGCCGAGGAAAACGATGACGGCAACATCCAGAACATTGATGTCAATGCGATGGAAAAGCACGCCAATCAATACATTTCGCAGCAGATCTTCAACATTCTGACAGCGCAGGCGGTTACGACTGACTACGATCAGAACTATTTCCGCCGCGCCGGCATCGACATCGGCGAAACCATCCGCCTGGACGCCAACGACCTGTTCATGAGCCTGGCCGGCCCCGTGGCGATTGCCTATGCCGAATCCGTGGTGCCGGAAACCCCGCCGCCAAGCAGCGACAAATTCAAGGTCTTCGAGAAAGAGCCGCAGCGCCTGAACATCGACGACCTGTTCTTCCGCTCGATCGACCTGCCGCACTTCAACAAAGTCACCCAGGCCATCGAAGGCATCAGTCTGTTGCCGATCGAGTCCAAGCGTTATCGCGCATCGCTGGAGCAGTACAAGAATTCGGGTTATGACGCCGCCGCGCTGCACGACCTGCACTTCTTCAAGAACTGCTCGTCGGTGGTGTCGATCGTTTCCCTGCCGAAGGATTACAAGCTGTCGTACATGGACCTGAACCGGTTGAAGACACACCTCAACAGCCTGTTCCCCAACACCACGCTCAAGCGTTACGCGCTGGTTATCGGCGCCTCGGCCAACCTGTCGCTGACCACCCTGATCGCCAAGAGCCCGTGCCTGTCGGACGACTTCCTGACCCTGATCGTGGCGTTCATCAAACGTTGCTTCGCGAAAAACCCGTACCGCTTCGACGAGACGCTAGACAACTCGATCCTGGACTTCATCATCAATGAACACTTTGACGAGGACCTGATCGACGACCTGCTCAACGAATTCGAGAACCCGGCGAAGATCCTCGATACCAACTGGTATGCGATCAAACCGATGTACGAGAAGAAATACCGCGAGCTGATCAACGACAAGGACAAGTTCGTTTCGATCAACGATATCCGCCTGTCCCGGGATTGCGTGAAGAAGGCAATCAAGTACCTGCGCGAGATCTACCGTCATCGCATAGGCAAGACCAAGGTTATTTCGTTGAATAACCATACGGGTAAAACCGCCTACTAAGCGTCTCCAGATCGTTCCCATGCTCCGCGTGGGAATGCCTCATCGGACGCTCTGCGTCCGCTTGGGACGCGGAGCGTCCCTGGCTGCGTTCCCACGCAGAGCGTGGGAACGATCACAATTCACCACTTTCCAACATCCAGAAACAATTAAGCAGCCCTCAGGCTGCTCTCTCAACTGTTCCCGTTACGTTTACGTCACCGTGAGGCTGTGGCCTTTCTCTACGGCAACCTGCCATCACGCTACTCGGCTACACACTTTCGGGCGGTCACACCACGCACCATAAAGGTTCACGCTATCAGGACTGCGCCCTTTCCTGAATCATAATCCACGGCGAAACCACCACCGCCCACAGCTGCGGATCACGTTCAAAAAGATCCAGCGCCCGCGTTTCAGACAGCTTGGCGAGCTGGTCTTCGGCCAGCCAGGCAGCCACTTTCTCGCCTTCATCACTCGCTACGGCCTCTGCCGCGGCGATCAGATCCAGGCTCGCGTCGACCCATAATAGGGCACCCTTGGCAAAGAACGGCTCCAGTTCCTTCCAGGTAATAGATGCGGTTTCACCAAGCAGTTTGGCATAGAGGGTGCTAGGTTCTTCAGTCATGGGTCCGGTCCGGAAAAGAAATCGACGCAATGATAACGTCGGTGGTCTGGCAGAAAAACCCAGATGCAATTTGTGTCACTGAACGAAAAGAGCAGGAACGCCAAGGAATGCACGGAATCTGGCTATAAGCCTTTCAACGCCCCGCCGCAATTCTGTCTTTTTCTTTCAAAATAGCGACACCCCCAAGTTTTGCCCCCTGGCGCCAGCTTCCCAGGCTGACAATCGGCGCTCTACACTGTACCGGTACAGTTGCCGGGGGGCATTTCCGGGGGATGTCGTAGATATCTGACCCGGTTCTGCTGCCAACGGCGCCAGGACTATAAAAACTACAACAGTAAGAGTGGAGCACTATGACTAAGGCTACTAAGCAGATTTCCAAACTGTTTGCCGCTATGGTTCTGGCCGGGGTTGCCAGCCATTCGTTCGCAGCTGACACCATCAAGATCGGCATCGCCGGCCCCAAGACCGGCCCTGTAGCCCAATACGGCGACATGCAGTTCAGTGGCGCCAAAATGGCCATCGAACAGATCAACGCCAAAGGCGGCGTAGACGGCAAGAAACTCGAAGCCGTTGAATACGATGACGCCTGTGATCCAAAACAAGCCGTGGCCGTAGCGAACAAAGTCGTCAACGACGGCGTCAAGTTCGTGGTGGGTCACCTGTGCTCCAGCTCCACTCAACCGGCTTCGGACATCTACGAAGACGAAGGCGTGATCATGATCACCCCGGCTGCCACCAGCCCGGACATCACCGCCCGTGGTTACAAAATGGTCTTCCGTACCATCGGTCTGGACAGCGCCCAGGGCCCTGCCGCCGGTAACTACATCGCCGACTACGTCAAACCGAAGATCGTTGCTGTTTTGCACGACAAACAGCAATACGGTGAAGGCATCGCCACCGCCGTCAAAACCACTCTTGAGAAGAAAGGCGTGAAAGTCGCCGTGTTCGAAGGCGTCAACGCCGGCGACAAGGACTTCTCTTCGATGATCGCCAAGCTCAAGCAAGCCAACGTCGACTTCGTCTACTACGGCGGCTACCACCCGGAGCTGGGCCTGATCCTGCGTCAATCCCAGGAAAAAGGCCTGAAAGCCAAGTTCATGGGTCCGGAAGGCGTGGGTAACGACTCCATTTCGCAGATCGCCAAAGACGCTTCCGAAGGCCTGCTGGTGACCCTGCCGAAATCCTTCGACCAGGATCCGGCCAACGTTGCCCTGGCTGATGCGTTCAAAGCCAAGAAAGAAGACCCGAGCGGTCCATTCGTGTTCCCGGCCTACTCGGCTGTGACCGTGATTGCCGACGGTATCAAGGCTGCCAAGTCCGAAGACTCCGCCAAAGTGGCTGAAGCCATCCACAAAGGCACCTTCAAGACCCCTACCGGCGACCTGAGCTTCGACGAGAAAGGCGACCTGAAAGACTTCAAATTCGTGGTTTACGAGTGGCACTTCGGCAAACCAAAAACTGAAGCCAAGCCTCAGTAAGGCGCTGCCTGACTGACTGCCAACAAAGCCCACGGCGTGCCGTGGGCTTTGTTTTACGAATGTATCTGGGCCGCGCTGGCGTGATCCGCCAGTCTCCCCACCTGAAAATCTCAAAACCGTCATCAGCGGTTCGCTGGCAAACCCCGAATTCGAAGTGGATGCAGATCCACGGGGCTCGGGCGGGAAAATGACTCCACCAGTGAAATGCGTATCAGGTTTTTAGGAGCGCTGTAATGCCTGACATCTATCACTTCTTCCAACAGCTGGTTAATGGCCTGACCATTGGCAGCACGTATGCCCTGATCGCCATCGGCTATACGATGGTTTACGGCATCATTGGAATGATCAACTTCGCCCACGGCGAGGTGTACATGATCGGTTCCTACGTGGCGTTCATCGCCATCGCCGGGCTGGCCATGATGGGACTCGACAGTGTTCCGCTGTTGATGACCGCCGCTTTCATCGCCACCATCGTGGTGACCAGTGCCTACGGTTACAGCATCGAACGGATCGCCTACCGCCCCTTGCGCGGCAGCAACCGTCTGATCCCGCTGATCTCCGCCATCGGTATGTCGATCTTCCTGCAGAACACGGTTCTGCTGGCGCAAGACTCCAAGGACAAATCCATCCCCAACCTGATTCCGGGCAACTTTGCCTTCGGGCCAGGTGGCGCACATGAAGTGCTGATTTCCTACATGCAAATCGTGGTGTTCGTGGTGACCCTGGTCGCCATGCTCGGCCTGACCCTGTTCATCTCCCGCTCTCGCCTGGGCCGCGCCTGCCGCGCCTGCGCCGAAGACATCAAGATGGCCAACCTGCTGGGTATCAACACCAACAACATCATCGCCCTGACCTTCGTCATCGGTGCCGCGCTGGCGGCCATCGCCGCCGTGCTGCTGAGCATGCAATACGGCGTGATCAACCCGAACGCCGGTTTCCTGGTCGGCCTCAAGGCCTTTACCGCAGCGGTACTGGGCGGTATCGGCAGCATTCCGGGCGCCATGCTCGGCGGGCTCGTGTTGGGTGTGGCGGAAGCCTTTGGTGCCGATATCTTCGGCGACCAGTACAAGGACGTCGTGGCGTTCGGCCTGCTGGTTCTGGTGCTGTTGTTCCGGCCAACCGGCCTGCTGGGCCGTCCGGAGGTTGAGAAGGTATGACTAGGAATCTTAAACAGGCGCTGTTCAGCGCCTTGCTGGTGTGGGCCGTGGCCTACCCGGTACTCGGTCTGAAGCTGACCATCGTCGGCATCAACCTCGAGGTGCATGGCACCAGCACCGCTACCCTGATCACCATCGCCGTGTGTTCGGTGCTGATGTTCCTGCGTGTGCTGTTCGACCAGCAGATCAGTTCGGCCTGGCGTTCTTCGCCAAGCATGCCGCTGATTCCGGCCAAGGCCAGCAACTTCCTGACCCTGCCGACCACCCAGCGCTGGATCATCATTGCGTTGATCGCCGGTGCACTGGTCTGGCCGTTCTTCGGCTCCCGCGGTGCGGTGGATATCGCCACGCTGGTGTTGATCTACGTGATGCTCGGTCTCGGCCTGAACATCGTGGTCGGCCTGGCTGGCCTGCTCGACCTCGGATACGTCGGTTTCTATGCCGTCGGCGCCTACAGCTACGCGCTGCTGTCGCACTACTACGGTCTGAGTTTCTGGATCTGCCTGCCGATTGCCGGCCTGATGGCGGCCACCTTCGGCTTCCTGCTCGGTTTCCCGGTACTGCGCTTGCGCGGCGACTACCTGGCGATCGTGACCCTGGGCTTCGGTGAAATCATCCGTCTGTTCCTGCGTAACCTGACCGATATCACCGGCGGCCCGAACGGCATCAGCAACATCGAGAAGCCAACGTTCTTCGGCCTGACCTTCGAACGTAAAGCCGCGGAGGGTCTGCAAACCTTCCACGAGTACTTCGGTCTGGAATACAACTCGATCAACAAGGTGATTTTCCTCTACCTGGTCGCGCTGTTCCTGGCACTGGCTGCACTGTTCGTCATCAATCGCTTGCTGCGCATGCCTCTGGGCCGTGCCTGGGAAGCGTTGCGCGAAGACGAAATCGCCTGCCGTGCGCTCGGTCTGAACCCGACGGTGATCAAGCTTTCCGCGTTCACTCTCGGCGCAGCATTCGCCGGTTTTGCCGGCAGCTTCTTCGCTGCCCGTCAGGGCCTGGTAACGCCGGAATCCTTCACCTTCATCGAGTCGGCGATCATCCTCGCCATCGTGGTGCTCGGTGGCATGGGCTCGCAGCTGGGCGTCATCCTCGCTGCCGTGGTGATGATCCTGTTGCCGGAAATGATGCGTGAGTTCAGTGAATACCGCATGTTGATGTTCGGTGCCTTGATGGTACTGATGATGATCTGGCGCCCTCAGGGTCTGCTGCCCATGCAACGTCCTCACATGGAGCTGCGCAAATGAGCCGCGAGATCCTTAAAGTAGAAAACCTGAGCATGCGCTTCGGCGGCTTGCTGGCGGTCAATGGCGTGGCCTTGAGCGTGAAAGAGAAACAAGTGGTTGCCCTGATCGGCCCCAACGGCGCCGGCAAGACCACCGTGTTCAACTGCCTGACCGGCTTCTACAAGCCGAGCGGTGGCAGCATCCTGCTGGACGGCGAGCCGATCGAAGGCCTGCCGGGTCACAAGATCGCCCTCAAAGGCGTGGTGCGTACTTTCCAGAACGTGCGGTTGTTCAAGGACATGACCGCGGTCGAGAACCTCTTGATCGCCCAGCACCGTCACCTGAACACCAACTTCCTGTCCGGCCTGTTCAAGACCCCGTCGTTCCGCAAGAGCGAACGCGAGGCCATGGACTTCGCCGAGTACTGGCTGGAAAAGGTCAACCTGAAAGAGTTCGCCAACCGTCCGGCCGGCACCCTGGCCTACGGTCAGCAACGTCGCCTGGAAATCGCCCGCTGCATGATGACCCGCCCGCGGATCCTCATGCTCGACGAACCGGCCGCCGGCCTGAACCCAAAGGAAACCGAAGACCTGAAGGCGCTGATCAGCGTGTTGCGTGAAGAGCACAATGTCACCGTGCTGCTGATCGAACACGACATGAAACTGGTCATGAGCATTTCCGACCACATCGTCGTGATCAACCAGGGTACCCCTCTGGCCGACGGTACGCCGGAACAGATCCGCGACAATCCTGAAGTGATCAAAGCCTACCTGGGGGAAGCGTAAATGCTGCAGTTCGAAAACGTTTCCACCTTCTACGGCAAGATCCAGGCCCTGCACAGTGTCAACGTCGAAGTCCGTCAGGGCGAAATCGTGACCCTGATCGGCGCCAACGGTGCCGGCAAGTCCACGTTGCTGATGACGCTTTGCGGTTCACCGCGCGCCCACAGCGGCAGCATCCGCTACATGGGTGAAGAACTGGTCGGCCAGGACTCCTCGCAGATCATGCGCAAGAGCATTGCCGTGGTGCCGGAAGGTCGTCGGGTGTTTTCTCGTCTGACCGTCGAAGAGAACCTGTCCATGGGCGGGTTCTTCACCGCCAAGGGCGACTACCAGGAGCAAATGGACAAGGTCCTCGGACTTTTCCCACGCCTGAAAGAACGCTTCAGCCAGCGCGGCGGCACCATGTCCGGCGGCGAACAGCAAATGCTCGCCATCGGCCGTGCGCTGATGAGCAAGCCCAAGCTGCTGCTGCTCGACGAGCCATCGCTGGGCCTGGCCCCGATCATCATCCAGCAGATCTTCGACATCATCGAACAGCTGCGCAAGGACGGCGTGACGGTGTTTCTGGTCGAGCAAAACGCCAACCAGGCGCTGAAAATCGCTGACCGCGCCTACGTTCTCGAGAACGGCCGGGTAGTGATGCAAGGCACTGGTGAAGCGCTGCTGACCGACCCGAAAGTGCGCGAAGCGTACCTCGGCGGCTAACTTCAGCGGTAAACAGAAAACGGCCTTCGGGCCGTTTTTCTTATCCTGCCAGACTCCCTTGCCCGATCGTTCCCACGCTCTGCGTGGGAATGCAGCCCTGGACGCTCCGCGTCCCAAGCGGACGCAGAGCGTCCGGCGAGGCATTCCCACGCAGAGCGTGGGAACGATCATCGACAGTCATCGGCTAGCGAAGTCGATCCAGCGCTTCACCGCTGCGCTTGAACCAGCCAATCAAATAGTCCGCCAACACCTGCGTACGCTTTGGCAATCCGCCCTGATACGGATGCACCAGATACATCGGCATAATTCGTGTCTGATAATCACGCAAAAGCCAATGCAAACGGCCGTCAGCCAATTCCGCCGACAGCAAGTAGGACGGCAGGCGCGCAATGCCGGCGCCAGTGAGTACGGCTTTCTTCAACAGGCTGTAATGATTGCTGGCAAACGGCCCCGAAACCCGCACTCGCAACAGTTCGTGCTGTTGGTGATACAACCATTCTTCACGACCACTGTAATGGCTGTTGAGCAGGCAACGATGTTCGGCCAGTGCCTGGGGGGTCTGCGGTTCGCCGTATTGCTCCAGATAGGCCGGGCTGGCACAGGTCATTTCATGCCAGGCCAGCAGCGGACGTGCCACCAGCCGCTGGTCGATGGCCACGTCGGCGCGGATCGCCAGATCGAAGCCATCGCGAGACAAGTCACGGTAATTGTTGTTGAGCTCCAGTTCGATCTGCACTTCGGGGTATTTGGCCGAAAACTCCAACAGCAACCCATCAAAGAAGGTTTCCCCCAACGACACCGGCACCGTCATGCGCACCGGGCCGGCCATGTCGTCCTTCAACCGCGCCAGGGCCTGGCGTGCGCGCTCGACCTGGGTCACCAGTGCCTGCGCCTGCGGCAACAACGCCGCGCCGGCAGCTGTCAGGCTCAAGCGCCGCGTGGTGCGCTGCAACAAAACCACAGAGAACTGTGCCTCCAATTGACTGATGCGTTTGGACAATTGGCCCTTGCTGCAACCCAGTTGCTGCGCAGCCAAGGTAAAACTGCCCGCTTCTACCAATACCGCGAACGCCGCCAGATCATCCATCTCACTCATTGATTGTTTCCAATTGAAAACCAAAGGTTGCCTATTAGTGCGCTTATCCAGATAAAAAACCACTCTAGACTGAGCACTCATTCAATCCACTTGAGGATCAGTACCCATGAAAATTCTTTTGATCGGCGCAGGCGGCACCATTGGTTCGGCAGTCGACAAGGAGCTGTCCCAGCGCCACGAGATCGTGCGCATCGGCCGCAACAGCGGCGATTTTCAGGTGGATATCAGTGACGGTGCTTCGATTCGCAAACTGTTCGAGCAGACCGGAAAATTCGATGCGCTGATCTGCGCCGCCGGCAACGTGACCTTCGCACCACTGGCAGAAATGAGTGAGGAAAGTTTCGCCCTGGGCCTGAAAGACAAGTTGATGGGCCAGGTCAACCTGCTGCTGATCGGCCGCGAGTTCGCCAATGACGGCGCCTCGTTCACCTTCACCACGGGTGTGCTCAGCCACGATCCGATTCGCAGTGGTGCCTCGGCAGCGCTGGTCAACGGTGCGCTGGACAGCTTCGTCCGCGCCGCCGCTATCGAACTGCCACGTGGCCTGCGCGTGAACTCGATCAGTCCGAACGTGCTGGTCGAAGCCATGGGCAAATACGCCCCGTACTTCCGTGGCTTCAAACCGGTTCCGGCAGCGGATGTGGCATTGGCCTACGCCAAAAGCGTGGAAGGCCTGCAAACCGGCCAGACCTTTCACGTGGGCTGACCCGGTTCGAGCTCAATCGACCAATGTGGGCAAAAGGTCTTTGGCCACGGCTTTCGGGATGGAAACCCTGAACTGTGAGCCCAGGACCGTTTGCACTGTCGCGGTAGAGACCTTCCAGCCATTGATCGACAGCGTCAATTGTTGGCCCAGGGAAGCACGAGAAATGTTCTGCATTCTCTCGGTGGCTTCAGGACTGAGCGTGACATTCATTTCAAACGTCGATTGAAGTCTGTCGTCATCCTTCAACAGCACATCCATCCGGGTGAAATCGGTTGCCGAAGACAAATTGATCTCGGCAGCCTGACTGGCCGTGGCCGCCCCCATCATCACCGGCAATAACAACCCGATCTTCCAGCCCACTGCCTTCTTCACATCCACCCCCTGCAAAAAAGTGACAGCTTACCGTTGGCATCCTGGTATTCGGCTTTGGATTTACCTCAAGTTGTTGCCGATAAATCGACCTCAGATTTGCCGCAGACAAACTCCAGTCTTGTGATGAACGGTCAGCCTGAGTAACGTGGCGGCACTTGTCAGGAGACCCCAAGATGCGTGCTGCCCGTTCCTTAGTTCTCGTTGCCCTGCTTCCTCTATTCGCCGCTTGCCAATTGTTCGATGGCGAGCGTGAGAGTGCTACCCACGTCGGCCAGACCCGCATGCAAGGCCAGTTGAGTGCAGCCGACGGGAAGCTGTTGTTCCAGCCGTGCGGTGAGCAGCGGCGTTATGTGGTCAACGACACGGGCGGCACCAGCGTATTGCAACAGGCCGCTACGCTGGCCGATGCCAAAGGCAAGCTGTTCGCCGATGTGCGCGGGCGGATCGTTGCGGGTGATGGCGACGGCCAGCTCGACCTGCAGCAGTTGTACCGCGTCGAGCGCTCGGGCAATGCATGCGAGGATGCCAATTTCAAATTGCTGATTCTGCGCGCCGCCGGTCACACCCCGGAGTGGAACGTGAAAGTCAGCGGCAAGGGCATGGTCATCGACCGCGCCGGCCAGCCGCCATTGGCAGTGCCTTACGTTGAAGAGCAATTGGGCGATGGCCGCTTCAACCTCAGCACCGAAGCCAATAACCAGCACATCGAATTGTGGGTCGCGCCGCAACGCTGCGTCGACAGCAGCACTGGCAGCATTCAACACATGAGCGCCGAACTGCGCGTCGATGGTCAGGTGCAGCGCGGTTGCGGGTATTTCGGCGGCTCGCGCGACGACTGATCGTTTAAGCCTCACGGGACCGGGCTTTTGGAGCTTATAATCGCCGGCTTCAAACGCCCTGGCGCAGTTGTGCGCCCCGCGAACCGGATCCCGCCATGTTACGAATCACCGAACTCAAGTTGCCGATCGACCATCCCGAAGAAGACCTGCGCCCTGCCATCGTGCAGCGCTTAGGCCTTGCCAGCGATGATTTGCTCGATTTCACCTTGTTCAAGCGCAGCTACGATGCGCGCAAAAAGTCCTCCGAATTGTGCTTCATCTACACCATCGACCTCAACGTTCGCGATGAGGCGGCGGTGCTGCACAAGTTCGCCGATGACCGTAACGTCAACGTGGCACCGGATGTCAGCTACAAAGAGGTTGGCCAGGCGCCGGCCGACCTGAGCGTGCGCCCGATCGTCGTCGGTTTCGGCCCGTGCGGGATTTTCGCCGGCCTGCTGCTTGCGCAAATGGGCTTCAAGCCGATCATTCTCGAACGCGGCACCGAAGTGCGCCAGCGCACCAAGGACACCTGGGGCCTGTGGCGCAAAAGCGTGCTCAACCCTGAGTCCAACGTGCAGTTCGGCGAAGGCGGCGCGGGGACGTTCTCCGACGGCAAGCTCTACAGCCAGATCAAGGACCCGAAATTCCTCGGTCGCAAAGTCCTGCACGAATTCGTCAAGGCCGGCGCGCCGGAAGAAATCCTTTACGTCAGCAAGCCGCACATCGGTACGTTCCGTCTGACCGGTGTCGTGGAAAACATGCGTGAGCAGATTCGTGCATTGGGCGGCGAAGTTCGATTCCAGCAGCGGGTTACCGACGTGCTGATCGAAGACGGCCAACTGGTCGGCGTAGAACTCGATGGCGGCGAACAGATTCATTCCAAACACGTGATCCTGGCCCTCGGCCACAGTGCCCGCGATACCTTCCGCATGCTCCACGGTCGCGGCGTGTACATGGAAGCCAAACCGTTCTCGGTGGGTTTCCGTATTGAGCATCCGCAATCGCTGATCGACCGTGCGCGCCTGGGCAAGTACGCCGGCCACCCAAAGCTTGGCGCCGCCGACTACAAACTGGTGCACCACGCCAAGAACGGCCGTTCGGTCTACAGCTTCTGCATGTGCCCGGGCGGCACGGTGGTGGCGGCGACTTCCGAGCCGAACCGCGTGGTCACCAATGGCATGAGCCAGTACTCGCGCAACGAACGCAATGCCAACTCCGGGATCGTCGTCGGCATTACGCCGGAAGTCGATTACCCGGGCGGCCCGCTGGCCGGGATCGAGTTGCAGGAGCGTCTGGAATCCCACGCTTTTGTATTGGGCGGCAGCAATTACGAAGCGCCAGCGCAACTGGTCGGCGACTTTATTGCGGGCAAGCCGTCCACCGAGCTGGGTAGCGTTGAACCGTCCTACAAACCGGGTGTTGCGTTGGGCGATCTGGCCCTGGCATTACCGGACTTCGCCATTGAGGCCATTCGCGAAGCACTGCCAGCGTTCGAGAAACAAATTCGCGGTTACTCGCTGCACGATGCCGTGTTGACCGGCATCGAGACCCGCACCTCGTCGCCGCTGCGTATTACCCGCAATGAGTCGATGCAGAGCCTGAACGTAAAAGGCCTGTTCCCGGCGGGCGAAGGCGCAGGTTATGCGGGCGGGATTCTGTCGGCCGGTGTGGACGGGATTCGCATTGCCGAGGCAGTGGCGCGGGATATCCTGGGCCTGGAGGCCTGATACGAAATCTTTGAAACAAACACTGTACCCGTGAACAGCATTATCTGTAAGAGCGAGGCTAAATATTGGCGCGTAACACGCTCGCCGGCAGCGGTTCACCTCGCTCCGCACTGGCGGCAACCGCCGCCTTCAATCCGCTCAACTCATACCCTTGGTCCTTGAGCCATTTCTGATCGTAATAGGTGTCGGCATAACGCTCGCCACTGTCACACAGAATCGCCACCATCGACCCCGACTCCCCTGCCGCCTTCATATGCTGCGCAGCCATCAACGCGCCGATCAGGTTAGTGCCGCTCGACCCGCCGACATGCCGCCCCAACCGCTCGGCCAGGTAATGCATCGCCGCCAGCGACAGTGCATCCGGCACCTTGACCATTGCATCAATGACCTTGGGCAGGAACGATGCTTCTACCCGTGGCCGGCCAATACCTTCGATCCGCGAACCGTGGTCCAGGCGCAGGCTGGCATCGCCGGTCTGGTAGTAATCGAAAAATACCGAGCGCTCGGCATCGGCGCACAACACCCGGGTGCAATGCTGGCGATAGCGAACATAGCGGCCCAGGGTGGCAGTGGTTCCCCCGGTGCCAGGACTGGAAATCAGCCAGCTCGGTTCCGGGTGCTGCTCGAAGCGCATTTGTTGAAAAATCGATTCGGCAATGTTGTTGTTCGCCCGCCAGTCGGTCGCGCGCTCGGCGTAGGTGAACTGATCGAGGAAGTGCCCGTCGTGCTCGCGCGCCAGTCGCTCTGATTCGGCGTAGATCTGCGTCGGATCGTCAACCAGATGGCTTTGGCCACCATAAAAGGCGATCTGCGCGATCTTTTCCCTGGAAGTGGTCGCGGGCATTACTGCAATGAACGGCAAGCCCAGCATGCGCGCAAAGTACGCTTCGGAAATCGCCGTCGAACCGCTGGAGGCTTCGATGACCGGTGCCCCGGGCTTGAGCCAGCCGTTGCACAGCGCATACAGGAACAGCGATCGCGCCAGCCGGTGCTTGAGGCTGCCGGTGGGATGACTGGATTCATCCTTGAAGTACAACTCGATGCCCGGAAAACCCGGCAGCGGCAAAGGGATCAGATGGGTATCGGCGCTGCGCTGAAAGTCGGCTTCAATGATCCGGATGGCTTCGCGGGCCCACTGTCGGTTGTCGCTCATGGTGGTTTTCTCGTTGTATCGGGCAGGAATTGGCCTTGCAACAGGGCTCAATCAGCAAGCTTAGGAAAAAACCTACATTCAGCACAGATACAGCTGCGCTCCAATACGTCGGGCAACTGCTAGGCTCAGTCCTCAGCACGGGAGTGCCTTGTAACGACATATAACTAAAAAGAATATAACTTTTGTTTTAACAACTAACGGGAATTGTTAGGGTGTAACACCTTTTGAATTCACAGATGGAGAGCAACCTTGCCTCTGCGTAGCACTTTCACGCGTTTCTTTCAGTTGGAAGCTGCCAGCGGTCTGTTATTGATCGCCGCTGCCGTTCTGGCTTTGATCATCAACAATTCGCCGCTGTCATGGCTTTACAACGGCCTGTTGGAAACCCCCGTGGTGGCCCAGATCGGCGCGCTGAAAATCGCCAAACCGTTGCTGCTGTGGATCAACGATGGCCTGATGGCGCTGTTCTTCCTGCTGATCGGCCTGGAAGTGAAGCGCGAAGTCCTCGACGGTCAACTGTCCAAGCCGTCACAGATCGTCCTGCCCGGTGCGGCAGCAATTGGCGGCATGGTCGTACCGGCGCTGATCTACTGGTTTCTCAACCGCGACAACCCGCCAGCCCTCAGCGGGTGGGCGATCCCGACCGCCACCGACATCGCCTTCGCCCTTGGCGTGCTGGCGCTGTTGGGCAAACGGGTTCCGGTGTCGCTGAAACTGTTCCTCATGACCCTGGCCATCATTGATGACCTCGGTGCAATCATCATCATTGCGATTTTCTACTCGGGCGCACTGTCGACCCTGTCGCTGGCACTGGCAGCGGCCTGCATCGCGGCGCTGATCGGCATGAACCGGCTCGGGGTGGTCAAGCTCGGGCCGTACATGATTATTGGTCTGATCCTCTGGGTCTGCGTACTCAAGAGCGGCGTGCACGCCACGCTGGCCGGTGTCACCCTGGCCTTCTGCATTCCGCTGCGCACGAAAAACGCCGAGCCTTCGCCACTGCTGACGCTCGAACACGCCCTGCACCCTTGGGTGGCCTACGGCATCCTGCCGTTGTTCGCCTTCGCCAATGCGGGGCTTTCCCTGAGCGGCGTTACCGCCGAAAACTTCACTCACGATGTGCCAATGGGCATCGCCATCGGCCTGCTGCTGGGCAAGACCGTCGGCGTGTTCGGCCTGACCTGGCTGGCGGTAAAAATCGGCATCGCCGCCCTGCCCCAAGGCGCCAATTGGGGCCAGGTGCTGGGTGTGGCGATTCTCTGCGGGATCGGTTTCACCATGAGCCTTTTCGTCGGTTCCCTGGCCTTCGAGCCGGGCGTCAGCGACTACGCCGGTATGGACCGCATGGGAATTTTGACCGGTTCGATTCTGGCGGCTCTGATCGGTTATGCGGTCACGGCAATGGCGAGTCGCAAGCGTGATCCTCAGAGCGCATAGCCCTGAGTGTTAAGGCACGTTCATAAAAAACCCCGACCAGTTACCTGATCGGGGTTTTCTTTTACCCGATTACGCTTAGTGCGTAACGCGGCTCGTGCCGTCAACTGTTGCGATTCGAACACGTTCACCCACGCGGAACACTTCGTTTTCCTGAACCTGTTGCACGTAGGCACGCATGCTGCCGTCGTCTTCGCGGACGGTGATTTCCACGCCTTGGGTGCGGGTCAGGCCTTCTTCGGCCGCCGAACCCACCAGGCCACCGGCAACTGCACCGATGACCGCTGCAACGATACTGCCGCGACCGCCACCGATGGCACTGCCACCAACACCGCCAACGGCTGCGCCGGCGAGGCCGCCGATCGGGGTTTTGGTGCCTTCGATTTTTACCGGGCGCAATGCTTCGATCGTACCCATGCGAACCGTCTGCACGCGACGCGCTTCGTCACGGGAGTAGGAGTCACCGGTCAGGCTCGATTGGCAACCAGTGAGCAACATCGCCATCGTGGAAAAGGAAGCAACCAGCAGAACAGACTTACGCATAGCATCAACTCCAAAGGACAGGTATTCATTAAACTCCGCAGCTTGACGCCTGTCACGGCATCGCCCGGATAAAAATGATTTCATTCAGTTCCGGTACAGGGCCTGTGCGCGATTTTCATCACACAGTAGCGACCATTTCGGCAATCTGCGCCGCTGCCCGAGGATTTTCATGGATTACTTTATCATCGTCGTGACGACCGTTGCCGGTCTGTACTTCCACTATTGGCTGTACGTACGGATCAAACGCTGGATGGACCGCGACCTGGCACTGGCGTTAGCCGGGAATGACGAACGCAAAAAAGCGTTCATGCTCCAGCAACTGGCGAACGCTCAGGCGCAAAAGATCAAGCGTCGAGACTTGCCGCAATGGCTGGAGGCCGCTGCGGCAGGCTATCTCGAGCGGTAGACTGCTTAGGGTGCCAGGCGTTCAAGAATCCAGCCGGAGCCCTGCAAGCGATAGTTGAGACGGTCATGGAGACGGCTCGGACGGCCCTGCCAGAACTCGATGCGCTCCGGCAGCAGGCGATAACCACCCCAATGTTCAGGGCAGTGTGGCTGGTTATCGCTGAAACGCTGCTCGGTATCCTTGAGCAGTTTTTCCAGTTCAGCACGGTCGGCGATCACCCGGCTTTGCGGTGATGCCCACGCGCCAAGGCGGCTGCCCAAAGGTCGAACCTGGTAGTAGGCATCGGATTCTTGTGGCGTAACTTTCACCACCCGCCCTTCGATCCGAACCTGACGTTCCAGGGTCGGCCAGAAAAACGTCATGGCCCCGAACGGATTCGCCGCCAGCTGTTGACCCTTGGCACTGTCGTAGTTGGTGAAGAAGGTGAAGCCCTTTTCGTCCAAACCCTTGAGCAGCAGGATGCGGCAATGCGGCCGACCGTCCGGGTCGACCGTGGCCAAGGTCATGGCGTTCGCTTCCACCGGTGCCTGTTCGGTTTTCACCGCGTCGGCGAACCACTGGTGGAACAGCGCAAACGGCTCGACCGGGGCTTGCGCCTCGGTCAGGCCATCACGGGTGTAATCGCGGCGCATATCAGCCAGGGCCTTGGTCATGGCGCATTCCTTTTGATTAACGAATCACTTCTTTGTGCTATCGGCGGCGGCGACTTTCTTGGTATCGGTAGCCGCTTTGGCCGGTGCAGTCTTTTTCGCCGGCGTTGCGGTTTTAGCCGGGGTCTTTTTGGCGGCCGCTTTCTTGGCCGGTGCTTTTTTCGTCGCAGGCACGGCGGCCTTCTTGGCGGCTGGGGCCGGGGTCACAGGCTTGGCCACCGGTTTGATGTCCTGCGCTGCCACCAGGGTGACCGGCGCCGGAGCCGGCATATTGTACTTGCTCAGCAAGGCAACCATGGTGTTTTGCGGGGTCACCAGCAGTTCCACGCGACGGTTCAAGGCTCGCCCTTCAACGCTGTCGTTGGCGGCACGCGGGGCTTCGCCACCCATGCCGCGCAGCATCAGGCGATCTCGTTGCAGACCACTGAGACGGAAAATCGCCGCAACAGCCTGGGCACGCTCCTGGCTCAACTTGACGTTGGCGGGCGCTGCACCCGAGGTGTCGCTGTGACCAAGTACCAACACGGCAGTCTTGGGATCGACTTCGAGAATTTTCGCGACCCGGGTGAACGGGCCGAGGGTCACCGGCAGCAACATGGCCGGGCGATCCGGGTTGAACGAGCCTTCGACAGGCGCCGTCACTACCAGCACGTTTTCACGGCGCTCGAGTTGCAGGTTGCTGTCCTTGATCGCGGTACGCAAACGCGGCTCGTACTCGTCGAGCCAGGCCTGGGTGACTTTCGGATCCGGCATTGGCACGACTTTGGCGGCGCTCTGCTCTTTGCCGCCGAACGGCCACCACCATTTGCCGCCTGCATCGGCATCGGCCTTGGCTACTGCGGCAGGTTTGGCTTCAGGCTTTGATTCCGGCTTGGCGGCAGACTTGCTCGCGTCGTCATCGGAACCGAACGGCCAGTACCAGGGGCTGGTGCTTTCAGTCTTGGCTACCGCCGCGCTGGCGGCAGGCTTCACGGGAGTTGGGGCAGGTTCTTTTGCGGCAACTTTGTCGGAAGATCCGAAAGGCCACCAGCTGCCGCCATCCGCATCATTTTTAGGATTCTGTGCGCAACCGGTAATAGCGAAGCACAGTGCCAAAGCGAGGGTTGGTTTGGTTGACATTGGATATCCACAAAAATGAAGTCATAAAAAATCAGGCCGGATCGGCCCGCATAAACAGACGCTTTGAAACTGAAAAGGCTTTCGGGTTCCAGCTCCGGGAACCTTCAGCGGGTTTTACAGACAAGTGGCCAGTACCCGCACAAGCTTTTGTGCGCGCGGATCCATCAAGACGTACGGCCCCAGTGTATTTGTCACAAAACCGAAAGCCACATCGTGCTCCGGGTCAGCAAAACCAATGGAGCCACCTGCGCCCGGATGCCCGAACGCTCGTGGACCCAGACCGAATGTCGCGTTGGGCACATCCGGTTGATCGAGCATGCAACCCAGACCGAATCGGGTCCGGGTCAGTAGTGTCTTGTCCTCGCCGAGGCTGTGCTCGCGGGTCAACTCGTCGAGCATCTCGCCTTCGAGCAAGCTGCCGTCCAGCAAACCGGCGTAAAAACCGGCCAGGCTTCGGGCATTGCCGTGACCATTGGCTGCGGGTTGCTGCATGCGCCGCCATTCCGGTTTGTTGGTGCTGGTGAGGACCGACGGCGGGTTGGTGAACGCGCGCGTGGTCATGGCCGTGGGTTCGCGCATGGTCACTTGCAACAGGCGCTGGGCAGCGGCGTCGCCGACGTTGCCTTTGCCGCGAGCGATATGCGCCACGCGATGGAACTCTTCGTCCGCCAGACCGACGTGGAAATCCAGGCCCAATGGCTTGGCGACCCGCGCCACGATCGATTCACCTGGCCCACGACCATCGGCGCGTCGCAGCAATTCGCCGATCAGCCAGCCATAGGTGATTGCCGCATATCCGTGACCTTCACCCGGCGTCCACCACGGTGCTTCGGCGGCCAGGGCGCCGACCATGGTTGGCCAATCGTAAAGGGCTTCGGGCGCCAGCAACTCGCGCAATGCCGGCAAACCGGCCTGATGACAGAGCAGTTGGCGCAGGGTCACGGCTTCTTTGCCAGCCGCGGCAAATTCAGGCCAATAACGGGCAACGGGTGCGTCCAGTTGCAGCTTGCCTTCGGCGACCAGCTGCAACGCAGTGACGGCGGTGAAGGTTTTGGTGCAAGAAAACAGGTTGGCGATGGTGTCGCTGTGCCAGGCCTCGGCGCCATCCTTGTCGGCGGTGCCGGACCAGAGGTCGAGCACGGTTTCGCCACCGATCTTGATGCACAACGCCGCGCCACGCTCCTGGGGATCGTCGAACAGTGCCGCGAATGCCTCACGCACTGCCTCGAACTTAAGCTCGTAATGACCCTGAATCTGCACCCGCAACTCCCCGGATAAACGCTCTACAAAGTGGCCCGCATTGTTCCAGCCCTTGACGGTTTTGGGAACAGGGTCGGGCCGGGCGGTCAATCACCCCTGGAAGTGATCGACAAATTGGCGTCGGCACTGATGCCTTCGCGGGCAAGCCTCGCTCCTGCGGTCATCGCGACCTTCACAAAACCTGTAGGCGCGAGGCTTGCCCGCGAAAAACGATAACGCGGTGCATCTGGACTCAATGCCCCTTGCCGGAATGCCCACCGGCGCCCTTCCCCGGGCCTTTGCCGGCATCGGCCTCTCTACCGCCCTCGGCATCATGACTGGCCTTGTCCGCCTCGGCTGCGGCTTTCTCGGCCTCTTTGGCCAGCTGATCGACCGCCGCCAGATTGCTTTTGCGCACGCTATCGACAAAACCCTGGAACGGTAGATCAGTGATCCCTACCAGACCAAAATGGCCATTTTCGCCATCCAGCAGACGCCCGGTCACGGGTTGATCGAGATATTGGAACCAGTGCACCCCAACGATGGACGGTTCGTTCAGAGCCTTTTTGAGGAAGTTCGCATAGGCCGGGCCGCGATCGTCTTCCTTCGCCAGTTGCGTCACGCCGCCCCAGAACGGGCCGCGATCAGTCGAGCCGAAGTTGAATTCAGTGATTAACACCGGTTTGTCGAGGCTGCGCAGTTTGGTGAAGTCGTAACCGTCCTGCGGTTGCAAGGTGTACATGTTGAAGCTCAGGACGTCGCAATACTGGGCACAGGACTCGACGGCTTCCGGGGTGGTGATGGCAAATCGACCACCGAGCAACAGCTGGTTCGGCGCGTGCCACTTGAGAGAGTCGGAAATGGTCTTGAAATACGTGTCGGCGAAGACCTTCTGGAAGTATTTGAAATCGGCCTCGATTTCCGGGTGCTCGGCACTCGGCAGCGGCGGCACGAACCCAGGGTCTTCCATCAACTCCCAGGCTGGCAGATCAATGCCCCAGGCTTTCGACAAACCGGCCTGATTGCGGTACTTGTCGCGCAGTTGCTTGAGAAACGCACGCTTGGCCGGCACGTCAGTGGTCATTTTCAAGGTGCCGTAAGCCAAGGCATATCGGGCTTTCGGGTCGTCGCCGGGACCGGCCCAGGCCAGTTCGTTGTCGGCGTAGTAACCGATCAGCCACGGATCGTCGCGATGATCACGGGTGGCAATAGCCACGGCGCGTTCGGTGGCCATGGCGAAGCGTGGATCGAACGGGTCAGGCATGCCGCCCCACCAGTCGCTACCGGTACTGATGCTGGCGTAATCACCGACGATCGACAGCGGTAAGGTGTATGGCACGCGGTCCGCGTTGGCCAGTGATGGCGCGCTCCAGTTGCCTACGGTGTTGAAGCCCCAGGCTTGCAGACGGTCGAGGGTATGGCCGGTCCAGCGTTTTTCGTCGAATGCCACTTTGCAGGGTTCGGCGGGTGTCGGCTCAGCTGTTTTAGCGGCGGTCGCGTCGACGGCATCGGTTTTGGCCGCTTCGGCAATACCGGATCCAGCACTTGAAGGCGCCACGGCTGGCTCGACGGCTTTTTCTGCCGTTGCTTCTACCGCGTCTGCCTTGGCGGCTGCCGCAACACCGGCCTTGGTGTCGCTGCCCAGCGCGCAAGGGTCGCCGTACAAACGCTGCAAGTTGGCGCCGTAAAAATCGTACCAGCGACCGGAGTTGTAGCCTCGTCCCTGGTCGACACCATTGCCGCCGCGGTTATCCCCTTCGCCGAAATGGCTGGCCAAAGGCTCCTCAGGCTTGGGCAGGGATTCGAACATCCACTCGCGACCGGCGACATACGTCTGGCTGACGTCCGCAGCGACCGAGTTGACTCCCAACGAATAAAACGGGTGCCCTTCAGGGGTCACCAGATACCAGCGACCATCACGCTTCTCGGTACGAAAAAAACCGCTGGCCTTGAACGCAGGGCCTTTGTTCCAGCCGCCGAACTTGTCCAGCGAAGCCTTCTCGCGCTCGGCCAACCAGGTTTTCAGCTGTTGTTGTTCCTTGGCCGCGGCGCTTTTCAGTTGTTCATCGCCAGCGACCTTCTCCGGCCATTTGGCCCGGGTCGATTGACCATAAGCGTCCACCAGGCCGCCATACACCGCTTGGGTAACGGACTCGCCATCCTGTACGCCAAAGCGCTCGAGCAAGATGCTCTGGGCGACTTGCGGTTGATCCATCGACACAGTGACCGACACCACCTGGCGGCGATCCAGCTCACCGACGCTGCTGGCCAACAGGATGCGCTGACCGTCGACGGACATCGGCATTGGCGGGCCGGCTTTCATGCCCTGATTCAGCGGCGACGTCGGCTGCAGCGGCACCAGCAGGGTTTGCGCCGGACCGGCCGGCAAATCGACACGGCTGACCAGTGTCTTGCCATCGTTGCTCTGAATAGTCACGTACAGGGTCACGGCCCAGTTCATCGCACTCTGGATTCGCAGGCTCATCACGCCCGATTGCGACCAGTCCCAGGCGCCGGTTTGCGGGCTCAGGCGCAGGGTTGGCCTGGCCACCGGGTTGAATGTCACCCGGCGCAGCACTTCGCCCTCGGGGGTTTGCTCGGCGTTGGATTGCGGCAGGCTGGCGTCCTGAGTCGCCACCTGGACCACGTCGGCGGGGCGTACAAAGTTGAACAGCGTCTGTTGTCCGGCGGGAGCCGCCAGCAAGGGCGATGCGAACAACAAGGCAAAAACGGCAGGCAACGAACGGCGAATCATGAGAACGAAATTCTCCCTAAGACCTTCAATGGGCCAATGGAAAAGCGATGGCTGAAAGATAGACAACGCGGCGGGCAAAACTGCCCACCGGTGTTTCAGGAAATTTCACGCCGGAAAGGCGGCAACGCATTGAGGATCGCTTTGCCATAGCGCTGGGTCACCAGACGCCGGTCGAGCAAAGTGATGGTGCCGCGGTCTTCTTCGGTGCGCAGCAAGCGCCCGCAGGCCTGGACCAGTTTCAGCGAGGCATCCGGCACGGAGATTTCCATGAACGGATTGCCGCCACGGGCTTCGATCCATTCCGCCAGTGCCGCTTCGACAGGGTCATCCGGCACCGAGAACGGAATTTTGGCGATGACCACGTGCTCGCAATAGGCACCCGGCAGGTCGACCCCTTCGGCAAAGCTTGCCAGGCCGAACAACACGCTGGAATCACCGCCATCGACCCTCGCCTTGTGCTTGTTCAGGGTTTCCTGTTTCGACAGGTTGCCTTGAATGAACACCTGCTTGCGCCAGTCGCGGTCGAGGCCGTCGAACACGTCCTGCATCTGCTTGCGCGAAGAGAACAGCACCAGTGTGCCGCGCGAACCTTCGACCAGGTCCGGCAGATCGCGGATGATCGCCGCGGTGTGCGCCGCCGCATCACGTGGGTCGGCGTTCAGGTTCGGCACTCGCAACACACCGGCATCGGCATGATGAAACGGGCTCGGTACCACGGCGGTGACCGCTTTTTTCGGCAGGCCGGCGCGCATGCGGAAGCGGTCGAAGGTGCCGAGGGCCGTCAGGGTCGCCGAAGTGACCAAGCAGCCATGGGCTACGTTCCACAGGTTGCGTCGGAGCATTTGCGCCGCGAGGATCGGGCTGGCGTTGACCTCGATGTCGAACAGCGAGCCGCTTTCGGCCAGGGTCAACCAACGGGCCATGGGCGGGTTGTCTTCAGGGTCTTCAGCGGTAAACGCCACCCACAACTCCCAGTTGCCGGAAGAACGGGACAACAGGCTGCCGAACAGCGGATACCACTCTTCGGCCTGGTTGCTGGCGATGCCGATGTTGACCTCGCCGTCCATGCCTTCCTTGAGCAGTTCGGTGAGGCGCGTGAACAGGTCGGTCAGGCGGGCAAAGCCTTTCTTCAACTCGATGCCCATCTCACGCATGTGCTCGGGAATCACTCCGCCGACGAAGCGATGACGCGGGCGTTCGCGACCTTCGACATCTTCGCCGGGCTTGAAATCGGCGGCCTGTTCGCAGGCGGTGAACATGAATTGTTGCTGGGTCTTGATCTCCCGAGCCAGCTCCGGCACCTGCTCGATCAACTTGCCCAGATCCCCGGGCAACGGGTGTTGCGCCAGCAGTTTGGTCAGGTTCTTTGCCGTGGTTTCCAGCCAGTCGGCGGTGGAGCGCAGGCGCGTGTAGTGGGCGAAGTGGCCGATGGCCTTGTCTGGCAGGTGGTGGCCTTCGTCGAACACGTAGATGGTGTCGCGCGGGTCCGGCAGCACAGCGCCGCCGCCCAACGCCAGGTCAGCCAGCACCATGTCGTGGTTGGTGACGATCACGTCTACCTTGCCCATGCCTTCGCGGGCCTTGTAGAAGGCGCACTGGCCGAAGTTCGGGCAATGACGGTTGGTGCATTGGCTGTGATCGGTGGTCAAGCGTGCCCAATCGGCGTCTTCGAGCGCGGTGGACCAGCTGTCGCGGTCGCCGTCCCACTTATTGCCGGCGAGCTTCTCGATCATGCTGGTGAACAGCTTCTGGCTGGCCTCATCGACCTCGATCTTGAAACCTTCTTCTTCGAACAACTGCGCCGTGGCGGTTTGCGCGTGGCCTTCCTGGAGCAACATGTCGAGCTTGGACAGGCACATGTAGCGCCCGCGCCCCTTGGCCAGGGCGAAGCTGAAATTCAGCCCGCTGTTGCGCATCAGATCGGGCAGATCCTTGTAGACGATCTGCTCCTGCAGGGCGACGGTGGCCGTGGCGATCACCAGGCGCTTGCCAGCGGCCTTGGCGGTGGGGATCGCCGCCAGGCTGTAGGCCACGGTCTTGCCAGTACCGGTGCCGGCTTCCACCGCGACAATCGCGGGGTCGCCACTGCGCCGGCCTTCGTCGTCGGTGTCGATATCACCGAGGACTTTGGCAACTTCGGCGATCATCAGGCGTTGGCCGTAGCGCGGCTTGAGGCTCTTGGCTTCGAGAAAACGCGAGTAGGCGCCCTGGATCGTGGTTTTGAGTTCAGTGCTGATCATGAATTGTCGGGCGCAAAAAACGCTGGATAAATTTTCAGTAGTTTGATTCGGCCGCTATCATACCCCGCTAATGAATCCCGCGCAGAACGGAGTACCCGAATGACACCTTTTAGCCTTGTTTATAGCCTGCATGTCCTCGCCGCACTGGTGTGGGTGGGCGGCATGTTTTTCGCCTGGATGGTCTTGCGTCCCGCGGCGATGACAGCGCTTGAGGGTCCTGCCCGCTTGAAGCTGTGGATTGAAGTGTTTCAAGGTTTTTTCCGCTGGGTCTGGGGGGCGGTCGTGCTGTTGCCAGTCAGTGGCGTGGTCATGCTGAATCTGAATTTCAACGGCTTTGAACACGCGCCGCGCTATGTGCAGGTGATGATGGGGTTGTTTGTGGTGATGACGGCATTGTTCATCAGGATTCAGGCGTTGATGCTGCCGGAGTTGCGCGCGGCTGTGCTGGCGCAGGACTGGCCGGCGGGGGCTGCAGTGTTGGGGCGGATTCGTCGGTTGGTGGGGATCAACTTGATTGTCGGGTTGGTCGTGGTAGTTGTTGCTGCCGCTCGACCATGATCGTTCCCAAGCTCCGCGTGGGAACGCCTCAAGGGACGCTTTGCGTCCAGTGACGCGAAGCGTCACGGGCTGCATTCCCACGCAGAGCGTGGGAACGATCAATGCTTACAACCGCTGCACGACCACCGAGCCTGCCGCCCCGGCAGGTCCCGGTTGCCCATCGGCACCTGGTTTGCCGCTCTTGCCGCCATCGGCTTTATAGATCAGGCAGCCCTTGGCCTTGCCTCCGGCGCCAGGTTTTCCACCGGGTCCGGCCAGGCCACCCGCACCGCCGGACACTTGAACCTTGATCTGTTCTGCCGGGTAATCACGCGGCACCACCAGTTTGACCAATGCCCCCGGTGCGCCTGGCTGGCCGTCACTGCCATTGCTGCCATCGGCACCGCGTCCGGCCTGGCCCCAGGTACAGCCCGGGGCTTGACCGTTGGCCCCGTCGAGACCGACAAACCCCGGAGCCCCCGCACCACCGCGCGCGTCGACGATCAGTTGCGGGGCATTGAGCGTCTTGATTTGCAGATTCAGGTTGCGCCCGGAGCGCGCGGCCTTCTGAAAAGTGCCCGGCGCGCCGCGAGCGGTGATCTGGCTGCCCTCGGACAATTGAGCACGGCTGACTTTCAATTCCAGCGCCTGCTCGCTGGGTACAATCGCGATCCGCGCATCACGTCCCAGATGCAACTCGCCGACGGTGACTTCAGTCACGTTCGACGGAATCAGTAACGTGCCGTAATCGGCGACCTCCAGACGTTCGAGTTGCAAGGTGCTGGCGGTGTTGGGCAGACGCATCAGCGAGTTGGTTTCGACGCTCACCACCTGAGCGCAGGCCAGTGGACTGATGAGTACGGCGAGCAGACAGAATTTACGCATGGGAAGCCTTGGATGCGGAGGGAGCGGGAATGGTTTGCAGGTGGAAAACGCCGAAAATGACAATCTTCAGTCGATCACGCCAAGGGTGCGCGCGGCCTCTGAGGCTGCGGTAGCACAACAGCGCTTCCAGTAGATGAAGGATCGCCAGAATACCGCCGGCCAGATTGACCAGCAGATGCAGCGGATAGACAAATGGCGTGAACAGGTTGACCAGCACCACCAGCCAGAACAGCAGGGTCAACAGCTTCCCCAGCCCCCAAATCACCTTCATACGCCCCTCGATGGGAATTATTCTTTGAGCGCACAGTAACGGCTTCCACGCGGGATAAGCCAGAGGGCAAGCGAAAATTCTTGTTGAAGATCGCCGAATGGCCGTCGAAACGCAGGAGATCTGCGTTCGACAGCTCTAACCCGCGGTTCAGCGATTGATGTGCAGTTCCACGCGACGATTTTTCGCGCGGCCTTCCTCGGTTTCGTTATCGGCCACCGGCTGGCTTTCGCCCTTGCCCTCGCTGGTGAGTTTGTTGGGTGCCACACCCTGGCTCAGCAGATATTCCGCCACGCTGCTGGCGCGGCGCTCCGAAAGGGCCTGGTTGTAGCTGTCCGAGCCAACGCTGTCGGTATGGCCGATCACCTTGATGTTCACCACATCGGCGTCCAGCAATTTGCTCATGATCGCATCGAGCTCGCTTTGCGCGGTCGGGGTCAGGTCGGATTGATTGAAACCGAAGAACACGTCGTTGCTCAACGTGATGACTTCAGGCGCAGCAGGTTCTGCAGGTTTCACGCTGGCCGGGTATTGCGGCAGCGGGCAACCGTGATGTTCCACAGGCGTGTTGGCCGGTGTGTCGGGGCAGCGATCGCGGCGGTCGAACACACCGTCGTCGTCTTCGTCACCGTCCTGGGCGTAACAGATCAAACCACCGGTCAATATACCGAGCGCCGCTCCACCCGCCGCCCAACCGCCACTTTCGATAGCGCCCAGGCCTCCACCGACCAGTCCGCCAATGACGCTGCAGATCGGCCAGGTACGTTGATTGAGGGGGGCAGTGCCATCACTGTGAGTAGCGCAACCGGTCAACAGGCTGCCCAGCAGCAGAACCGGCAAGACGGTCCGTGTGAGATTGCTCATTTCCAAAGCTCCTGTGTCACCGGCCGATGCCGGTTACACAGGAGTAAAGACCCGCATCCGCGACTGCACAAGCCGGGGATCCGAGGGGCTTAGCGCTCGATTTTGATTTCCGTACGACGGTTTTGTGCACGACCGTCGGCAGTTTTGTTTTCGGCTACCGGCTGGCTCTCACCGGCACCGGTAACAGACACAAAGTTGCTGCGCGGCACGCCTTGCTGGATGAGGTACTCAACCACCGAGTGAGCGCGTTTATCCGACAGTTTCTGGTTGTAGGAATCGCTGCCCACGCTGTCGGTATGACCGGTTACGGTCAATCGGGCAGTAGGGGCTTCCGCTTTCAAACGAGTGGCAATCTTGTCGAGTACCAGTTTGTCGGACGACGTGAGCGTTGCTTTATCGAACTGGAAGTGGACATCACGAATGACAATGGTTTCTTCCTTGACCACTACAACTTCTTCAACCACTGGAGCAGGTGCTGGTGGTGGGCAACCATCGGCATCGACCTGAACGCCTCTAGGTGTGCCCGGGCACTTGTCGCGACTGTCCGGAACACCATCGCCGTCTTCGTCGCCGTCACCGTGAACCCAGCAATAAGCGGCCGCCGTACCACCGACAACCAGCGCGCCCCAACCTGCCCACGACGAGCTCTCGGTCGCGCCGAGACCCGCACCTACGACACCACCGACCGCCGCACAGGTCGGCCAGTCGGTTTTCTGCAAACCTGCGCAACCAGTCAACACACTGGTTAGCAGAACCAGGGGTAATGCTGTCCGAACTATGCTCATCTAGTTTTCTCCTGAAGGATCGGCTTAGAACCGATTCAGGGAGTAAAGACCGGAGTTTTAATCTCCGCCAGCAATAGGCCATTGCAGTTTTGTCCCCTGTTCACGGCAGATCATCTCTTTTCAGGCAAAGCCGCTCTAGGCTCGAACTTGCGGGCAGGCTAGTCTTGGCAGACCTGACTGAGGAACTTCGATGATTGCAGCTATTTCTTCGCGCACGCCACAACAGGCGTTGGCCGCTTTGCTGGATCGATACGCCCCTGCACGCCTGTTGCTGATCGGCGCCAGCGAATTCCCGGCGCTTGAAGCCTTCAAGATCGCCCACCCCGACAGCTGCGTGGCGCATGCTGCGCCGGGAGCATTGCCGGCCGAACTGGCGGCGCGCCGGTTTGACCTGGCGCTGGTGGTCGATTGCCTCGAACACTTGCCCAAGCGCGATGGCCTGAATTTGCTCGGCGGCATCCGCAATCTCAACGCCAGCCGCATCGCCGTCCTCGCCGACTTACCGGCCAGCGGCTGGCAGGAGACGGACTTTTTCTCCCTGGCCCTGCAAGCCAGCGAACGCTTTCAGCGCGACGAACAGGTGCTGACCCTCTTCACCTATGATCTGCTTGACTACAAACAAGTCCCGGACTGGCTCAATTCGCGCTTTTGGGCCAATCCGGAAAACTTCGGGAAATATTGGTGGTAACGCATGAGTACATCCATTTGCCCTTGCGGTAGCGGCACCCTGCTCGACGCCTGCTGCGGTCCTTACCATGCCGGCCACCCGGCCCCTTGCGCCGAAGCCCTGATGCGCTCGCGCTATAGCGCCTATGTGCTGGGCCTGATCGACTATCTGGTGGCGACCACCCTGCCCGCCCAGCAATCAGGACTCGACCGGCAATCGATCAGCGACTGGAGTGCCCAAAGCACCTGGCTGGGCCTTGAGGTGGAAAGCTCCGAAGTGCTCGGCGGCCAGCCGGAACACGCGTTCGTGACCTTTACCGCGCGCTGGCACGACGGCAGTGGCGAGCACAGTCATCGTGAACGCTCGTCATTCGTCCAGAACGCTGGACATTGGTACTTCATCGATCCCACCGTACCACTGGACATCGGTCGCAACGATCCATGCCCTTGCGCCAGCGGGCAGAAGTTCAAGAAATGCTGCTCGGGCTATTTCGGCGCTTGAGGTGACCGCAAAAGATCGCAGCCTTCGCCAGCTCCTGCACGGGATTGCCTGCACAGCAGGAGTGGCCGAAGGCTGCGATCTTTTAACGACTAGACTGGGGTTCAAGGGAGAAGAACGACCATGATCACCCGGCGATTCGCACAATGTCTGCTCATGCTTGCCCTTTGTCTGGGGCTCGGCGGCTGTGCGTCCTGGTTCGCCAGCGATGAGCCAGACCCCGAAGTGCACCTGACCCGGGTGGAAGTGGTGCGCGCCAAACTGCTGGAGCAACGCTTCGTGTTGCACTTTCGCATTGATAACCGTAGCGAAAACGAGCTGACCGTACGCGGTATGGAATACCGCATTCATTTGGGCGACATCCTGCTGGTCGATGGCGAGCATGAACACTGGATCAGCATCGGCCCCAAGGCCAGCCGTTTTTACAAAGTGCCGATCCGCACCAACCTGTGGCCCAAGGTCAGAGACCTGGTCAAACAGTTGAAAAACTCCGAGCAAGGCATTCCCTATCGCCTCGAAGGTGAAATGGAAACCGGTTTATTCATCGCCCACTACGTGCACCTGGAGCGCAATGGCGTGATAATCCCCGCCGATCTAATTCCGGAGTAACCCCGATGACCCAGCAACCCCATGTCCACGGCCCTGACTGCAACCACGATCATGACCATCATGATCACGACCATGGTCATGTACACGGCCCGAATTGCGGCCACGCCCACCAGGAACCGGTGCGCAATGCCTTGAAAGACGTTGGCCGCAACGACCCTTGCCCATGCGGCAACGGCAAGAAATTCAAGAAGTGCCACGGCGCTTGAGGCTTCAGGTGAAAACCTGCCTCGTCTGGTAGGCCGGTTTCGCGAGCAGGCCCACTCTCACAGTGTTTCGAGACCTGTAGGAGCAAGGCTTGCCCGCGATTGCCGCGCCTCGGTACTTCATACTCTTTGCATCATCGTTCATCGCGGGCAAGCCTTGCTCCTACAGATGTTCACCCGCCTTCAGAATGTGTTCGGTACTGACCACGGTCGCGTACTCACCATGCAGATTCCCCAGCGACATACCGTGCACCTCTTCGGCTGAACGGGGGTTACCGAAAAAATCGGCCTTGTCGAAGGTAAAGCACGCATCCTCCACCACCCACGCCTCGAACCCCAGGTTGCCCGCCGTGCGCGCCGTGGACTCCACCGAGTTGTGGGTCGCCACGCCGACGATGATCAACTGTGCGATCCCCGCCTCGCGCAACAGTCTCTCCAGCCCCGTTGAACAAAATGCGTCCGGCACCTGCTTCTGAATCAGTTGCTCACCCGGCAGTGGCTGAAATCGTTGCTGAATCTCCACGCCCGATTGCAGCGGCCAGAACACCGAGTCCTCTGATCGGGACAAGTGCTGGACGTGAATCACCGGCCGTTCGCTGCGCCGCCAATGCGCCAACAGTTCCAGCATGCGGTCCTCGGCCTGGGGATTGTTCCGGCGACCCAGCCTGGGGTGCAGAATGCCCTTCTGTTGATCGATGATGATCAATCCTGCATTTGCCTTTAATTCCATGTCGACACACCTCCCGGACCATTGGTCGCTGAACTTATCAGACAAATCCTGAAATAACCTTGTACCCCGCTTGCGCGCCCTCCTCCCGCTCACTAACGTAGCGGCTTTACTGACGCTACCCCCGCAGGAGCTTTGCCATGGCCTCGCCAGCCCTCACACATTTTCTACCCCGGTTCGGCGTTGCCGCAGCAGTCACGGGGGTTTTGAGCCTGACAGGGTGTCAGAGCTTCAATGCCCAGGACACCCTCCCGCCGACCTCCGGCGTGCAGCCCCTCAAGGGGCTGGCGCAGAATGTCTCGGTGCGCCGCAACGCGATGGGCATGCCGTTGATCGAAAGCAGCACGTTCCACGACGCGCTGTTCGCCCTCGGCTATGTGCACGCCAGCGACCGCATCACCCAAATGGTCACCCTGCGCTTGCTGGCCCAGGGCCGTCTGGCGGAAATGCACGGTGCGGATTTGCTGGACGCCGACCGCTACATGCGCGCGGTCAACCTGAAGAAAAGCGCCGGGGAGTTGTACAAAGCGTCTTCACCGCGCCTCAAACGCTTCTTTGAAGTCTATGCCCGCGGGGTCAACGCCTACCTGTTCCGCTATCGCGACAAGCTGCCGGCGGATCTGGTCGCCAGCGGCTACAAGCCTGAGTACTGGAAACCGGAAGATTCAGCGCTGATTTTCTGTCTGCTGAACTTCAGCCAGTCGGCCAACCTGCCGGAAGAAATTTCTGCGCTGGTACTCGCGCAAACCGTCACCACCGACAAACTGCCGTGGTTGACGCCGTCCGCGCCCGACGAAAAGCTGCCCTTGGCTGAAAGCGAGAAGCTGCATGGCATCAAGCTTAACGGGCAGGTACCGGGGCTGACTGAAATCAGTAAGGCCACCCGCCAACTGTCTGAGTTGAATCTGCTGGGCGCCATTTCCTCGAACAATTGGGCGATAGCGCCGCAACGCAGCCGCAGCGGCAAAAGCCTGCTGGCCAGCGACAGCCATGGCCCGATGGGCGTGCCGTCGCTCTACAGCTACGTACAGATTCGCGCGCCGAAATATCAGGCCTCCGGTGTGACCATCGCCGGTTTGCCGATGGTGCTGGGCGGTTTCAACGGCAAAGTGGCGTGGAGCACGACCACCGTCATGGGTGACAACCAGGACCTGTTCCTGGAAAAAATCCGCCGCCAGGGCAACGGCCTTGCCTACGAAACCAATGGCAAGTGGCAGCCGGCGACCGCGCGCAACGAAACCTACTTCGTCAAAGGCCAGCGGCCGATTCGCGAAACCGTGTACGAAACCCGCCACGGCCCGCTACTCAACAGCGCCCAAGGCCTGGCGCAAGGCAACGGCTTCGGCCTGGCCCTGCAGACACCGAACTTCTCCGACGACAAATCCCTGGACGCGTTTTTTGACCTGTCCCGCGCGCAGAACGTCGAGAAGGCGTCCGATGCCAGCCGCGAAATTCGCGCCATTGCCTTGAACCTGGTGTTTGCCGATGCCAGCAACATAGGCTGGCAAGTCACCGGCCGTTACCCTAACCGCCGCGAAGGCGAAGGCCTGTTGCCCTCGCCGGGCTGGGAAGATCGCTACGATTGGGACGGCTACGCCGACCCGATGCTGCACCCTTACGACCAGGACCCGGCGCAAGGCTGGCTCGGCACGGCCAACCAGCGGGTCATTCCCCATGGCTACGGCATGCAACTGTCCAATTCCTGGTCGGCACCGGAGCGTGGCGAGCGTTTGGCAGAACTGGCCGGTGTGGGCAAACATGACACTCGCAGCCTGATTGCCATGCAGTATGACCAGACCACCACGTTCGCCGCCAAACTGAAGAAAATGTTCGAAGCGCCGGGCATGGCCCAGCCACTCAAACAAGCCATCGAAGCCCTGCCGGTGGCCGATCGCGGCAAGGCACGCGAAGCATTGACCCGCTTGATGGCATTCGACGGCAAACTGGCCCCGACGTCCGCCGATGCAGCGATCTACGAACTGTTTTTGCAGGAAAGCATGAAACAGATTTTCCTCGATGAGTTGGGACCGGACAGCAGCCCGGCCTGGAAAGCCTTCGTCGCCAACGGCAAGTTGTCCTACGCAGCACAGGCCGATCATTTGCTGGGCCGCGAAGACAGTCCATTCTGGGATGACGCGCGCAGCGCGCAGAAAGAAGATAAACCCGCGATTCTCGCCCGCAGTCTCGCCGCGGCAATCACGGCCGGCGACAGTCAGTTGGGCGGCGATCACAAAGCCTGGCAGTGGGGCAAACTGCACCGCTACGAATGGAAGAACGTCAGTGGCCAGACCGTGCGCGGCCCCGTGCCGGCCGGTGGCGATCACACCACGCTCAACACCGCCGCTTTCGCCTGGGGCCAGGACTTCAACACCACGCTGGCACCGGCCATGCGCTTTATCGTCGATTTCGGCCAGGCCGAACCGTTGATGGGCCAGATCGCCAGCGGCCAATCCGGCAACCCGGCCAGCCCGAACTACCTCAACAGCATCGATCCGTGGCTCAAAGGGCAGTATCAGACCCTGCCGATGCAGTCGCAGAACTATGACAGGGTTTATGGCAGCAAGCGCTTGACCCTGACACCGGGCAAGTAACGCCCCCCTGTAGGAGCGAGCCTGTCGAATCGTCGCACCGTCGCGATGGACGTCAATGATAACGCGGGGCACCTGATGCCCCGCGGCGTTCTTGGATTCATCGCCAGCAGGCTGGCGCCTACAGGGGATTTGTGCCAAATACTTGAACCGCGGCCACTTCAAAGCCTGTAGGAGCATGGCTTGCCCGCGATGACGCCGGCACATTCAACATTATCGGTGACTGACATTCCGCTATCGCGAGCAAGCTGTGCTCCTACAAGGAATGAGCTGTACCTCGTGTAAAGCGCGCCCATCAAACCCCGATAGAACTTCTCGCTGCGCGCCAGCCTCATAGCTAACAAGTCCCCCCACTTGGGTAGCATCGTGGATCTTGTCATCGCGCGTCCCGAAGGCTTGTACTGCCCCGCTGGCGATTTCTATATCGATCCCTGGCGACCGGTCGAGCGATCAGTCATTACCCACGCCCATGGCGACCATGCGCGCACCGGCAACCAGCATTACCTGGCAGCGGCGCCGGGTGAAGGCATTCTGCGAGCGCGGCTGGGGCAAGACATCAACCTGCAGACGCTGGCCTACGGCGAGCGCTTGTTGCATCACGGCGTCACCCTGAGTTTTCATCCGGCTGGGCATGTTCTGGGATCGGCGCAGGTTCGCCTGCAATACCGCGGCGAAGTCTGGGTCGCTTCCGGCGATTACAAAATCGAGCCCGACGGCACTTGTGCCCCGTTCGAACCGGTGCGCTGCCATACCTTTATCACCGAATCGACCTTCGGCCTGCCAATTTATCGCTGGCAACCCCAGGCGCAGGTCTTCGCCGAAATCAATCAATGGTGGCAGGCCAACGCGGCCCAGGACAAAACCAGCGTGCTGCTGTGCTACGCGTTCGGCAAAGCCCAGCGCATTCTCCACGGCATCGATGCCGGACTTGGCCCGATCCTGGCCCATGGCGCGGTCGAACCGCTGAACCGGGTTTACCGCGAAGCGGGTGTTCACCTGCCTGCGACGATCTATGCCGGCGATGTGCAAAAAAACGACCCGCTGATGCGCAAAGCCCTGGTCATTGCCCCTCCCTCCGCCGGTGGCAGCACCTGGATGCGCCGCTTCGGCGACTTCAGCGATGGCTTCGCCAGCGGCTGGATGCGCCTGCGCGGTACTCGCCGGCGCCGCGGTGTGGATCGCGGCTTCGTGCTCTCCGATCACGCGGACTGGCCTGGCCTGCTCTGGGCCATCGAACAGAGTGGTGCGCAACGGGTGATGGTCACCCACGGTTCGGTCGCCGTGCTGGTGCGTCACCTGCGCGAGCAAGGCCTCGACGCCCAGGCTTTCGATACCGAATACGGTGACGATGAAGAAGAACCTGTAGCCGTCGAGCACGAGCCCACCGAGGCGACGTCATGAGAGCGTTTGCCCAGTTGTATGCCGAGCTCGATGCGACGACTTCAAGCAATGCCAAACTGTTGGCGATGCAACGCTACTTTGCCCAGGCCGCCCCTGAAGATGCTGCATGGGCGGTGTATTTCCTGTCCGGAGGACGGCCCCGGCAATTGGTGCCGGCGCGGCTTCTGCATGATCTGGCGATTGAGCAATCGGGCCTGTCGACGTGGTTGTTCGAAGAGAGTTATCAGGCCGTGGGCGATCTGGCCGAAACCATCTCGCTGATCCTGCCTGAGGCTCCTCACGTGTCCAGCGATGGCCTGGCCGTGTGGGTCGAAAAAAAGCTGCTGCCTTTGCGCGGCGAATCCCCCGAGGTACTCGCCCGTCAACTGCCCGAACTCTGGTCGCAACTGGACCGCACCAGCTTGATGCTCTGTATCAAGCTCATCACCGGCAGCTTTCGTGTTGGCGTCTCCAAACTGTTGGTCACCCGGGCGCTCGCCGCCATGGCCCATCTCGACAGCAAACGCGTGGCGCAACGCCTGGTGGGCTATACCGACCTGTCCAATCGCCCGAGCGCCGCCAGTTACCTGAAACTGATCGCCGCCGAATCGGCCGATGAACATGCCCAGCGAGGCGGCCAGCCCTATCCGTTTTTTCTCGCCCACGCACTGTCCCAACCAGTCGAACAATTCGACGCATTGCTCGGCCCTGCCAGCCAATGGCAAGTGGAATGGAAGTGGGATGGCATCCGCGCCCAAGTGGTCAAGCGCGACGCAAAGTTGTGGGTCTGGTCACGGGGTGAAGAGTTGGTGACCGAGCGGTTTCCCGAGCTGGCCAACCTGAACCACGTCTTGCCCGACGGCACGGTGATCGACGGTGAAATCGTGGTCTGGAAAGCTGATCAACCCGACACCGCCGACGCCTTCGACCCGCAATCGCCGACCGCCCCCGCCGTGCAACCTTTCGCCCTGCTGCAACAGCGCATCGGGCGCAAAACCCTGAGCAAGAAAATGCTTGGCGACATTCCGGTGGTCATCCTCGCGTACGACTTGCTGGAATGGGCCGGCGAAGACTGGCGCAATCAACCGCAGGCGCAGCGGCGGGCGCAACTGGAGCAAGTCATTGCCCGTTGCAATCATCCGGCGCTGCTGGCGTCGCCACTGTTGACCGGCGAAGACTGGTTCGACCTCGCCCGCCAGCGCGAAGATTCTCGCCGGCTCGGCGTCGAAGGGATGATGCTCAAGGCTCAAGACGCGCTCTACGGCGTGGGCCGAACCAAGGATGTGGGCGTCTGGTGGAAATGGAAGGTAGACCCGTTCAGTGTCGACGCCGTGCTGATATATGCGCAACGCGGTCATGGCCGCCGGGCAAGTCTTTTCAGCGACTACACCTTCGCGGTCTGGGACGGCCCACCCGACGCCAGCGAGCGCACGTTGGTGCCCTTTGCCAAGGCCTACTCAGGGCTGACCGATGCAGAAATGCGCCAGGTCGACAGCATCGTGCGTAAAACCACCGTGGAAAAATTCGGCCCGGTGATCAGCGTCAAACCGAGCCTGGTGTTTGAGCTGGGCTTCGAAGGGATTGCGCTGTCCAAGCGGCACAAAAGCGGGATCGCCGTGCGGTTTCCGCGGATGCTGCGCTGGCGTCAGGACAAGTCCGTCGATGAGGCGGATCACTTGGGAACACTGCAGGATTTGCTCCAGTAATTCGCCTGCCGAAGAACCAAAAGAGTGCGGGTCTTCCACGCCGCCCGTTTTCGTGCACTAATCCCATCCCGGCGATTTCCTGAATGCCTGTTAAACGCTTGTTCGGCACTCTGGTTCGGAAATTGCTACTTTCATTAGGTCTTACGCTTACCAGTAACAATAATTCTGCGCCACAAGCGCTCATATTGGTTTTAGGGAATAAATAATGAAAAAAGCATTGCTGACCCTCTCTGCACTGGCGTTGTGCATGGCCGCTGGCTCCGCCATGGCAAAGGAATACAAGGAACTGCGTTTTGGTGTTGACCCTTCCTACGCACCGTTCGAGTCGAAAGCGGCTGACGGCAACCTGGTGGGCTTCGACATCGATCTGGGCAACGCAATCTGCGCCGAGCTGAAGGTCAAGTGCAAATGGGTCGAAAGCGATTTCGACGGGATGATTCCTGGCCTCAAGGCCAATAAATTCGACGGTGTGATCTCTTCGATGACCGTCACCCCGGCCCGTGAAAAAGTCATCGACTTCTCCAGCGAGCTGTTTTCCGGTCCAACCGCCTACGTGTTCAAGAAAGGCTCTGGCCTGACTGAAGACGTCGCTTCGCTCAAGGGCAAGACCGTCGGCTACGAGCAAGGCACCATCCAGGAAGCCTACGCCAAAGCCGTTCTGGACAAGGCTGGGGTAAAAACCCAGGCCTATCAGAACCAGGACCAGGTGTATTCCGACCTGACTTCCGGCCGTCTCGACGCCGCGATCCAGGACATGCTGCAAGCCGAACTGGGCTTCCTGAAGTCGCCAAAAGGCGAGGGCTACGAAGTCAGCAAGCCAGTCGACAGCGAACTGCTGCCTGCTAAAACGGCTATCGGTATTAAGAAAGGTAACACCGAGCTGAAAGCACTTTTGGACAAGGGTATCAAAGCGTTACACGATGATGGCACCTACGCCACCATTCAGAAGAAACACTTTGGCGATCTGAATCTGTACAGCGGCAAGTAATGCCCGGCGCCCATCTCGCGATGGGCGCTTTTTTCATCCGATCAGGTTGCTGATTTATGTTCGAAAACCTCCTGCAAAATCTGGGGCTCTCCGCCTTCAGCCTCAAGGGCTTCGGTCCTTTGCTGATGGAAGGCACCTGGATGACTATCAAATTATCGGCGATGTCGCTGCTGGTGGCCGTGTTGCTCGGCCTGCTCGGCGCCAGCGCCAAACTGTCCAAAGTCAAACTGCTGCGCCTGGTTGCCCAGTGCTACACCACGTTGATTCGCGGGGTGCCGGACCTGGTGCTGATGCTGCTGATCTTCTACAGCCTGCAAACCTGGCTGACGTCGCTTACCGACTACATGGAATGGGAATACATCGAGATCAACCCGTTCAGCGCCGGGGTACTGACCCTGGGCTTCATTTACGGCGCGTATTTCACCGAAACGTTCCGCGGCGCCATCCTTGCCGTGCCGCGCGGCCAGGTCGAAGCGGCCACCGCCTATGGTCTCAAGCGCGGCCAGCGCTTTCGTATCGTGGTGTTCCCGCAAATGATGCGCTTTGCCCTGCCGGGTATCGGCAACAACTGGATGGTGATGCTCAAGGCCACCGCGCTGGTGTCGATCATCGGCCTTGCCGACCTGGTCAAGGCAGCCCAGGACGCGGGTAAAAGCAGCTATCAACTGTTCTACTTCCTGGTGCTCGCTGCGCTGATCTATCTGCTGATCACCAGTGCCTCCAACATCATTCTGCGCTGGCTCGAACGCCGCTACGCCGCCGGGACCCGGGAGGCCGTACGATGATCGAACTCCTGCAGGAATACTGGAGGGCTTTCCTCTACACCGACGGCCAGAACATCACCGGCCTGGCCATGACCCTGTGGCTGCTCAGCGCGTCGATTTTCATCGGTTTCATCGTCTCGATTCCGCTGTCCATCGCCCGGGTTTCACCGCACTTCTACATACGCTGGCCAGTGCAGTTCTACACCTACCTGTTCCGCGGTACGCCGCTCTATATCCAGTTGCTGATCTGCTACACCGGCATCTACAGCCTCGCCGCCGTGCGGGCGCAACCGGTGCTCGACAGCTTCTTCCGCGATGCGATGAACTGCACCATCCTGGCGTTCGCACTGAACACCTGCGCCTATACCACGGAAATTTTCGCCGGGGCCATCCGCAGCATGGCCCACGGTGAAGTCGAAGCCGCCAAGGCCTATGGCCTGACAGGCTGGAAGCTGTATGCCTACGTGATCATGCCTTCGGCCCTGCGCCGCTCGTTGCCCTACTACAGCAACGAAGTGATCCTGATGCTGCACTCGACCACCGTGGCCTTCACCGCAACCATCCCGGACATCCTGAAAGTCGCGCGGGACGCCAACTCGGCGACCTTCCTGACCTTCCAGTCGTTCGGCATCGCCGCGCTGATCTACCTGACCGTCACCTTTGCGCTGGTTGGCCTGTTCCGTCTCGCCGAACGCCGATGGCTGGCCTTCCTCGGGCCGACTCACTAGGGCCCAAGCTTCCTGGAATAAGACAAATGCGCCACCAGATACATGACTTGCTGGCCCCGCTGCCGGGGACAGCACGACAGATCCACAGCTTTCACTTCGGCCCTCAGCCGGCCAAAGGCAAGATCTACATTCAGTCATCCCTGCACGCCGATGAAATGCCCGGCATGCTGGTCGCCTGGCATCTCAAGCAACGCCTGACGGAGCTCGAAGCGGCCGGGCGGCTGCGCAGTGAAATCGTTCTGGTTCCGGTAGCCAATCCGGTTGGCCTGGAACAAGTGCTGATGGATGTGCCGCTGGGTCGATACGAGCTGGAAAGCGGACAGAACTTCAACCGCTGGTTCGTCGATTTGAGCGAGGAAGTCGGCAATGAGATCGAAGGCCAGCTCGGTGACGACCCCCAGCGTAATCGCGAACTGATCCGCAACAGCCTACGCAATGCGCTGGCCCGGCAGACCGCCGGCACCCAGTTGCAATCCCAGCGCCTGACCCTGCAAAGGCTGGCCTGCGACGCCGACATGGTGCTGGACCTGCATTGCGATTTCGAAGCCGTCGCGCACTTGTACACCACGCCCGAAGCCTGGCCGCAGGTCGAGCCGCTGGCGCGCTACATCGGTTCCGAAGCCAGTTTGCTGGCCACTGATTCCGGCGGGCAGTCGTTCGATGAATGCTTCACCCTGCTCTGGTGGCAGTTGAAAGAACGCTTCGGCGAACAGTTCGACATTGCGCCGGGCAGCTTTTCGGTCACGGTCGAATTGCGCGGCCAGGGCGACGTCAATCACCCGCTGGCCAGCCTCGACAGCCAGGCACTGATCGATTACCTGATTCACTTCGGTGCAATTGCCGGCGAACCGGCGCCATTGCCCGACCTGCCCTACCCGCCTACGCCCCTGGCCGGCGTCGAACCGGTGGCGACCCCCGTCGGCGGTTTGCTGGTGTTCACTGCATTGCCAGGTGAGTACCTGGAAGCCGGGCAACTGATCGCCGAAATCATCGACCCGATCACCGATCGCGTCACTGCGGTCCATTGCACTGCCGCCGGCCTGATGTACGCGCGCTCGCTGCGCCGCATGGCCACTGCCGGCATGGTCATCGCCCATGTCGCGGGCACCGAAGCCTATCGCAGCGGCTACCTACTTTCGCCTTGAGGATGCTTGTTCCATGTACAAACTGACCATCGAAGGCCTGCACAAGAGCTATGGCGATCACGAGGTGCTCAAAGGCGTTTCGCTCAAGGCCAACACCGGCGACGTCATCAGCCTGATCGGCGCCAGCGGCTCGGGCAAAAGTACCTTTTTGCGCTGCATCAACTTTCTCGAACAACCCAATGACGGCGCCATGAGCCTGGACGGCCAGGCGATCCGCATGGTCAAGGATCGCCACGGCATGCACGTCGCCGATCCCGACGAACTGCAACGGATCCGCACCCGCCTGGCCATGGTGTTCCAGCACTTCAACCTGTGGAGCCACATGACCGTGCTGGAAAACATCACCATGGCCCCGCGCCGGGTGTTGGGTTGCAGCAAGCAGGAAGCCGAAGACCGTGCCCGTCGCTACCTGGACAAAGTCGGCTTGCCGGCGCGGGTGGCGGACCAATACCCGGCATTTCTTTCCGGCGGCCAGCAGCAACGGGTGGCGATTGCCCGAGCGTTGGCCATGGAGCCGGAGGTCATGCTGTTTGACGAACCGACGTCAGCGCTGGACCCGGAGCTGGTGGGTGAAGTGCTCAAGGTGATCCAGGGCCTGGCCGAAGAAGGCCGGACCATGATCATGGTCACCCACGAAATGAGCTTCGCCCGTAAAGTGTCGAGCCAGGTGCTGTTCCTGCATCAGGGCCTGGTAGAGGAAGAAGGCGCGCCGGAAGACGTGCTGGGCAATCCGAAAAGCGAACGCCTCAAGCAATTCCTCAGCGGTAACCTCAAGTAAAACCAGCCCCATGTAGGAGCAAAGCTTGCTCGCGATAGCGGTATTTCAGTCGATATTATCCTCGCCTGAAGCACCGCTATCGCGAGCAAGCTTTGCTCCTACAGCAGACATCGCAATAAAACTTGTTGTGTTGCGTCGTGGTCACTGAAGGAACACTTTCAGAGCGCAAACCGCCGGCATGGGAACCTCCTCCAACTTTGCAAAGCAATGGTTCACCGCTCGCGGCTGGAAGCCGTTCGCCTTTCAAAAGGAAGTGTGGTCAGCGGTAAAACAGGGACACAGCGGATTGCTGCACGCCAGCACCGGCGCCGGTAAAACCTACGCGGTCTGGTTCGGCGCGCTCAATCGCTTCGCCCGCTCTTCACCTGCGGTTGAAACAACTCGCAAACGTAAACCCGTGGCCGAGCCCCTCACGGTGCTGTGGATAACCCCCATGCGCGCCCTGGCCGCCGACACCGCCCGCGCACTTGAAGCGCCGCTGCAGGCTTTGCAGATTCCGTGGAGCGTCGGCCTGCGCACCGGCGACACCAGCAGCAGTGAACGAGCGCGCCAGAGCCGGCGCCTGCCGAGCACGCTGATCACCACACCAGAAAGCCTGACCCTGATGCTTGCCCGTGCCGACGCGCAAACAGCACTTTCGACCTTGCGCATGGTGGTGGTCGATGAATGGCACGAATTGCTTGGCAACAAGCGCGGCGTGCAACTGCAATTGGCCTTGGCCCGTTTGCGTCGCTGGCGTCCCGAACTGATCGTCTGGGGCGTTTCCGCGACGCTGGGTAATCAGTCTCACGCCGAGCAGGTGCTGATCCCCAACGGCGGCGGCATCAGTGTGCAAGGGCAAACCCGCAAAGTGCTGCGGGTCGACACGCTGCTGCCCCCGGCGATCGAGCGTTTTCCCTGGGCCGGGCACATCGGGTTGAAGATGCTGCCGCAGGTGGTGGGCGAACTCGAATCCAGCGCCAGCAGCCTGGTATTTACCAACACCCGTGCCCAGTCAGAGATCTGGTACCAGGCCCTCCTCGACGCCCGGCCGGACTGGGCCGGGTTGATCGCGCTGCACCACAGCTCGTTGTCCCGCGACACCCGCGACTGGGTCGAACGCGCGCTCAAGGATGGCCAACTCAAAGCGGTGGTCTGCACTTCCAGCCTCGATCTGGGTGTGGATTTCCTGCCGGTGGAGCGGGTTCTGCAAATCGGCTCCGCCAAAGGTGTGGCGCGGCTCATGCAGCGTGCCGGGCGCTCCGGCCATGCACCGGGACGTGAATCACGGGTCACGCTGGTGCCAACCCACAGCCTTGAATTGATCGAGGCCGCCGCGGCGCAGGATGCTGTCGCGGCACGCTGCATCGAACCGCGGCTATCCCCGGTCAAGCCACTGGATGTATTGGTGCAGCACTTGGTCAGCATCGCTCTGGGCGGCGGTTTTCTCCCCGATGAGTTGTACGAAGAAGTCCGCGGAGCCTGGGCATATCGTGACCTGAACCCGGCCGAATGGGCATGGGCGCTGGCGTTCGTGCGTCATGGCGGACTCTCCCTGACAGCCTATCCGGATTACCGCCGGGTCGAGCCCGATGAACACGGTGTGTGGCGCGTGCCGGATGCACGGCTGGCCCGCAGGCATCGCATGAGCATCGGTACCATCGTCAGCGATGCGAGCATTCAGTTGAAATTCTGGAGCAAGGGCGGCGGTGGCAAACAGTTGGGCAGTGTCGAGGAGGGCTTTATTGCGCGCCTCAAACCCGGTGATGGTTTTCTGTTCGCCGGGCGCTTGCTGGAACTGGTGCGGGTAGAAAACATGACCGCGTACGTCAAACGCAGCACGGTGAAAAAAGCCGCGGTCCCGCGCTGGAATGGCGGACGCATGCCCCTATCCAATGAACTGGCAAAAGCGGTGGTCGCCCGATTCAGTGCCGCGGCGAAGGGTCATTATGTCGGCCCGCAAATGCAGGCGATGCGCCCCTTACTGCAAGTGCAACAACGGTGGTCGGGATTACCGACCGAAAACAGTCTGCTGGCCGAAGCCCTGAAGTCTCGCGAGGGCTGGCACCTTTTTCTTTTTCCCTTTGCCGGTCGCCAGGTGCATCTGGGGCTGGCCAGCCTGCTGGCGTGGCGGGCCAGTCAACGCCAGCCGCTGACCTTCTCGATCGCAGTCAATGATTACGGCCTGGAACTGCTCAGCGCCACGCCCGTCGATTGGTCGCGGCAACTCGATGCCGCCCTGTTCAGCGCCGATAATCTGTTGCAGGACGTACTGGCCAGTCTTAATGCCGGTGAACTGGCCCTGCGCCGTTTCCGCGAAATCGCTCGAATTGCCGGGCTGGTGTTCGCCGGCTACCCCGGCGCGCCGAAAAGCACGCGGCAGGTTCAGGCATCCAGCGGCCTGTTCTTCGAAGTGTTCAAACAATACGACGCGGGCAATTTATTGCTGGCTCAGGCCGGGGAAGAAGTGTTGCGGGAAGAGTTGGATATTCGTCGCCTGGAACAAACACTGGAGCGAATCAACCGGATGACATTGGACCTGCATCAGATCAAGCGACCAACGCCCCTTGGCTTTCCACTGCTGGTGGAACGGATGCGCGAAAGCATGAGTTCGGAAAAACTCGCCGACCGCATCCGACGCATGGTCAGCGATCTGGAAACAACCGCCGACACCGGGAAACCCTGATGAGTGCGCCCTATCCGATAAGCCTATGTGGAGAAGAGCTCTGGCTGCTGCCGGAAAAAGCCGTCTATTGGCCGGCTCAACAAGCGCTGTTGGTGGCCGATGTGCATTTTGGCAAGGCCGCGGCCTATCGAAGCCTGGGTCAACCTGTACCGCAGGGAACGACCCAGCAGAACATTGCCGTGCTCGATGCCCTGTTGAAGGCACTTCCCTGCCGGCAATTGATTTTTCTCGGTGACTTTCTCCACGGCCCCGGCTCTCACGCGACAGCTACGCTCCAGGCGTTGGCCCAGTGGCGAGCGCGGCATCGTGACTTGCCCATGACGCTGATCCGCGGCAACCACGATAAACGTGCCGGCGACCCACCCACCACACTGAACATTGGCGTGGTGCCTGAACCCATGTTACTGGGGCCTTTCGCTTTGCAGCACGAGCCGAACCCGTATCCTGGGCGGCATGCGCTGGCCGGGCACGTGCACCCGGTGTTTCGGCTCAACGGTCGAGGCCGGCAGCGTTTGCGCCTGGCGTGTTTCAGGATTGGCGAGACGGTCAGCCTGTTACCGGCCTTCGGCGCGTTCACCGGGGGATTTCAGGTTGAACGGGACGACAATTGCAGGATTTTTGTAATCGGCGACAACGAAATCTGGCCGGTGACCCTGTAGGAGCGAGCCTGTCGAATCGTCGCACCGTCGCGATGGACGCCAACGATGACGCGTGGCAACTGATACTGCGCGGCGTTCTCGGATTCATCGCGAGCAGGCTCGCTCCTACAGACAGCGGTCCGGTGTTGATCAGGCCACAGGCGCGGGAGGCGGTTCGTCCGGAAGCGTCGGCTCACCTGGCTCGGTAGGTTGTTCGTTGGGCGTATCAGGATCAGGCTGGCCGGGAATGCCCCCTGCCATGCTGATCGTCGGGTGTGCCAGCAAGGACCAGGCTAAAACGCCAACCTGATTGGGCTCGAGCCTTGCCAGTTCGGCACTTATTTGCGGGTCGATCTTCATAAAGCACTCCTGAGCGATGGCCCGATCTGCCTTGCGCGGATCGGAAGTACACTCCATAGAGTGTACGCTCGCTCAGGAATTCCCACGGTTTGTCGGACGGTTGACTCAGGTCCGTGGCAGGGTCACGCCACGCTGGCCCTGATACTTGCCGCCACGGTCCTTGTAGGACACTTCGCACTCTTCGTCGGATTCGAGGAACAGCATCTGCGCCACGCCCTCGTTGGCGTAGATTTTCGCCGGCAGATTGGTGGTGTTGGAAAACTCCAGGGTCACGTGGCCTTCCCACTCCGGCTCCAGCGGCGTGACGTTGACGATGATGCCGCAACGCGCGTAGGTGCTTTTACCCAGGCAGATGGTCAATACATTGCGCGGGATGCGGAAGTACTCGACGGTGCTGGCCAGGGCAAAGGAGTTCGGCGGGATGATGCACACGTCGCTGTGGATATCGACGAAGCTGCCGGCATCGAAGTTTTTCGGGTCGACGATGGCGGAGTTGATGTTGGTGAACACCTTGAAATGATTGGTGCAACGCACATCGTAGCCGTAGCTGGACACGCCGTAGGAGATCACACGGCTATCGTCGCTGCCACGCATCTGGCGCTCTACGAACGGCTCGATCATGCCGTGCTCTTGCGCCATGCGGCGAATCCACTTGTCCGATTTGATGCTCATGGCGGTGTCCTGAATAGCGAGGTGGAAAAAATCTGTCCGGCATCTTACCGGGGCGCGCCGCCGGGTTCAAAGCACTGGGCGCAATTCTCGATGATCCTGCCGAAATTACGGACCTTCGAAGCAATACGATGCACCGTCGATCACGAAAACCGAGAAACCTTCGCAAGAAGCATTGGCACGTCTCGGAAAAAGGGTTAAGGTGGCGCCACTGTGCTGCTTGTGTCACTGAGAATCTCTACACGATATGTTGAATTTCGATCCAACCATCTACAAGAATTTTTCCTGCTCTTTGCACTCAGTCTCGGCCAGGGTTCTTCCTGAGTCGCAGTTATCTTTGTTCAAGGAGTTACACCATGTCTAATCGCCAAACCGGTACCGTTAAGTGGTTCAACGATGAAAAAGGCTTCGGCTTCATCACTCCACAATCCGGTGACGACCTGTTCGTTCACTTCAAAGCTATCCAATCCGACGGCTTCAAAAGCCTGAAAGAAGGCCAACAGGTTTCTTTCATCGCTACCCGCGGTCAGAAAGGCATGCAAGCTGAAGAAGTTCAAGTTATCTAACTTGTACTTGCTTTAGCAAAAGGCCCCGCCCTCAAAAGCGGGGCTTTTTTGTGGGCGAGTGTTTTGTCGGCCAAGAGCTTTTGATTGCGCTGACGCCATCGCGGGCAAGCCTCGCTCCTGCAGATATCCAATGACTCTGTAGAAGCGAGGCTTGCCCGCGATGGGTTATAGATGTGGAAACGGGTTTACCAGGTCACACCAAATCCTGCGGTGTAGCGGGTCTTGTCCAGGTCTGCTTCTTGCGTACCATCGACGATGTCGCGTTCAGCCTTGAGATTGAGCGAAGCCCAGTCGGTCACCTTGTAGCGCAAGCCCATCTCGGCATCCAGCGCATACTCGGCCACGCCGGACAGTGGCTTGCCCACCTCGCCATTGGTGAAGAATTCGACTTTCTTGCCGATCAGATAGCGGTTGTAATCCCACTTCATTGCCACGGAATAAAAGTTGTCCTTACTACCGTCGGCAAATTGATAATCCGTGCGGTTGATCAGCGAGCCGAGGGAGAACGCCCCCAGCTCGTTATCCCAGAACTGGTAACCCGGACCGGTACCGACCGTGCGTTGACGGGACAGGTCTTCAACCTTGTCCCGCTTATAGACCAGTCGACCCTGCCAGAACCACTTTTCGGTCAGGAAGCGGTCGAGGGAGTACTCGGCCCGCCAGTTGTCCGTAGTCACCACATCGTCCTGGAACTCGCGGTTGTACTCGCCTTCCGCAATGTGGCGCCAGCGACCATGACGCGCGGATGTCTTGAAGTCGACATCGTAATCGTCGGTGTCCTTGTCGGCGCGCTGGTAATCCAGAGCTGCATCAATGTTGCCTTTCCAGACCAGATCCTCGACGACAGGCTTGGGCTTGAGCATCTGCTGAATGCTCGCCAGCTCCACCGTCTTGGGCGCATCACCGTTGGCCAGAGTTACCTTGCCATCCTCCGCCGCGTGCAGCGACTTGGCCACCTCCCCGGTGTAGGCATCCTGCTTGACCAGCAGATGTTGATCGCTCTCCAGGGTTTTCACCTTGTTCCAATCGATCGGCACGGCACCGGCATACTCGGTCTGAACCAGCAGCTTGCCGCCATCGAACAGGATGATCTTGCCGCTCAACTTGTCACCGTTCTTCAACCAGACGGTATCCGCGAGCAAAGGAGTGGAGGCACTGACGACAGCGAGGCACAGCAGGGTTCTGGACAACATAAGCAAATACAGGCTCAGGTTCGCGAAAAAAAGTCGGCATTATCCGCAGGAATAAGGCCCTAGCAAGGACTGACCCGACTATTTCTATTGAGTTCATTTCTCAATTGGCGATCGAGGATTTACTCTACGGACGGTACTGTAATTTTTTTCAGGGACTGCGCACGTGACCGAAACAGAAGCTGAACCCGAAAGCGCAGCGCAAATCCGACGCACGGCGCTCTATCTGACCCTGGCCCAAGTGCCCGAAGGCAAAGTGGTGAGCTACGGTCAGTTGGCGGAGTTGGCCGGTTTGGGCCGGGCCGCGCGCTGGGTCGGACGGACCCTGAGCCAACTGCCCGCAGACAGCAAGCTACCCTGGCACCGCGTACTTGGCGCCGGAGGGCGCATCAGCCTCCCCGTTGGCAGCCCGTCGGGGGATGAACAACGCGCGCGATTGCGCATGGAGGGCATCAGTATCCTGAATAATCGTGTTGATATTCAGCGCCATGGGTGGCGCCCGGTAGAGCACAGCGGTTAGAGTGCGCGCTTTGTTTCCGTATTTCTTGAGGCAGACTCCAGCCCATGCCCCGTAAAACCTGGCGCGCCGCGCTCGCTGCCTATGCCAGCCCCTCGACGCTTGTACTGCTATTGCTGGGTTTCGCCGCCGGCCTGCCCTACATGCTGGTGTTCTCGACGCTTTCCGTCTGGCTGCGTGAAGCCGGCGTGGCGCGCGAGACCATCGGCTACGCCAGCCTGATCGGCCTGGCCTACGCCTTCAAATGGGTCTGGTCGCCCTTGCTCGACCAATGGCGCCTGCCCTTGCTCGGCAAGCTCGGTCGTCGACGTTCCTGGCTGGTGCTTTCCCAGGCACTGGTGATCCTCGGCCTGGTCGGCATGGGCTTTTGCGACCCGCAAAAACATTTGTCCTGGCTGATCGCCATCGCTGTAGTGGTCGCGTTCGCCTCGGCGACGCAGGATATTGCGGTTGACGCCTATCGCCTGGAAATCGCCGAAGACAATCGCCAGGCTGCCCTGGCCGCCAGCTACATGTCCGGTTATCGAATCGCGGCGCTGCTGGCCACGGCCGGCGCGCTGTTCTTCGCCGAAGGTTTCGGCTCCACCGGCTTCAACTACAAGCACTCCGCCTGGGCCGGCACGTACCTGCTGTTCGGCGCCTTGATGGTTCCGGCGCTGCTGACCTCGTTGTTCATGCGCGAACCGCCCGTGCCGCTGCGCACGCAATTGCAGGCCGGACGCTACAGTTTCGTGCATCAATTGGCCTCGGTGTTCGTTCTGATCGTACTGCTGGTTTCCGTGCCGGCCATGTTCACCCAGCTCTACAACACCGACTTCGCCAGCGTGCTGTTCGAAGGTGTGAGCCCGCTTGACCTGCTGCTCCAGGACCGCGCCTTCCTGCGGGCAATCCTCTACACCACGCTCACCGCCCTGTGCCTGTCAGCCATGGGCCGTCGCGGGCTGGCGCCGGTGCTGACTCCGGTCAACGACTTCATTCTTCGCTATCGCTGGCAAGCGCTGCTGCTGCTTGGCCTGATCGCCACTTACCGGATGTCCGACACGGTCATGGGCGTGATGGCCAACGTGTTCTATATCGACCAGGGTTTCACCAAAGACCAGATCGCCAGCGTCAGCAAGATCTTTGGCCTGATCATGACCCTGGTGGGTGCCGGCATGGGTGGCCTGCTGATCGTGCGTTTCGGCATCCTGCCGATCCTGTTCATCGGCGGCGTGGCCTCCGCTGGGACCAACATCCTGTTCCTGATGCTCGCCGACATGGGTGCCAACCTGAACATGCTGGTATTGACCATTTCACTGGACAACTTCAGTTCCGGCCTTGCGACCTCGGCATTCGTGGCCTATCTGTCGAGCCTGACCAACCTCAAATTCTCCGCCACCCAATACGCCCTGCTCAGCTCGATCATGCTCTTGCTGCCGCGCCTGATCGGCGGTTACTCCGGGGTCATGGTGGAAAAATTCGGCTACCACAATTTCTTCCTGATCACTGCCCTGCTGGGTGTTCCGACGCTGGTGCTGATCGCCTTGCACTGGTTCCAGGAAAGTCGCCGCGAGGGTCCGACCCCCACACCGGAACCCGTACCGACGCAGGTAGCGGAAGAATCGTAGGAAGAATCTGCAGGAAACAACCTGGAGGGCGCAGCGATTCCCGCCCTCCCGCCACACCGCCGACCGCACGCCTGTACGACAGCGGATCTCGCCCGTACAATGCTCCGTCATTTCTCGTCATCAGCAATCGATAACGGCCAACCATGCGCACCAGTCAATTTTTGCTCGCCACACAGAAAGAAACGCCTTCCGACGCGGTCGTGATCAGCCACCAGCTGATGCTGCGCGCCGGCATGATCCGCAAACTTGCCTCGGGCCTGTACACCTGGCTGCCGATGGGCTTGCGAGTGATGCGCAAGGTCGAAGCCGTCGTTCGTGAAGAAATGAACGCCGCCGGCTCGCTCGAAGTGTTGATGCCGAGCACGCAACCGGCTGAACTGTGGCAGGAATCCGGTCGCTGGGAAGAGTACGGCCCTGAATTGCTGCGCTTCAAGGATCGCCACGGTCGCGATTTCTGCGCCGGCCCGACCCACGAAGAAGTCATCACCGATCTGATGCGCAACGAGTTGAGCAGCTACAAGCAGCTGCCGATCAACCTGTACCAGATCCAGACCAAATTCCGTGACGAAATCCGCCCACGCTTCGGTTTGATGCGCGGCCGTGAATTCATCATGAAGGACGCCTATTCGTTCCACGCTGACCAGCCGTCGCTGCAGGTCACCTACGACCGCATGCACCAGGCGTACTGCAACGTGTTTACCCGTCTGGGCCTGAAGTTTCGCCCTGTAGAAGCTGACAACGGCTCCATCGGTGGCGCCGGTTCCCACGAGTTCCACGTGCTGGCTGAGTCCGGCGAAGACGACATCGTTTTCAGCAACGGTTCCGACTACGCGGCGAACATCGAGAAAGCCGAAGCCGTGCCGCGCGAAACTTCGCGTGCCGCACCGACCGAAGAACTGCGTCTGGTCGACACGCCGAACGCCAAGACCATTGCGCAACTGGTCGAAGGCTTCAACCTGCCGATCGAGAAAACCATCAAGACCCTCGTGGTCCACGCCGAAGAGCCAGGCAAGCTGATTGCCCTGATCATCCGTGGCGATCACGAGCTGAACGAAATCAAGGCCGCCAACCAACCTGGCGTCGCCAGCCCGCTGGTCATGGCCTCGGAAAGCGAACTGCGCGACGCCATCGGCGCGGGTGCCGGTTCTCTCGGCCCGCTGAACCTGCCACTGCCGATCATCATCGATCGTTCGGTCGAACTGATGAGCGATTTCGGCATCGGTGCGAACATCGACGACAAGCACTACTTCGGCGTGAACTGGGAGCGCGACTTGCCGGTTCCAACCGTTGCCGACCTGCGTAACGTGGTTTCCGGCGACCCAAGCCCTGACGGCAAAGGCACCCTGGAAATCAAGCGCGGCATCGAAGTCGGGCACATCTTCCAGCTGGGCAACAAGTACAGCAAGGCGATGAAGTGCGAAGTACTGGGCGAGAACGGCAAGCCGGTGACCCTGGAAATGGGCTGCTACGGCATTGGCGTTTCCCGCGTGGTGGCGGCTGCCATCGAACAGAACAACGACGACAAAGGCATCATCTGGAGCGACGCGCTAGCGCCTTTCCAGATCGCCCTGGTGCCGTTGCGCTATGAAACCGACCTGGTTCGCGAAGCCACCGACAAGCTGTATGCAGAACTGACTGCCGCCGGCTTCGAAGTGCTGCTGGACGACCGCGACAAGAAAACCAGCCCGGGCATCAAGTTCGCAGACATGGAGCTGATCGGCATTCCTCACCGGATCGTGGTCAGCGACCGCGGCCTCGCCGAAGGCAACCTGGAATACAAGAGCCGTACCGAGGCCGAGCCGCAAGCGCTGCCGGTCGCCGACGTACTGCCTTTCCTTCAGGCCCGTATCCGCCGCTGAAACCAGATAGAGACGTCATGTTCAAGCGAAACACCTTAGGCCTCGGTGGTGCCGCCCTGTGCGGCGCCCTGCTGGTCAGCGGCTGTGCCAATCACATGTCACAACGCAGCGAGCACGAGGAACGTGTCGAGCGCAAATTGCTCGATCACAGCCTGCAGATCGATGTCGGTGAGCCCAAGGTGCTTGAGCTGCCGCAGCGCCGGGTGAAAATCCACGAGCAAAAGACCTTCGAAGTCACCGAGTTCGAGGTCACGCGCCATTACGATCGCTACACGCCGTACCAACCCTGGCGGGAAATCTACGAGATCCCGCTGGGCGCTGTAGCGGTGGTCGGTGGCGTCGGTGCGAACGTGGTCAATGTGTTTGCCCTGGGCAACCTTCCGGATAGCGTGACCAAGGACTGGTTCAGTTACGGCTTTGCCGGACTCAACCCGTTCATGAACACGCAATCCAATGGTCGTGCGCAACAGAACCTGGCCGGGATCGATGAGGTCCAGCTCGACAAGCGCACGGAGTACTCGAGCCTGCCATGGAGCGAGCGTCCAGTGCAGGTCAAGGCCGGCAAGGAAACCTTCGAGCTGAGCACCGACAAAAACGGCGTATTGCGTCTGAACCTGTTGGACAGCCCGTTCGCCGAACATGACCTCAATCATCTGAGCAAGCTGCAGATCAATGTCGAGGACGCCAAGGACGACGTGCATACCGACTCGTCCCTCGCCCTCAGCAATACCTTGCGTGGCAAGCTGCTCGAAGCCCACGGGTTGATTTACGACGACCTCGAAGACGACGAAGTAAGCCAGTGGGTACACCGGGTCAAGCGCCTGTCGGAATTGGGCCTGGAGGAAGAGGCCAGCGAGCTGGAACAGAGCCTGATTGAACTGACGCGCAACGACCCAGAGTTGCAGACCGAATTTCTGAAGTCGCTGACCAAGGATGCCGGGCGGCTGGTTGCGGATCCGGGGCCGAATTAAGGCCTGAAAGAATCGCGGGCAAGCCTTGCTCCTACAGGATTTATGTCGTCGCCGATATTTTGATCGACTCGAATCCTGTAGGAGCAAGGCTTGCCCGCGATAAGGCCCTGAAAATCACCGAAAAATCTAACGCTCAAACAACTCCATCAGCTCAAACCC